>CAYMJH010000015.1:0-8031 GCA_964390385.1 uncultured Bacteroidales bacterium | reverse complement strand
CTTGCCGTCGAACGCTCACCGAAGAAAATAACCGGCGCCTGTTTTGGGATCGGAGGCCAGTTGACCTTTACCCCGGGCCGTCATTTCAGATTCGGCACCGAAGGATATGCTTCCTATTTTAACTACCCGCAAAAGGAAGGAAGCTTTAAACTGGGATGGGGAGGACTGCTGTTGGGGTATCAGATTACGGGAAAAAAAATACACCCCATACTGAGCTTCACCCTGGGCGGTGGTAAGGTGAATGAACTGCAATTCATCGAGGTCAACACCGGTGATGATGAAATCGACAGGATCATATACCGTAAATACCCGGTGATGCTGGCATCACCTGCAGTAAGCATTGAATATGCCCTGAAATCGAAATTGACCCTGGTCATGAAAGCGGATTACCTGATCCCCGTGTTTACGTCAGGCGAAAGGGACTTTGCCTCCGGACCGCGTCTTTATATAGGTGTTTTGTTCAACAGGCAATAGCAAAAGCCACCGTTTTGTCCGGCCTGTTTCACCGTTTATTATCTGTTGGTGCTGAAAAGGATCCGGAACACCATGAAGCGCAGAGAATAATTTTCATTTTATATGGATGATCTTGTTGCAGAATGCCTTGCCGTCAACCTTTATCCGGCAATAATAGATACCTGCTGAGGGAAAGTCATCCCACTCAATCCTGTGATTACCAGCTTTCTGGTGCTCATCGACCAGTTGCCTTGTTAACCTGCCCCGGTTGTCGTAAATATCCAGCATAACATGCGAAAGGCCGGACAGGTTATATTCCATATTGATTCCGGTACGGAAGGGATTGGGCCATAATGTGAGTGTAATATCGCTTTTCTCCAGGGCGCTTTCATTGAATAATGCCGGTAGAGCTTTTTTCAATGCCTCGTTTGTGGAGGCAATAAATATATTATAGGACCAGGTGGCACCTGTGATACAATCAACTTCCTGCAAGCGCTGACTTTTCAGCAGTTGCCGGGGATATATTTTTATAGCATGGTCTTCATTCACGCACTGTTGCATATAAGCTGGTATGGAAGAGTAATGATGCACCCCGTAAATGGAATCAACAACCTCATGCAGGTTGCTATCCCTGATGGTAAAATATATACCTGTAAACACGTTGTTGTTTATGGTAATCCGCGTATGTCCCCAGAACTGTTCACTGGTGTATTGCGCCTGCGATTCTCCGTCATAGGTACCGTCTGTAAAAACTAGAGTATCGTCAGGCGGCTCTGCTGACTTTATTACAGTGTTTTCTTTGCTGAACGAAAAGCCAAGAAACAGCATCGCCAGGATAAAAATGCCGAACAGCAGGGATATTGTTTTCATAGCAGGGGGTTTAATGATTTGACTTGATGAACGTTCTTGTCAGTAATGTGACCTTTCAGAAAGACTTAACCCTATGTCTTCCTCCGTTACCATCTTGTTAAATCACATCATCCTCGAATGACATTCCAAATTGAGCCACCCGGTTATTATAACCCTGATTTCACCTTTTCATAACCGGAGATAAAGCATGAGCTCTTTCATGAGTCAGGGCAAATTTTCCCCTGAAATATTAGTTCAGCACCCATTAAATTCATACATTTATTTTTTCTGCCTTTTGGTTCAGACCTGCAACCTGCTTTAGGTTATGAATGATTTGCCATGAAGAACCTCTTGCTGATATTAGGCATGCACCTTCTTTTCGGCCCTTTGTTAAGGGCCCAGCAGCATGCCTCCGTTACCGGGACGATAACGGATGCGACAACCGGTCAGCCGCTGGCAGGCTCGACGGTCCTGTTGGATTCAGCAACAGGCATGGTTTCGAATGCCTCAGGAGCCTTCAGACTTGAAATCATTCCCGGCCGTCATGCATTGCATTTTGGCCACATGGGCTATCATCCGAAACAGGTCAGCGTTGACCTGAAACCTGCCGATTCGGTGAACCTGGATATACGGTTAAATGCGGCCATGCTGTTGCTGGATGAGATCGTTGTGAGTGCAGGCAAATATGAACAGAAGATAACCGACGTTATTGTATCCATGGACATTATCAGGGCGGAAATGATTTCAGCTACCGGCACCACCTCCCTGGAATCGGTTATTAACCAGACCCCGGGGGTGGATGTTCTCGATGGACAGCCCCGCATCAGGGGCGGCAGCGGATACAGCTACGGCGCCGGAAGCAGGGTGCTGGTACTGGTTGATGAGTTGCCCATCCTTTCGCCCGATGCCGGTGATGTGAAATGGGATTATCTGCCTGTGGAAAATATCTCCCGGGTTGAAATCATAAAGGGAGCTTCCTCTGTTTTATATGGTTCCTCTGCCTTGAACGGAACCATCAATGTGCGGACGGCTTACCCGAAAGAAGAACCCTTGACGAAGGTCACCCTTTTTAACGGCATCTATATGAATCCCAAACGTTCTTCCATGGTCTGGTGGGACAACCAGCCTGTATTCTCCGGGGCAAGCGCTTTTCATTCGCGCAAGGCCGGTAACCTGGAGGTGGTGTCAGGATGCCACATGTTTTATGACGGGGGCTACCGTGAAAACGAATGGGAGAAAAGAGGCCGGATGAATCTGAATCTCCATTACAGGGATAAGAAAGTGAAGGGACTTTCGTACGGGGTGAACACCAATGCGATGATCCTCGACAAAATTGACTTCTTTTTATGGCAGGATGCCGATTCTGGCGCATACAGGCAGAATATGTCGGCCATTGCCCGGGTAAAGGGACTCCGCCTGAATGTTGATCCCACTATATCCTATTTTAACGACAAAGGAGGCAAGCATACACTGAAAGCACGATATTTCAAGGTAAACAACGTGTATGAGGATGCCCCGGACAAGGATAATGAGGCAGCGCTTTATTACAGTGAATACAAATACCATAAGAGCTTCCGCAAGCCTTTTAATCTCAGCGCGGGGGCCTCGGCCTCCTATGCCGACGTCAATTCGCAGTTGTATGCCGACCATACAAGCCTGAACGCTTCGGTTTATGCCCAGTTGGACGGTGAAATACTGCGAAGGCTAAAAGGTTCACTGGGACTGCGGTTCGAAACCTATCAACTGGATGATTATACGGAATTTTCAAAACCGGTTTTCCGCACCGGGATCAACTATCATGCTGCGAGTTACACATTTCTGAGGGCTTCATTCGGGCAAGGGTACAGGTTTCCGTCCATTGCCGAAAAATACACCGCCACCAGCCTCAGCTCCATGCGTATTTTCCCAAACCCTGATCTTGTATCGGAAACAGGCTGGAGCGCTGAGATTGGAATCAAACAGGGATTTCATGCAAAGAGCTGGAATGGTTTTCTCGATTTTTCATTGTTCCGGTCACGCTATAACGACATGATCGAGTTCACGTTTGGCTTTTACAAGCCCGATTCGGTTCTGTTTCCGACTCTGGATCATGTCGGGTTCAAGGCATTGAATATAGGCAATGCACAGATCACGGGAGTGGAAATATCGCTGGGAGCGACCGGTAAAATATTCACGGTTCCGGTTACCTTTCAGGCCGGTTACACTTATTTATATCCCGTTGACATGGACTATGACGCTTCCACCACCAGCTCGTCGTCGGGCAGCCCTATACTGAAATACCGCTTTCAGCATGCTGTAAAAGCTGATCTTGAACTGGACTGGAAGAAATTTTCTTCGGGCATTGCATTGCTGTATAACAGTTACATGAAAAACATCGATCGCGTTTTCATTGATCCGGTGTTGGGTAATATGATATTGCCCGGGTATCCTGATTACCGCGAGCAACACAAGGAAGGCCATGTGGTATTGGACCACCGGATTTCCTATCGCATGACAAAACGATCGGAAGTCGCTGTTATCACCAAAAACCTGTTTAACCGGGAGTACATCGGAAGGCCTGGCGACATCAGGCCTCCCAGGAATATCACGTTGCAGTTATCCGTAGTGTTCTGATTCCGGCATACCCCGACGGGGTGTTGAAAACCCCGTCGGGGTATGCCGGAGACGGGATATATCAGAGGAATTTAAGCTAACAGCTGCGTTAAGATCCGGTACAGATTCTCCGCCACAATGGGTTTCGTTATCAGGTTGTCAAATCCTTCCTGCCTGATCTTTTCAATTTCATCAGGGAATGCATAAGCCGTCTGGGCGATTACGGGAACTTTAATGTTCTTCTTCTTGATTTCACGGATAGATTTAATGCCATCCATCACGGGCATTTTTATATCCATAAGAATAAGCCTTACCCTGTCCGATTGCTGGAGGATATCCAGTACTTCCTGGCCGTTGTTGGCATGGAGGATTCCGGCCCCGGTTTTTTTCAGCAGTTTTTCAAGGTATAGAAAATTGGAAAGGTCATCTTCGGCCACCAGGATATTGTAATGGCTCAGGTCAGGTATGGCATTGGACCGGATCCCGGTCTGAACTGCCTTGTCAGGGGCTTCCGATGCAACCAGGGGCAGGGTGAAATAAAACACAGATCCTTTTCCGGGGACGGAGTTTAGCGATATGGCCCCCCCCAGCAGACTCACCAGTTGCGACGAAATGGCCAGGCCCAGTCCTGTTCCCCTGCGCACCTGTGTTATATCGTCCTCAAGTTTTCGGAAACGTTCAAATATGATCGTCTGATGCTCTTCCTTAATGCCTATGCCGGTGTCTTTCACATAGAACTCGAGCATCTTGTTGCCGGGCATTTTTGTGCATCCAAACTCGATGGTACCCTGGTCAGTAAACTTGATGGCATTGCTGATGAGGTTGGAAATGATTTGTTCCAGCCTGAACTGATCTGTGATGATCTCGGTATGCAAAAGCTCTTCATCAATATTGACCCTGAATTTTAATTTTTTGGCGGCCGTGTTATCCAGCCGCTGCATGAACAAGTTATAGAGCCCCATGACATTATCTGCCAAAGTGCTTATCAACACCGGCCTTTGCGCAATTTTTAACTGACCGGCTTCAATCTGGGAAATGTCCAGTATGTCATTGATCAATTCCAGCAAGTTGTTGCTGCCGTTTCGAATGATGGAATTGTAAAGATCGCGTTCGGCATCGGTTAATTCCTCTTCTCCCAACATGGAAGAGAAGCCGATGATGGCATTCAGCGGAGTCCTGATCTCATGAGAAAGGTTAGCCAGAAACGATGATTTCAGGCGGTCTGATTCTTCTGCTTTTTCCTTGGCCAGCAATAATTCTTTTGTCCTTTCTTCCACCAGTTGTTCCAGGTTATTACGGTAAATATCCAGCTCGCTGAAGGCTTTTTCAATTTTAGCTTTCTGCTCTTCAAGCAATTCGGCCTGGGAGGTGATTTCTTCATTTTTATGCAGGATCACCTTGTTCTGATCAATAATCTCCTGGTACTGCGCGGTTATTTTTTCGTTGCTTTCCTTTAATTCACGGGTGCGCCGGCTTACTTTCTCTTCCAGCATAATATTCAGCTTCCTGAAATGACTGATCCGGTAATAAAAAAACAAAGCTGCGGTCCCGGCGATGAAAACAATTAACAACAAACGGAACCACCAGGTCATCCAGAAAGGAGGCAGGACAATGATTTTCAATACCGCCGGGTTATCGCTCCACATCCCGTCGCTGTTACATGCTTTCACCTTAAAGGTATAACTGCCGGGGGAAAGATTGGTATAAGATGCCCTGCGCATTTTTGCATCCGTATAGATCCAGTCGAGGTCAAAGCCTTCCATCATATAGGCATATTTATGATTGCCCGGATTGGCATAATTCAATCCTGCAAACACCAGCGACAACGATTTTTCCTTAGGAGTCAGGGTAATTTCTTTCGTTAAAAAAATATTCGTTTTTAACAGGACCTTCCCGTTAACGGTATCGTTTATATTCACCGTTTCACCATTAATGATCAGGTCGGTGATCATCATGACCGGAAGAATGTCATTTTCAACGATACTGTCGGCATAAAAACTGTTGAATCCCTTGGGCCCTCCAAAAAACATTTCTCCCGTTACGGGGTTCATCCAATAGGCATCTTCATTGAATTCATTGTCCTGCAACCCGTCACGCAGTGAATAATTAATAACTTCGAGAGACTGTTTGTTTATTTTCGAGATCCCCCTTTTATGACTGACCCAAATATGCCCTTTTTGGTCACTCAGTATGCCCAGTATCATGTCATCGGGCAGTCCGTTGTTCTTGCTGATGACGGTAAAATTATTGCCGGCAGGATTGTACCGGTTAAGCCCGGCGGCAGAGCCAAACCACATGGTTCCTTCAATGTCCTTGCATACCGAATATAAACGGTTATTGCTCAAACTGTTATCATCTTCAGGATCGTTGGAGAACCGCACCGATACAAACGCGGCCTTATCACCCGTAACAGGTTTCCTCTTCAGCATCGTTAATCCGCCTACTTCCGTCCCAATCCACAAATTTAACTGGTTGTCTTCCCGGATAAAGCGGATGGAATTATCGGCATAGACGCCTTCCTCTTCTCCATACCGGATGACACTGTTTGTTCTATCGTCATACTGGTGGAGCCCTGCGAATGTTGCTATCCAGATGGCGCCATAATGATCTTCATAAATGTCAAAAATATAATACCGGTTGTCGTTGCCTGTACCTTTCATGATATTGAAAAACCGTTCCGTCACGGGATCAAACCTGTCGACGCCGCCCTTGGTACCGATCCACAAAAAGCCCTTGCTGTCCTGAAAGATCTTTCGTATATCGTTATAAACCAGGGAATTCTTCCGTAACGGATCGTACTGGTAGTGACGCAGTATTTTTTTTGTACGCCTGTCAAATTCGATCAGCCCCTGGTCTCTTGTTCCCAGCCACAGCGTATCCTTTTGATAGGCATACTGATGAATAGCGCGGATATTATTGATGATGGTATTTTCGCCTGACAGCAGGTAATGATTAAACTTTTTGCGTTGCAGGTCGGCATAGTAGACGCCTGAGCTGAAGGATCCCACCCAAAGCGAGTGATATCGGTCGATAAACATGCTGATCAGGTAATTGTCACGTATTCCATACGGGTCATCCAGGTTGACAACATCTTTGGTGCTGTCGCCGGTTAACAGGTTAGTATAGGTAAAAGTGCGCTCCTGGTTATAATAGAACCTGAAACGGTGGTTTTCATACTTAAAAATCTGTGGCCTGTTCCGTCGCTCAAATCCCTCCAGGATTTGCTGTGATAACTGATTTATCGTAAAATGATCAAAGTCGTCGGTTTCATAGTTATAACGGTCTATACCGTCAATCGTCCATATCCATAGATTGCCCCGGGCATCGGAAAACAGGTCAGTTATCCGGCTTGAACTCAGGCTTCTCGGATTATTCCTGTCCATAAGGTAAACCCTGAAATCATATCCGTCATAGCGGTTCAGTCCGTTAAAGGTCCCAAACCACATGAATCCGTATTGATCCTGGGCAATGCTGGTGATGGTGTTCTGGGAGAGTCCGTTATAGGCTGAAATATTCTCGAATTTAAAGCCGCCGAACTGAGACCAGCCTGTCCGTGGCAAGACAGCGCCGGCGGCCACAAAACCGGAAAGTAGTAATAGCCTGATCGAAAAAGACCTGTTGATGTTTTTCCGTGTCATAAACATTCAACCCTCCTTATCTTTCCCTTGTACTTTTCTTAAAGATAGGATTTTATGATGAAATATCCAAAGACAATAAACAGTGAACAGTGAAAAGTGAAAAGTGAAAAGTGAATCTGTCAACCTGTAAACTTGTAAATCTGTAAACCTGTAAACCTGTAAATCTGTAAACCTGTCAATCTGTAAACCTGTAAACCTGTCAACCAGTATATGTGGCTTACCGCGATTTGATCAGTTTCCCGGTAAGCCTGACCTTATTTTTCAGGATGGAATAGAAGTAACAGCCCGGGCTCAGGTCAGCCCCCGTAAAGCGGAAGATATTCCGGCCCGGTTTTGCATATGTCGTCTCACGGTATATCAGGCTGCCCAGCCCGTCATATACATGGAGCTGTACCGGTTGATATTCGTCCAGCAAAAAACCCAGGACAGTGATTTCGGGGAACGGATTGGGCCCTGAAATAAGGCTGAAAGACCCGTCTGAGTCCGGGGATGCCAGGCC
>CAYMJH010000014.1:0-30622 GCA_964390385.1 uncultured Bacteroidales bacterium | reverse complement strand
TGCGCAAGCGGTTCCCACGCCATTGGCATGGGCTATCTGATGATCCGCCACGGGTATCAGCATACCATCCTGTGCGGAGGATCGCAGGAAGTGAATTTATTCTGCGTCGGCAGTTTCGATGCACTGGGTGCTTTTTCAAAACTCGAGGCTGCACCCGAAAAGGCATCCAGGCCGTTTGACAAAGGCAGGGACGGACTTGTGCCCAGCGGAGGCGCCGCCACCGTGATCCTCGAAGACCTTGATCATGCCTTGAAAAGAGGGGCACCTATCCTGGCTGAAGTCATCGGTTACGGATTTTCCTCCGACGGGGTCCATATTTCCGTTCCCGATGTTGACGGCCCGATCAGGGCCATCAACATGGCCCTTAAAGATGCCGGCACGGATCCGGGTCAAATCGGCTATATCAATGCCCATGCGACTTCAACCCCCATCGGCGACCAGAACGAAGCCAAAGCCATTGACCATATTTTCGGCCGGCATAAACCCCTGGTCTCCTCCACCAAATCGATGACCGGACATGAAATGTGGATGGCCGGCGCCAGTGAGATCGTTTATTCCCTGCTGATGATGCAGCATTCTTTCGTGGCTCCCAACATCAACTTCGAAGAACCTGACGAGTTCTCAGCCAAACTGAATATTGCCAGGAAAACCACCCCCGTTGAAATTAACACCTTCTTATCGAATTCATTCGGATTCGGAGGAACCAACTCCTGTTTGATTATTAAAAAGTATCATTAACTTTGCCATCATCATTTTATCTATGAACAGGGAAGACATCATAAAGACTATCAATGGTTTTCTGGTTGAGGAATTTGAAATAGAGGAAGGCAAGATCACTCCTTCCGCCCACCTTAAGAATGATCTCGGCCTTGAAAGTCTTGATTTTGTGGATATCGCGGTAATTGTTCAGAAGGAATTCGGACTGACCCTGAAAGGCGAAGAAATGACCTCCATCAGGACCCTGCAACATCTCTACGATTATATCCATAACTGCATTCAAAAGAAATAGCTTACTGTGGATTCCTGGAAAGGGAAAACAAGAGGCGGCCTGACAGGATATAAGATCTTTGTCAGCATCCTGAAATATTCAGGGCTCCAGCCGGCTTATTTCCTGCTTCGCTTTGTTGCCTTCTATTTCTTCGTTTTCTCACCCGGTTCCTTCGGGAATATTTTCTCCTTCTACCGGAAAAGGCTGCGCTATGGCATTCTCCGGTCTGTGCGCTCTGTGTACCGGAATTATTATACATTCGGCCAGGTACTCCTCGACAGAACAGCTGTCATGGCAGGTTTTAAAACTGAATTCGTTTTTGCCTATGAAGGGGAACAATACCTTCACAACATGGTGCAGGAAGGCAGGGGAGGATTGCTGGTAAGCGCACATATCGGCAACTTTGAAATGGCAGGGCATATGCTGGAACGGCTTAAGACCACCGTGCATATCATTATGCTTGATGCCGAGCATGAAAAGATCAAGGATTACCTTTCTTCCTTTACCAAAAGAAGTTTCAACATCATTGTGATCAAAGGGGACAATTCCCATATCTACGAGATCAACAAAGCCCTCACCGAAAAACAGATCGTCTGCATTCATGGCGACAGATTTGTAAAGGGAAGTAAGATCATGCAGGCTGAATTCCTCGGGGAGAAAGCCTTTTTCCCTACCGGACCTTTTTACCTGGCCATGAAATACAATGTGCCGGTGTCCTTTGTTTTTGCCATGAAAGAGGGAAAAAGCCGCTACCACTTTTACGCTTCGCCGCCAAGGCGTTACGAACAACAAGGGATGCCCTTGAAAAGAAACCAGACCATCCTGGCCATAATAAAAGACTATATTTGCGAATGGGAGAAAATCATCCGGAAATATCCTTTGCAATGGTTCAACTATTATGATTTCTGGCAAACCGATGAGCCGTAAAAAACTGATACTGGTCTCTGCCAACCGGCACACACAACCCTACCCCGTGTATCCGCTCGGGATATCCTACCTGAAGGCTTATCTTGCAGAAGCCATGCCTGACCTGGAAGTCAGTGTATTCGATTTCATGACCGCCTCATTCGACGATTATGCCGGCCTGCTTTCGCAGGTAAATCCTGATTATGTCGGCATATCCCTTCGCAATATCGACGATGTCAATATATATAAACAGGAAAGTTTTATTTCCCATTACCGGCAGATCATTGACCATACCCGTAAATTCGGCAAGCCGGTCATCATCATCGGGGGATCCGGGTTTTCCATCTACCCTGAACTGCTATATAAAACCCTGGAACCGGATTTCGGCATTTACGGAGAAGGGGAGGAAAGCCTTTACCGGCTGCTGGGGGCATTGGAGCATCACCAGGATGTTTCGCCCATAGACGGCCTGTTGTACAAAAAGAACAACCGCCTGGTGATCAACAAGAGAAACCGCCACTTCAAGGCACCGGTCCTGGCCTTTGAAGAAAGCCTGGTGGATTATTACTGGCAGCATAGCGGTATGCTGAATATACAAACCAAGCGCGGTTGTCCCTACCATTGCATCTATTGCACTTATCCTCTCATTGAGGGACACACCGTACGCACCCTCCAACCCGGGCAAATCGTAAAAACGCTTTCCGACCTTCACCATCAATATAAAATCGATTATGTATTCTTCACCGACTCCGTTTTCAATATCTCCAACCCTTTCAATTATGAACTGGCTGAACGCCTGATCGCCTCCAATCTCAACCTGCACTGGGGAGGGTATTTCAATTTTGCCAATATTGACCGCAAATTGCTGGAAAAAATGAAACAGGCCGGACTCCGGCATATTGAATTCGGCACCGAGTCCTTGTCCGATGCCATGCTGAAAAACTACGGAAAACCCTTTACCGTTGATGATATCCTGGATATTTGCATAATTTGCAATGAGCTGGAGATCGACTTTGCGCACTTCCTCATTCTCGGGGGATATGGCGAAACGAGAAAAACCCTGGCAGAAACCTTCGAAAACGCAAAAAAAATCGAGCGGTCGGTATTCTTTCCTTTCATCGGGATGCGGATTTATCCGGGCACCCGCTTGCACGAGATCGCATTGCAGGAGGGCGTGGTAACGGAAAGCGATCCGTTGCTCGAGCCCGTTTATTATGTGTCCAAAGACATCGAACTGGCAACCCTGAAGGAGCAAGCCCGGCAATCGGGAAAGCGATGGATATTCCCCGACGAAGATTTGTCGGATATCATGATGCGGATGCGGAAAAGGAATAAAAAAGGCCCGCTGTGGGAATACCTGGTAATGTAATGGATAATGGATAATGGTTAATGGTTAATGGATAATAGAGATATGAAGCCTTTTGATTGCCCCATACACGAATTGATCCCGCAGCGCCCGCCCTTTGTGATGATCGACCGGCTTTTGGATGCCGGTGACAGGTCCGCCAGGGGAGAGCTGTTCATCAGCGAATCCAATGTCTTATGCCACAACGGACTCTTCCAGGAATCAGGCCTGATGGAATGCATTGCCCAGACGGCCGCAGCCTATACCGGATACCGGCAATTGTCGGCACGGCAGCAAGTGGCACGGGGTTACATCGGCGCCATCAAAAACCTGTTCATTCATTCCCTGCCTGCCGTCAACACCGCGATCGAATCGGAGATCACCATCGAGAACGAATTGCTCGGTTATACCATCGTAACCGGAAAGATATGGCAGAACCAATCATTATTGGCAGCCTGTGAAATGAGGATCTTGCTGGAATCCCCTCCGCAGGGATAAGGCCGGCATAAAAGACTGTGCCTTGCGGCATCATTATGCGGATGACGAAATAACAAATGGAAACTGCAAACGTCTTACACCGGGGATTCAGGGGATTTTTTCAAACTCCCCTTTGAAACTGCAGAAAACCGTTGCTTCAAAAAACACCTTTGCGCTGCAGGTCAGCCGGCCTTTATCGGTCTCTTTAAACTGAATCTCAAAGTTGATCAACCGGTTTGCCTGCGGATTGATAAACGACAGGTATTTAATAGTTCCGGCCTTTTTCAGCAGCACCTCATTTTTCAAGTAATGGGCCAGCAGTTCCTTCACGATCTGAACCGTGCAGACGCCCGGTAATACCGGATTGCCGGGGAAATGGCCATTGAATATCCCATGCGAAGGATTCAGTGCAACCAGGTGGGTAACCTTGTTTTCGGCAAGGTTTTCCCAAGTGTCTTGGATCGAATACAGATCATTCAGAAACCCCTGTTCTGTTTTCATGCAAGGTGGATAAATGAATTTCCAGTTTGATGTTATAATGCGATATCTTCACCGAATCAAGCCGGTCATCGTTCTGGCTGTAAAAGCGCAAATTGACTTTCTTTCCCGCAGCAGACCGCTGAATGATCTCATTCACGCGATGTTTTCCGGCCCCCGTGAAATAATATGCCGCACCCGGTCCCGACCGCTGCAACATCACGCTCTGACTGCTTTCACGGTCTGTAAAAACCTTTATCTTTTTATCCCGGTCAGGTACATTGCGGATCATCAGGCCAACATCATTTCGTAATGTATGAATGACCGGCTTTCTGTTCAGGACTTCGATACAATAATGCAAAATGAAATCCCCGTTCCGGAAGAACTCCATATCAAAGATCTTAATGCCCGTTTCCGTGACAAAAACCACCCGGTGACTATCTTCCGTTACAGGCTTTATCACCATCAGTCCGCTGAAATGGTTCTTCATTGCGTCAATGGCCGCCTTATACAGGACGGGGTGGCCTTCTCCCCTGAACCAGGGTATTAATCCTGCTGCCGGATCGCCGGCAACGGACAAACGCTGATAATGGCCCGGCAGGGTGACTGAACAACCACACAGCAATAGCAGCAGGCTAATTAAAGCTGAATTTTTCAAGGGGGATATCAGTGTTCAGTTTTTTGTTAATGAAATTTATTTTGGTATAGTCTTCTCCCGATTCCACCATCTTAAGGCCTGCAACCGTCAGATCGCTCCTGTCGAAATAGATCTGTACCTCTTGCAGCATTTGTTTCATTTTTTCGTTCCGGGGGACAAGCTTTACGTAGTACCGACTGCTGCTTTCAAAGTATTCAATGACATACTCCTTGTCATTCTTCAGGATATCTCCCCGGATGCATCCGCTGATGAACCGGTTCATCTCCTGGAACATCTTGTTGGTCTGAAGGTCATACACTTTCTGGTTCCTTTCATCCCGGGTGAACAGTTGGTTGTTGCTGATGATGATGAGGTATTGTGTGGGTTCCGTGTATTCCCAGCGGATGTTGTTTTCCTTTTTGAACAGGAACCGGCCTTTGGAGATGATCTTTTCAGACAGTATGCTCAGGTTCTTCTCCTGAACGAAATCGCTGACAATGGTGAGGGTTGATGCTGACATGTCAGCCAGTTTGTGCTTAAAAACCGCTGTGTCACCCATGGGTTTGTAAGCTTCCTGTGCCGGCAACCGGCAGGGAAGGATGATCAGCATCAATCCGGTGAAATAGTTCAATGTCCTATTCATAAGCTTCAATCCCCGTTAATTTGTCAAGCCGCTCAAACCTGTAATGGTTTTCTTTGGCAAAGATGATGAATTTATCCAAAACCGGTACCATATGCATTTTGGTATCATGCAACAGGATGATTTCCGATTTTCCGAGCCGCCCGGTGAGCCTGTCAAAAAGCTTCTGTCCGTCGTGAATGACCGTATCTCTTGACCTGAGACTCCATCCGATGGCTGTATAGTTCATTTTATTCAAAGCCTTGGCCAGCATGGGATTCGTAACCCCATACACGGGGCGGAACATCCTGATCTTTTTCCGGATGATCCGCCGGATGATCTTTTCGGTTTTCGTCATCTCTTCCGTCATTTTCCTTACGGAAAAAAGATCGAAAAAGGTATGATGCGAATAAGTGTGCCCGCCGATGATGTGGCCTTCAGCATCCATGCGCCCGATGATCTCCGGATAACGGAAGACTTTCGATCCCACGCAGAAAAAAGCCGCTCCGATCCCGTGGCTCTTCAATACATCCAGCACCCGGGGCGTCACCCGTTCATCCGGACCGTCATCAAAGGTCAGGGCGATGACCTTTTCATCCCGGTCGGGAAAACAGATGACCGCTGTATAAAATCCCGAATGGATGTATACGGATCCGTACGCCAGTATGCCAATCGTTACAAGAATAATGCCAGCATACCACCAGAGAGAGATGCCGGTAAAGTAGTCCGTGATTCCGGCAAGCATAAGCAGGCCAACAGAAACAAGCAGTATTTTAGGATACCTCAGCATGATGAAACAAGCAGCAGGGTATGGTTTATGTTCCTGACCTGGTTGTATAGTAGCACATTCCTGATTTTTCCCACAGGCCTGTTGTCGTACCTCAGCACCTCCGGAACATGCTGATCCCTGATGATCATGGCTGCAAGGTAAAGGGCAAAGGACAGGGAGGTATCGTACTCGCCGCACAGATGTTTGTAATAGGTGCAGGGGATCCCGCTGAAAAGGCCACTGCTCAACTGCCTGTATATTTCATCCTGCATCCTGTCCCCGTTCAGTCCGAGCATGACAAGGTCAATATTACCGGTATGGCCGGCCGATTGCTGAATGAAACCGGATATTTTATTGATCACTTCATCGGCATGCTTTGGCTTATAAAGCAGGCTGACATTGCTGACGGAGGCCAGTGATTTTTCATTCATCCGGTCACCCAGGGTAAAGAAAACTGTCCCCTCCCCTGCCAGGCTTCCTCTGGTTTGACAGTCCAGCAGCCTGAGATTATCAATGCCTTGCCTTTTCCAAAAGCCCAGCCGATCCGTAATGATGAAAGAATTGGAGGTCAGCTCATCCATTCCGCCGGCAAGTACGTGCGATGCAGCCCCTTCCTGCAGCAGCATCATACCGTCGAGCAAAGCGCTTTCGAAGGAAAAGCCGCGGTGCACATATGTGTTGTTAAAGCCTTTGCATTTCAGTTTAAGGGCGATGGCGGCTGCAACCGTATTGTGAGTCGACTGGATAAAGGGAGTGGGATTCAGCAGCTGTTCGTCATTGGCATAGACTGAGCCCAGGAATTTCTCGGTATCTTCAATGCAGCCCAGGCCTGTTCCGGTGATGATGGCATCCGGGTTTTCAATCCCCGCCTCCCGCAGGCATTTCATTGCAGCACAAACGCCCATTTTAACGATGCGGCTCATGCGCCTTGAAGCCATGGGATCGATGAAATCACCATAGGCCGGCTCTATGCATTTCAGGTAACGGGCATCACGGTATTCCGTCACTTCCTGCAGGAATCCGTCGCCGGAAAATGTCTTTTGCGGGGTGACCGCTCCGATGCCCTGAATATAAGCTTTCATCTCAGACCGCTGAAAATATTAAACTGGCATTGTTGCCCCCGAAGCCGAAGGAATTTGACAGGATATGCCGCACGGGCAGGTTGTATTGAAAGCCCGTGACCGGAGAAAATGTCAGCTCTGCCATTCGCTGACTGAAGAAAAGGTTGGGATAGATCCACCGGTGTTGAAGCGCCAGAACACAAAGAACGGCTTCGATGGCGCCTGCCGCTCCGAGGGTATGGCCTGTATAGGACTTGGTTGAACTGCACGGCGGCACGGCATCACCAAAAATCCTTTCAATGGCTTTCCCTTCAGACAGATCATTGTTCCTGGTTCCTGTCCCGTGCGCATTGATATAATCGATGGTGTGCGGGTCAAGACCGGCCATTTCAAGGGCTTTCTTCATGGCAAGAAAGGCCCCGTCTCCTTCAGGAGAAGAAGCTGTCTGGTGAAAGGCATCGCATGCATTGCCATATCCTGAAATTTCACATAAAACGGTTTTGTTTTCTTTTTCAACCAACCGCTCAGACTCGAGCATAAGAAAGCCGGAACCTTCACCGAGGGTGAGCCCGTTCCGGTTTTCATCAAAAGGCCTGCACCCGTTTTTATCGAGGATCATCAGGCTGTTAAAACCATTCAGCGTAAACAGGGTCAGGGCATCCGTGCCGCCCGCCAGCACCCTGTCGAGCATGCCGTTCTTTATCAGCCGGGTCCCCACCAGCAGTGCATTGGCTGAAGAAGAACACGCCGTGCTGATGGTGGATACGTAATCCCTGATCCCCAGAAGATCTGCCATTTTTTCGGCATGGTCACCGCAATCATGGGTTATGATATCCCTCAGCCTGCCCCGGAGGTTGTTTTTCATGAAATGCTTATAAAACTTTTCGCTCCGGTCCATTCCCCCGACGGTAGTGGCGGATATCAGTCCGGTCCTGGCAAGGGAAACATCGGCAGTCCGCGAATGCGCAAGAGCCTGCCGTGCTGCAATAATGCCCATCAGTGAGGTCCTCGAATAAAGCCCGTTTTCAGGAATCCCGGCTATGGCTGCAAGCTCAGGATGGGTGGCCTTTACTTCGGCCACGGGGATTTCGTTTCGGTACAGGGTGTCGAGATGCGTGATCCTGCCAATACCGCTTTTCAATGCCTGCAGGGAAGCTTCTGTTTCCCTGCAGTCAAAGCCAATGGCGGAAACAATGCCGATACCGGTTACATATACTCTTGCTGGCACCGATTGCTGTATATTGTTTAATCAATTGTATTGCACGGCTGTGTCCCTGGTCCTTTCCGGAAAAAAGACCCGTCAGATCAGCTCTTCTTATGGGCCGTAATGTATTCGGCCATTGAATTGACGGAATAAAGGATTTTTTTACCCTCCTCAGCGGTCTGGATCTTCAGGCCGTATTTTTTTTCAAGCAAAACGGTAAGCTCCAGGGCATCTATGGAATCAAGGCCGAGGCCGTCGATAAAGAGAGGGGCTTTGGCATCGATTTCATCCGGCTTCATCTCCGATAAATTCAGGACTTCAATGATCTCTTCCTTAAGTTTTTGAATAAGCTGTTCCATAATCATTTTCACTTTTCACTTTTTCACTTTTTCACCTTTTCACCTTTTCATATATTTCTTGTACGGATTGCGCCTCAAAAATAGCAATTCCCGCATTAGGTCTGTCGCTTTTCTCGATTAAAACCATCATCGATCCGCGATCATGGCCTTCTGTTTCAACCCATCCGGCCAGGCAACACCTGATGATGCCCTGGTCCAGTAATATTTTCACATAGCCGGCCAGGAAAGAAGGATTGAATTGCTCACCGACAAAGAAAGTTCCTTCACCGGTGATCTTGTGCCGGATACAGATCTCGCCGATCACGATATTGGGCAGTGTATAGACAAACACTGCCGGGCTGGGAAAATATTGATTACGGTCCAGTATGGAGCCCTGATGGTTCCTGTCGCTATCCAGTGACGATGAGGAATTCATCAGGAAAATCCCGATTTCATTGCCCGCATAGGCCCGGTGGATATCGTTGTCGCGGAGCAGCAATTCGGCAGTCAGGAATCCCAGTTTGCTCAGGGCATCCATTTTATGGAATTTGGGATAGGCAACTGAAAAGTGCTGATAAATGCCGTTAAGAAATTCCTGAAAGCCTGCATCCGCATCAGAAAACACTGACCGGTCATGAAGGATGACCTCCTGGTTCCGGATTGAACAGTAATCGCTTATAATATAGCATTCATTCATTTCCTGTGGATCAGTAATGCTGCATTACAGCCTCCAAAGCCGGAGGCTATTTTCAGACAGCTGTTGATTTCCCTGTGTATTGCCCTGTCAATGATATGGAGCGGATGACTCACTCCCGTCTCACGATAGCCTTTGGTGTTAAAAAGGACACCGTTTCTGATGGAGTAAAGACACATTATGGTTTCTATGATTCCGGCAGCGCCGAGGGTATGACCCCAGTAGCCTTTGAAACTGTTTACCGGCACATCCTGCAAGCCGGCCCGGGTAAGGGCAATGGATTCCATTTCATCATTATAGGGAGTGGCTGTTCCATGGGCCGAAACAAAATCAGGGGATACAGGATCCCTTTTCAGCAGGGAATCGATGGCGATGAACAGTCCCTCTCCAGTTCTTGAAGGGCCTGAGATATGATTGGCATCGTTGGTGGAAAATCCTTCTCCGGCAACCACCGGCTTCAGATTATTTCCGCCGGCAGGTCTTTTGGATAATACGACGGTTCCTGAGCCTTCGCCCAGGGACAATCCATCGCGGGTTTTGTCGAAAGGCCTGCAGGGTCCGGTACTCAAAGATTTGAAAGAGTTAAATCCCGACAGCACGAATTCCGATACGATGTCCGTTCCGTTAATGACGACATTATCATAGCGGCCGGCCCGTATGAGCTTTACCCCGGTAATCATAGCCTGAACGCCTGAAATGCAGGCGTTTGATATAACCACAGGTTCGTTTCGGAAGGTGAAGAAATCCTGCAGGAGTTTTGCGGTATGCCAAAGATAGATCCTTTCTTTTCCGAATTGCTGTTCCTTGTCTTTTTCAAGCAGGTCAATGTTTCCCTTGGTGGTCGACAGGATAAACAGCGTTCCCGGGTCAGCAGGGTCGATACCGGAGCCCGGCATGACCTCCTGCAATGAACAGATGGCCATTTGTTCAAAACGTGTATACCGGCCGGGATCAGCGATAGCGGCAAACCTTTCGTGCAGTCCCGGCGTATCGACAAGGGAAGCATAAAAAGGTTCGGGAGAGATCCTGCCATCCTCATGCAACCGGATGCCGGTCGAGTCAGCCAGCATGCCGGCAGCATTCTCCCCGGTGGTGAAACCCAGTGAAGTAATGATATTGTCGCAGGATATGAAAACGTCGGTCACAAATAGTTTCTCTTACAGTTCATTTTCCAAGCAGGATTCCGTTCAATTCAATTGGGGTTCAGCAGGCCGTTTCTTTTTTTCCAGTCGAGAAAAAATGGCGGAAAGTCCAGCAGCAATTCGCGGTTCAGGTTCAGGAAAACCTGGACGCTGGAACCAGTCGCAATGATCTCATGGGTCTTGTGATGGGTGAGCCTATATTCATACTGGATTTTGGCCGCCTCACAGTCGACGAATCGTGTCTCCACAACAGCTGCATCACCGTATACCAGGGGTTTTTTATAATCACAGACCATCCGGACGATCGGGATCAGGATGCCACGGTTTCGGAAATCCAGGTAGTTAATGCCGAACTTGTTGCCAAACTCTTCACGTCCGTCTTCAAAGTATTTGATATAATTGCCGTGCCAGACAACTCCCATCGAATCAACTTCGCTGAAACGAACCTGGATCAATGTTTTTGTAGCCAAAATCCTCTTTTTCATTCCGGTATTAAAATCATAAAATAAATATATTGTTCCGGTTAAAAAAAACCGGTTGTCAAAAAAATACCCCGTCGGGGTGTTTCAATCCCCATCGGGGCAAAAACCAGACTACCCCGGAGTGATGCTTAAAGATCCGTCAGGGCAAAACTCCTTTCAGGTAAAGAAAATAGCGATCGCTCCATGCAACAACGCAAAAAAACCCAGCGCAATCCCAAGGTATTTATGGGTTTTGAACGAGACTTTTATCACCTTCAGGCCGCCGAGTATCTGGATCAATACCAACAACAGGTTAATGATCCCGAGGGGAAGTATGAATGAATACATGGTTCAGGGATTTAAATGACTTTCACTGTTGTTTTCGCCACGCCCGTACTGCCGTGCAGGTTGCAGTTGCCCTGTACCTCCACGGTGATGTCTTCCGTGACAGTGTATTTGAATTCAAGGACAAAATCACCGCCCGGAGGCAGGTTGTTTTTGTCATATTGCCATTTCTTGATTTCTTTTCCGTTGACTTTCAACACAACCCAGTCGGAATGATGAGTTTTGCTGTTACCTTTATGAAAAACCGATATCACAAGGGTTACCTCGGTTCCCTTTTTGATTTCGGCCGGGGCCTTAACCTCCACACTGGTTTTATTAGCCAGTAGGCCGGCTGTACTGAAGAAGAACAGCCCTGTCAGAAAGAATACAAGTTTTTTCATGTTCTTACCGTTTTTGGTTTAACCTGATATTTATTTCCTGCCTGCCCAGCTTTTCATTGCATTGTAAACTGAACCGGCCCAGTAATTGCGGAACCCGAATCCTGTCGCTTTTCCGACCATTTTCATAACATTTTATTTGATGGTTTAGGATATCCGAAGTTACGAAATTGTATAGAAAGGAAATAGTTTTAAGTCCACCGCAAATCTTCAAATCTGTAAACCTGTCAATCTGTAAACTTGTCAATCTGTAAACTTGTCAATCTGTAAACTTTCAAACCTTCCCTACCTTCTGTCGATCAGCTTCACCGGTTTACGGCTCATGCTGGGGTATTGCAGTTTGGCAATGTAATCAGACGATTCAAAGGAAACGGAAGGGGCTACCCTGAGTTTAGCCCTGAAATGGTCTTTGATGGCTTTCTCGAAATTTTCCGAAGGATTGTCAGCTCCGATCCTGATAAGGATTTCATCGGTACCGATGGCGTTGGTATACACTTCAACGACATAGTTCTTAATACCCTCAATGTTTTCGAGGACATCATACAAGGCAGGAGGGTAAAGGGTTGTCCCTTTGAATTTGATCATCTGGTTCTTTCGCCCGATCACCGGTCCGAGCCGCAGCGTATTTCTTCCGCAACGGCATGGCTCATAATGACCCCGGCAAATGTCCCCTGTCTTGAACCTGAGCAAAGGCATGCCTTCGACTCCCAGCGTGGTGACGGTTACCTCACCGGCCTCTCCTCCGCGTACCGGGTTGTCCTTTTCATCTAGGAATTCCACAATGATCAGCTCGGGATGATGATGTCCGCCTGTTCCGTATTTGCATTCCGTGAATGAGGTGGCCATTTCGGTGGAGGCATAGGTGGAATAGCACTGCAACTCCGGCCAACGCTCGCTGATCTTTCTTCCCAGGGTGTTAAAGGAGAAATCATGCTGGCGCAGGGCATCACCGATGCATATGGCCTTGGTTACACCGGAAGCATGATGGTCAATCCCGTTTTTCTCGGCATAATCGATGATATTGATCAGAAAGGACGGTACGGCTATGATCGCAGTAGGTGAAAAGCGCTTTATGCTTTCCCACTGCAATTCGGGGATACCGTTGCCAACCCTTACCATGGCTGATTTCAACCTGCGTGAGCCTAAAAAATAGGCCAGGCCGGCCATAAACCTGCGGTCGATGGTGGTCATCAGCTGAAAGATCTCGTTGCGGGTGCAGTCGGCACACCGGAAACCCAGGTATTCATTATAGGCCAGGCGATCCAGGTCATGATCGGTCATGGCAAAGGTTACCGGATTTCCGGATGTTCCCGATGTTGTGATATAATCAACGATCTGATTGCGCTGCACACAGATAAAATCATCATTGTTTAACTGCAGGTCTTCCTTCCGCGTGGGAGGTATGTACTGCAGGTCCTGCAGCCTTTTGATTTTTGCGATGTCAATACCATGGGTCTTGAAATGACGCTGGTAAAACACCGAGTGATGGCTCAGGTATTGAAGGAATTTCTCCAGTTCCTTTTCCTGAAAACGCTCAATTTCTTTTAAGCTTTGTTTTTCAATTTCCGGTATGGGCATGACGAAGTTTTTTTAATGCCTTTTCTGATTTTTTTTTGATTCCCCTGCGCTGGTCCATTCCTGCAACCTCCCTGGCCAAGGCAGCCTGGTAAAAAGCATAGGCCTTATCAAATTGTTTCATTGCCATGAAATACTCCCCGAGATGAAAATAAGTAAGGTATAACTGCGGGTTTGTTTGGGCATAAAGGCTCTCGAAAGAAGGAGGCAGGACCTTTCCCTCCCGGGAATAAGCCTTTAGCTGTGAGGTCATCTCAAGATATTTCATATAGTCTTTATAAGCCGCCGAAAACAGAAAAGTGTCAACAGGAATGGTCAATGACCCGTTATAGATTTCCCGGTTGCCTGTGATCTGCTCCTTGGTCAGGGAAAAGATATTTCCCAGGTCATAGGCGACAAATTTGCCAAGCTGGTAAGGCGATGAGGATACCCAGGCCAGTTGTTTCTCAGGCTTAAAAACAACAGCATGATGAGCGATCAGCTGGTTTACCGCCATCGGATTTCCCATGCCCAGCAATGCATCCCCTCTGCCGAGCTGGTTACGCAATATGGAAACCGCATCGGCTACGTCAATTTTATCATCCTGTTGCAGCAGTTCATGGATACGGTCAAACCGGTACCGGCTGTCAGAACCCTGAATATTCCGCAGATTGGCCTTATCGGTGGCAAAAACTTCACCCTGAAAATGATTGGCACAAACGATATGGTTATCGGATGACACGACCTTGTCGTATTGCCGGGGTGATTTTTCTATGATGGCTGATTGGCCGTCAGTTGCAGAGCCCACCAGCAGGGATTCGGAAACAAAAAGTTTCCGTTTCCGTGCGATCTCAAAGGCTTCGTCCAGGCTGGAGGCATACTGCAGGATCTCACGCGCAAGCAATGTCACCGGTGTTGAAGCCTGTCCCGGTATGGAAGATTTTGCAGCATTCAGGGTCACGGTCAGCCCTTTTTCATTCATGCCCGAAACCACGCCGGTCATATCGGCCCAGGTGATCATCATGAATTTGTATCCCGCGGAAGGCTTATAGAAACATACGATCTTGTTCTCGGCAAATTTCGGTCCGGCATAGAAGTCAAAATTGCGGCCGATCAGCAGTGCGGAGTCGGCACTTTTATTACCCCAGCAGGAAAATGAAGTGCAGCCCACCATATTCAGCCCTTTCAATGCATGTCCAATATCATGGGCGGCATGGTAATGCAACTGCCGTTGGTATCCCGTGCCGATGAATTCAAATTCGGGAGAGGCTGAAAACGACGTACCATAGATCTCCATCTTGTATTCATCGGTGATGTGTTTGTCAAGGTTGCGGTTAAACCAGGCAATGAAATACCGCAGGAATTTCAGATATCCTTCGGAGGGAACCAGCTCCCTGATCTGTTCTACAAATGCCGACTCCTGGTAATACAACAATTCCTTCGTCAGTTTGCCGAAAGCGACGCCTCTTTCAAAAGGCTCTCCTTCGATGTACATCTCCCATAGTCCGCTTTCACTTTTCCGAAGCCAGTTGTTGCCAAAAAAGTAAAGGTTTTCTCCCGCCTTCTCACGTTCCCGGTCAACGATTGACAGATCAGCGACCGCAGGGGGATGAACCGCAACCTGAATGGCATAATAAACCACCAGGGCCGCCAACAGGAAGAGGATGGTCAGGAGCCATCGCACCTTGCTGTTCCAATGATTGTGCTTTCTTTCAGGCATTGCGGATTTTGTTTAATATATAATTCATGCCCAGCAATTCCGAGCAGGTGACCACGGAACCGATGGTAACACCGACAACACCGTGAATGCCGGTGTTCTGGCCCGTGAGAAACAGGTTCGGAATATGGGTTTTTGGCAGTATAATGGTTTTCAGCGGATTGTGATAATCCCGCTGGATGCCGTATACCGATCCTTCATAAGATCCGATGTAGTCGCGATAGGTAAGGGGTGTTGAGGCATACCAAAACCTGACTGATTTTTTAAGGCCCGGGAGTTGTTTCTCAACCTGATCCAGCAGCACTTCGGCCTTCCGTTGCTTAAAAGCTATGTATTCGGTCCCCCTGTTTTCAACCGTGGTGTTTTCCCATTGTTTTACCTCTTCCCATTTCATATAGGTATTAACGATAACTGAATTGGTGAATTCAGGATTGCCGGAAACCGGTGAGCAGTGTACCATATAGCCGGGCGGCCAGTTATGGGTGTCGTAATTGCCGGTTTCCCAGTAATCATCCGTATCGTAGCAGTAGAGGTTATAGTTTTTGTACCGGAAGGAGTTTGCATGGAGCGAGAGGTACAGCGAGAACATGCCGCAGGTTTCTTCAATGCCGGCAATTCTCCTGCGATAGGACATTCTAATCTGCGGTCCGTTAATAAGCTCCAAGACCCGTTTCGGATGAATATCGGCAATGAAATACTTTCCTTCGATCTGACCGGAATGATTGATCTCAGCGGCTGTCAGCTTTTCATTCCTGAAAATCAACCGGGTTACCCTGGCCTCATTTATGATTTCACCTCCATTCCCGCGAATGGAATCTGCCAATAGGTGACTGATCTGGGCACCCCCGTCCATAAACCGATAAGCACTATTGATAAAGGAAGAATGTATGATCATGGGAATATACAGGGGAGTCCGGCTTTTCTCTCCGGCATAAAGCGGTGACAGGCCTAACAGCACTTTTTTAAGAACGGGATTGCTGATGATCGAATCCATGAACGGATCCATTCCCGTACTGTAGTATTCAAAATATTCCGGGTTGGCGTCTTTTAATTCACATAAATTATAGACGCTGGCAGTCTGGTTGATCTCCTTCAGTTTGCTGATATATTTCGTGAGCGAATCACGTTCTCCGGGAAATTGTTCCAGCAGGGTCTCGATAAACCTTTCGTACCCCATAGCGAACCTGTACTCTTTATCCTTGTACCGGATGATATCATAGCCGCTTTCATCCATCCTGATCAGCCTGAGTTTGTCAGTCAGGCCAAGGAATTTGAAAAACTGGTACAATACCTGGCCTTTGTCCATGCTGCCGATATAATGCATGCCGGTATCAAAGGTACTTCCGTTACGTGTGAAAGTCTGCAGGCATCCCCCCAGCTGCCGGTTCTTTTCGATCAGGCATACCTTATAGCCTTCGCGGCTGAGGATGGTTGCACACTGAAGCCCTCCCAGGCCGCTGCCGATTATGATTACGTCGTAACCCATCAGATATCCGCCCCTTTTTCGGTACTATGCATCGCGAATTTTTTTTATCAGGTCATTGACATTGACGATCTCTCCGCAGGTGACCACCGAACTGATGGTAACACCCAGGATCCCGTGCACATTGTTATTCTGGCCGGTCAGCAACAGGTTTGGAATTTTGGTGCGGGGCAGAAAGAAAGATTCGAGGGGCCGGTTGAAATCCTTCAGCACTCCGTAGGCAGAACCTCCCCTGGTGCCGGTATAATCCCTCCAGGTAAGCGGAGTGGATGAATAAAAAGCTTCAACGCAGCCGGAAATTCCCGGAAATTGTTTTTCCACGGCATGCAGGAGGGCAAGGGACTTCTCTTTCTTAAACCGTTCATAATCCTCCCCCCTGCTCCCGGTAAAGGTGTCATACCAGGGGGCCAGCTCACGGTAATCCATGTAAGTGATGACGGAAGCGCTATCGGCATAGGATTCCGACGCTGAAACGGCCGTGGGCATAAGCACATAAAACTGCGGCCATTTTCCCGGATCATAATCGCCTGCAATCCACACGTTTTCCTGGTTGTAATGATGGAAGTTATAGTTCAGGTATGGAAAGGTATTCTTTTTAAAGACGAGATAGAGGGTAAACATCCCGATGGTATCCTCAAGACTGCTGATCCGGTAGGCAAACATTTTATTGATGCTCCGGGGGTCGGTCATGGTCACCAGTTGCTCAGGGTGAATGTTGGAAATGAAATACCGGCCTTCGACCCGTTCGCCGTTCTCCAGTTCCACCGATTCCAGTGCACTGTTTCGGGAGATCAGCTTAACCGCCCTGGCATTTTTAAGAATCCTTCCGCCGTTGCTGATGATATTATCCGCCAGGATATTCACCAGCTGGTGGCTGCCCCCGGGGATCCTCCAGGCGCTTTCAATAAAGGAATTGCAGATCAGGGCATGGATCAGCAGCGGTGTTTTGTTTTCATGCCCGGCATAGAGCAGGTTATTACCGGCCACGACATTTTGAAGCCGCCTGTCTTTTATCACCGACCGGATAAATGCAGCGGCACCCGTGCTGATAGCCTTGTTCTCAAAGATATTCGAATGACCCTCTTTAAAGGTATAGGGAGAGAATGACATACAGATCTCCCTGATTTTCTGAAGATACAGGTCGAGTCCTGATTTTTCCCGGGGAAAAAACTCCAGCAGTGCATCACGGTATTGCTGATGCCCCATGGCCAGTTTATAGGATCCATCCCGGAAGCTGATCACATCAAAGCCATCTGCATCAAGCTTTTTCAGGGGTAGCTTCGTGTGCAATCCGAAATACCGGAAATACTGGTTGAGCACCTGCCCTTTGTCAAGGCTTTCCGTGTAATTCAGGCCGGTATTGAACAGGCAGCCCTTGCGTCCGAAGGTCTGCAATGAGCCACCCAGCTTGTTGTTCTTCTCCAGCACGCATACACTGAATCCTTCCTTGCCCAGTATGTTTCCACACAGGAGGCCGCCCAAACCGCCGCCGATGATGATCACGTCAAACCGCATTGCCGTCAAAGGCTTTTATGGATAATAGGCATGGCTGGGATTCCTGGCGGGATAATCAATGGTATAGTGCAGTCCCCGGCTTTCCTTCCGCTGCTGTGCCATTTTGATGATCAGGTATCCTGCGTTGATCATATTGCGAAGCTCGCAAAGTTTCTGTGACAGCTTTGACTTTGCATAGAGTTCCTCCGTTTCGTGGAAGATGATCTCAAGCCGGTCCATGGCCCTTTTCAAACGCAGGTTTGATCTCACGATGCCCACATAGTAACTGAAGATCTGCTGTACCTCCTTGTAATTCTGAGTGATCAGAACGATCTCCTCGGGGTGCGTTGTACCGGCGTCATTCCATTGCGGAATACCTTCCGGTATGCTATAATCGCGGAAATGCTGCAAGGTATGCAGGGCAGCCCTGTTGGCAAACACCATGGCTTCGAGCAACGAATTGCTGGCAAGACGGTTTGCGCCGTGAAGGCCGGTGAAAGCCGCCTCGCCTGCCGCATAAAGCCGTTGGATGGAGCTACAGGCCCGGGCGTCCACCTGTATGCCTCCGCACAGGAAATGTGCGGCAGGCACAACCGGGATCATGTCTTTTGCCAGGTCAATGCCAATGGATCTGCATTTGTCGTATATATTGGGAAAACTGTTTTTCAGGTCATTTGCATCGAGGTGGGTGCAATCGAGATAAACGAATTCCTCACCACTGGTTTTCATTTCATTGTCAATGGCCCTTGCGACAATATCCCTTGGAGCAAGTGATCCGCGCTGGTCATAGCGCATCATGAAGTCCTCCTTTTTATGGTTTCGCAAAATGGCACCGTGGCCGCGCATGGCTTCTGTAATCAGGAATGACGGCCTTTCTCCGGGATTATAAAGCGAGGTGGGATGAAACTGGACAAATTCCATGTTATCCACGATGCCTTTGGCACGGTATACCATGGCAATGCCATCCCCGGTAGCACCCAGCGGGTTGGTGGTGGTATGGTAGAGATTGCCGATGCCTCCGGTGGCCATCATGGTAACCTTCGACAGAAAGGTGTGGATTATGCCGGTTTTTAGCTCAAGGGCATAGGCACCGTAACATTCAATGCCCGGAAAATATCTTTTTACCAGTTTGCCCAGGTGATGCTGGGTGATGATATCAATGGCAAAAAAGCCTTCGAAAATTTTGATATTGGGATGTTCCTTTGCTGCCCCGGAAAGGGCCCGCTGGATTTCATAGCCGGTATTATCCTTATGATGCAGGATCCGGTGTTCGGAATGCCCTCCTTCCCTGGCCAGATTGAATTTTCCGCTGGATTCCTTGTCGAATTCCGCACCCCACTTGATCAATTGATCGATATGTTCGGGCGCTTCCCTTACGACGATCTCTACGATTTCACGATTACAAAGTCCGTCGCCTGCCACCAGGGTGTCCTCGATATGTTTGCTGAAATGATCCGGTTCATAGGTAACGGCAGCAATCCCTCCCTGGGCATAGCTGGTATTGGTATCGTTGAAGCCGCCTTTGGTAACGATGGCCACCTTTCCTTTTTCGGCAACCTTGAGGGCAAAGGTCAGTCCGGCCAGGCCTGAACCAATCACCAGAAAGTCGAAGCGTTCTTCCATGGCTTGCTGCAATACGAATATGACCGTTGTTGCAGCATGGCAAAGTTATAAAAAAACTGCATAAACCATTTTCGCACCCGCCATAACACCGCTATTTATCAGTTTGCAGGGTCGATCTGTCGCAGGGATATTTTTTTTAAGCAATTTTCCATTACATTTGCCCCCTGGTTGCGCTGAACCGCAATTTTTTATAATATCTCAGACTTATGAATCAGGAAGACCTTTTTAAAAAGATCATTGCCCATTGCAAGGAATACGGTTTCATTTTTCCGTCCAGTGAAATCTACGACGGTTTAAGTGCCGTTTATGATTACGGACAGAACGGTGCGGAACTGAAAAACAACATTCGCCGTTACTGGTGGGAGTCCATGGTAAGGCTCAATGAAAACATCGTGGGTATTGATTCGGCCATATTCATGCACCCCCGCATCTGGGAGGCATCAGGGCACGTGGCTGCCTTCAATGATCCCCTCATCGACAACCGGGATTCCAAAAAGCGATACCGTGCCGACCAGCTCATCGAAGAATACCTGGATAAGATTGAAGACAAAATTCAGAAAGAAGTTGCCAAAGCCCGGCAGAAATACGGGGAAGCGTTTGATGAGCAGCAATTCAGGACTACTCATCCGCGTGTGCTGGAACATCAGAAAAAATATGATGAAATCAAAAAGCGCTATATAACAGCCCTTGGGAAAGAAGACCTTAAAGAGCTTTACCAGATCATTATCGATACGGAAATCGTATGCCCCATATCGGGCAGCAAAAACTGGACTGAAGTCCGCAAGTTCAACCTTATGTTCAGTACCCAGCTCGGTTCCGTAAGCGAGGAGGCCAATACCATATACCTGCGGCCGGAAACAGCCCAGGGCATCTTTGTAAACTTCCTGAATGTGCAGAAAACCGGCAGGATGAAGATCCCCTTCGGCATCGCGCAAACCGGGAAAGCCTTCCGCAATGAAATCGTGGCCCGTCAGTTCATTCTGCGCATGCGTGAATTCGAGCAGATGGAAATGCAGTTTTTTATCAAGCCCGGTTCAGAAATGGAGTGGTATGAGGGCTGGAAGGAAAAACGAATGAAATGGCACAAGGCCCTGGGGATGGGCGATCATAAATACCGGTTCCATGACCATGATAAGCTGGCCCATTATGCCAATGCCGCCTGCGATATTGAATTCGAATTCCCCATAGGCTTCAAGGAGGTGGAAGGCATTCATTCCCGCACCAACTTCGACCTCGGCAACCATGAGAAGTTCTCCGGAAAGAAGATCCAGTACTTCGACCAGGATACCAACGAAGGCTATACGCCCTATGTGATTGAAACTTCCATCGGACTCGACCGTATGTTCTTCACCGTCATCTCCAACAGCTATACGGAGGAGAAAGTGGACTGGGAAGGCAGCGCAAAAGAGGAACGGGTGGTGCTGAAGATTCCCCCGGCCCTGGCACCGGTTCAACTGGCTGTTTTGCCGCTCACAAAAAAGGACGGGCTGCCGGAAAAAGCCAGGGAGATCATGGACCGGATGAAATTCGATTTCAACTGCCAGTACGAGGAAAAAGATTCCATCGGCAAGCGTTACCGGAGGCAGGACGCCATCGGCACACCCTTCTGCATCACCATTGACCATCAGACACTCGATGACAATACCGTAACCATCCGTTACCGGGATACCCTGAAACAAGACAGGGCAGCCATCGACAGTCTGCCCGCGATCATGGGAGACAAAGTCAGCCTGCAGCAGTTGCTGAGAAGCCTGTAAAACTCCTTTTCTGTCGGGGAGATGTTGCTTTGTCGGGAAATGCCACGGCGTTGTTTTTTACCGATCCATCACCTGCCTGCATCCTCTGGTCAAAAAACCGGCCGTGTTACAGGTCATTGGTGCAGCAGGCATTTTAATATTTGTTACTTTTATAGCCGTTTCATAATTTCAGGATAAAACCACCGTTATGATTAAACCAGCTGTTGTGATCCTGTCAGATGGTTGTATTGAAAAAAAGCACATCGCCTTGTTAGCTCTTTTCCAGCTATTGTGTCTTTGTGGTCTCTTGGCACAGGAATCATCTGTTTATGAAAATTATTATCTGAATCCGTTTCTGATCAATCCGGCCATTGCCGGGGCGGAATACTATCCCACTGCGGATCTTTCGGTAAAGAGACAGTGGATGGGATTTCCCGACGCACCGGCGACTTTCCTGCTCACCGGCTGTTACCGGGTGGGCAAATATGGCTTTTATGATCCCCGCGGATTCGTGAATAAAGGGCCGTTGAGACATGGCAGCCGGATAGGTCTCGGAGCCTCCCTGTTCAGTGATAAGGACGGTCCGCTGGGGAATACCGGAGCCGTCGTTTCCTACGCCTACCATATCCCGGTGAATGTCGATTCGAGGCTGTCACTGGGCCTTTCAGCCATAGGTACTTATCATACCTTCAATACCTCCCTGCTGAACCCCGATGATCCCAATGATCCTTACCTGTTAACCGGAAATGAGCATGTTTTCAGGGCTAATTTCTGCCTTGGTGCTTATTTCTACCACGAGGATTATTTTATCGGGATTTCGGCCGATAAATTGCTGCCTGACAAGGCCCACCTTCATGCTGTAAAAAAAGAACAGCCCAGTTTCTTTCTTATCGGAGGTTATAAATTTTTCCGGCATACGAATTCCATCCTTTTTGAACCATCCTTTGCGGTGAAGAAAATCGCGGGGAATGATCTTTCCGCGGATATCCATGCCAAGCTCTATATCCGAAAACTCAACTGGGTCGCCCTGTCATACAGCACAACCCAAAAAATCAATTTCAGGTTCGGATTGAAATTGTATGAAATGCTTTACGCCGGATACAATTATGAATTCATGCTGGGCGATATAGCCCGTTATCAATATGGCTCCCATGAGATTCATCTCGGCGTTAACCTTGGACTGATAGGGATTACAAGAATCAGCAACAGGATGTAGACCGTTAAAAACCATGATAGCAGGATCCTCCATAGGAAAAATGAAATTCTTGTCAGTTTTACCGGCATTGCTGGGTTTCATGGCTTCCGTCATGGCCCAGGTACCCTCCGGCGGACTGATCGCTTCCTATCCCTTTAACAACAATGCCAATGATGAAAGCGGCAATAACAATCATGCCACTTCTTACCTGGTGAAATTTTCCACTGACCGGTGCGGGTTTGCAAACACAGCCTGCTATTTCAACGGAACAGACAACAGTATAACGCTTCCGGCGGCAAGTTTCATCCATTTTAATGAATATACTTATTCATGCTGGTTTGAAGTATCCGTCTTTCCTGCTGCAGCCAGCGGATGGACCATGCTTTCCGTCGGCTCAGGTTCGGGGAAATACCAGCAATCCCTGTCCGTTCTTTCAGACGGATCCCTGCTGGGAACAAGTTATTACAGCGGCGATGACCTGTCGGTTACCTATGCGCAAACCACACCGGTTCAAACCGGCCGTTGGATTCACGCCGTAATGATCAGGGACAATGCTTCCCTGAGCCTGTGGCTGAACGGCCAGCCAATAGCGAGTGTTGAAACCCATAATCAACCGGCTTATTATGGTGCAGATGATGTCGCTGCCATGATCGGATGCAATTTAACAAAAGACTCTTACTACATGGGCTCCATCGATGACGTCATGATCTATGACCGTGCCCTGAGCGCTGATGAGGTATTACAGCTCTATTATTCAAAATGCACCCTGAGTGAAATAGAAGGCCCCACGGATGTATGTCAGGGCCAGCAACAGGTTTCCTATTCCCTGTATTCCCTTTACGGGTCCGCCACCTATCAGTGGGAATACAGCGGTAACGGCGCCACCATTCACGGGAACGGGAACAACATAACCGTTGATTTTGCCGGCAATGCCTCCGGCGGTACCCTTTCCGTAACGGTATCGGGTATAGGCTCGGGCGAACAGCAGCGGTCGATTCAGGTATCGGTCCTTTCCCTTCCCCAGGCTCCTGGCCCTATAACCGGGACCAATGAAGTCTGCACCGGGCAGCAGGGAGTTTCCTATTCCGTTCCTCCGGTTCAGGGTGCCACCGCCTATAACTGGCAATATGACGGCAGCGATGTCTCACTCGTTGAACTCCCAGGTAACGAAGAACTCTCCAACACCATTATCATAAACTTCGATGATAACTTCGCCAGCGGCAATCTGACGGTCACAGCAACGAATGCCTGCGGCAACGGTCCGGCATCTGAGCCTTATCCGGTTACCATCCTCTCTTTGCCGGCAGCCGCCGGTACCATCAGCGGAGAAAAGACCGTTTGTTCAGGCCGGCAGGGAATTGCCTATTCCGTGCCCGTTATCCCGCAGGCCACCGGTTATAGTTGGGATTACAGCGGAACCGGGGCCACCGTTTCAGGCAACTCAAATAGCATTACCGTTGATTTTTCAGCTGATGCAACCGGCGGAAGCCTTACCGTAAAAGGACAGAATACGTGCGGCGCGGGGATCCCGTCCCCCGGTTTTCTGGTTTCGGTGAATCCGTGTATCGAAGAACCCGTCATTTCCGTTCCCAATTCCTTTTCCCCGAACGGGGATGGGATCAATGAAGTCTTTATGATCAGGGGACTGACGGAAAACTCCTCCCTGATGATCTTCAACAGGGCGGGAACGCTGCTGTATCATACTGAAAATTATAGCAATGACTGGAACGGCACAGACAGCCAGGGAAATCCCCTGTCCTCCGGCACCTACTGGTATGTTCTTTCCGTTCCCGAAATACAGCATGCATTCAAGGGATATGTTTACCTCAGGAATTAGGTCATCGGGCCGGGCAACTTCAAAAACAATAGACCCGATCTTTTTTCATGTGAAAATCTTTTGCTTTATTTGCCATGCTTCACATCCTGCTTTAACGAAACTGCCATGAAGATTCTGATGGTGCTCGAATCTGACTTTCCCCCCGATGACCGGGTTGAAAAAGAAGCCGTTTCGTTGATCCGGCAAGGTCATACCGTTACGTTGGCCTGCTATACCTTTAACAGGGAACCCTCCGAATCATGGCATAAAGGCATCAGGATCATTAAAAAGCCCATTTCAAAATTCCTTTACAAATCCAGCGTAGGGGCACTCAAATTCCCTTTCTACTTTAATTTCTGGTCCGCGCTGCTCAATGTGCTCCTGCAGGAAAATGCTTTTGATGCCTTGCATATTCATGATCTGCCGCTGGCCAAGGTCGGTTTAAGCCTGAAAAACAAATACAACCTGAAACTGGTGCTGGACCTTCATGAAAACTATCCGGCATCCCTGCAAACCACCACCCATACCAGGAAATTCCTGGGCAGACTGCTTCATTCTGACCGGCAATGGCGCAGGTATGAAAGAAAATATATTCAAAAGGCCGATTTGCTGATCACCGTTGTGGAGGAGATGAAGGAGCGGATCATTAGGCTGGGCGCCGACAGGGAAAAGATTATTGTGGTAGAAAACACCCCCTTGCCTGATGAATTTAAGGTTTCTGATAACCCTCCCTCAGGGGATCACATTACCTTGTTTTATGCCGGCGGTATCAATATATACAGGGGCCTGCAGGTTGTCGTTAAAGCTTTGTCAAACCTGACAAAAGAAGTCAGCAATATCCGCCTTTGGATTGTCGGTAAAGGAAGCTATGAAAACAAACTTCGTTCGCTGATCCGTCAGCTGAACCTGGATGAACAGGTAACCTTCTGGGGGTGGAAGAATCTGAAAGAAATCGCCGATCTGCTTTCCCGGTCGGATATAGCGCTTATCCCCCATCTGAAATCAGAACAAACCGATTGTTCTTCCCCGAACAAGATATTCCAGTATGCCTACGCCGACAAACCCATTGTCTGTTCCAATTGCAATTCACTTGAACGGCTGATCAGCGAATGGAAGAACGGGGTTGTTTACCGTCATGATTCCCCGGAGGATCTGAGCGATAAATTATTAAATCTCATTAAATCAGGTGATTATAGGCAAATCGGAAAGAACGGAAAAACACAGGTCACCCATCGCTATAATTGGAACATTTCCGTATTGCCATTGCTTCAGGCCTATAAAAATATGACGGAAAAACAAACAGCATAATGCAGCTTTAGACATCAGTACAATTTAAAACCCTTACCATGAAGATTATCACGGTTGTCGGAGCCAGGCCGCAATTCATTAAAGCTTCCGCCCTCTCCAGGGAGATCAGGAAGCATTCCGGGATGGATGAGTTGATTGTGCATACCGGACAGCATTACGACAGGAATATGTCAGAGGTTTTCTTCCGGGAACTGGATATCCCGGCTCCCCGTTATAACCTTGAAGTAGGCTCAGAGACCCACGGAAAGCAGACAGGCATGATGATGGAACGAATCGAGAAGGTGTTGCAGAAGGAAAATCCTTCCTGGGTGATCGTGCTCGGAGATACCAACTCCACCATAGCAGGAGCCCTGGCGGCTGTAAAGCTGAACATCAAAGTGGCCCATGTCGAAGCCGGACTGCGCAGCTATAACCGGGCCATGCCTGAAGAGATCAACAGGATAGCCACGGACCATATCTCGGATCTTCTTTTTGTCCCCACCCAAAATGCCATGAACATACTCGCCCGCGAAGGACTGGAAGAAAGATCAGTCCTTACCGGCGATATCATGTACGATACCCTCAGGTATTATGAAAAGATGCTGGACACTGCCCCCGGCAATGATTATTTCAAAGCTGAGAAACCTTATTATCTGGCCACCATCCACCGCCAGGAAAATACAGATAATCCGGATCGCCTAAAGAATATCTTTACGGCCTTTTCCATGATCAAGGGGACTATCGTTTTGCCCCTTCACCCGCGCACAAAAAAATACCTGCAGACATTGCCCGTGTCAGAGAATATCAAAATCATTGAACCTGTCGGATACCTCAACCTGCTGTTCCTGCTGAAAAACTGCGAAAAAGTGCTGACTGATTCCGGAGGGCTGCAAAAAGAAGCTTTCTTCCTGAAAAAGCCTTGCATTACGCTGAGAGAGGAGACTGAATGGATTGAAACTTTGGAAGATGGCTGGAATCATGTGGTCGGAGACCAGGTCAACGCCATAATGGAGAAAACACAACTGAAAACGCCGCAAAAACAACAGCAATTCTTCGGAGACGGTCATGCGGCGGTCAGGATCGTTGAAAGTCTGTTACGGCAAAAGGACTGAACCGTTTTCCTTCGTTACATCAGTGTGCTGATGCTTTTCCATAACTTCATAGCTTCCCGGTGCCGCGAAAATTCCAGGTAGTGGTCATTGTCATGGGTCAGGTCATTATTCCTGGTCTTTTTCCATTGATTGACCAGGCCCGCTACATAACGGTACAAGCCTTCTTCATTGTCGCGCTGGAAATTCCCGCCCGCTTCGCATAACCTGAGCAGGGATGCATTTTCACTATCTTTTCCCGAAATGGATATCACGGGTTTTCTTACGGCCAGGTATTCATAGATCTTCCCCGGTACGATCATTTTTTCATCTTTCACATTGGGATTCACCAGCAGCAGCACACTGGATGCCTCAAGATAGGCAGGGATCTTCCTGTGTTCGACATAGCCTGTCTCTTCCCAGTGATGGGCAAGACCGTTTTGATCAATCAGCATTTTGATGCGCGGGGAAAAAAGGCCTATAAACCGAATTTTGACGGGTACTTCAGGGAAGTCCTTCACTATTCTTCCCAGCGCCTTAAAAAAAACATCAGGCTCATAATTTTCCGGCATCATGCCGCTGTAGGTTATGATAAAGGCCTGCTGTGGTGAAGGCTTCTGACCCGGCTGAAACAATGCTTCATCATAACCCATGGTATGCACCATGACCTTTTCCCCGCCCGGTTGACCCAGCCGTTTTTGATACAGCTTCCGGGCATACTGGCAGTGTGATAACACCAGGTCAGCCTGTTGCAGGACTTTCTTTTCATAGCAGGCATCGATCCGTTTTGCCGGCAGGGTCCGGTAAAAATCCTTCAGGTAAAAGATCGTCGACCAGTAATCATGAAAATCCGCAATCCATTTAATACCCAGCCTCTTTTTAAGCCTCAGTCCGGTCAGGTGCGTTGAGTGTGGCGGACCGGCTGTGATAACGACGTCGATCGAATGCCGGCAGATAATCTCAGCTGCCTTCCGAAAAGCAAACCTGTTCCAGCCTCTGCGGGGATCAGGAATAAAGAAGTTGCCCCTGATAAAGCGGGCTATCTTTTGCTTTAACGAAGGATTTTGTTCGTTTACAAAAGCATTGGCAGGCAGATTACCTATAAATTTTTTATAGGCGGAAAAGAACTCTGCAGTAGCTGTCCTGAAAACCTTTACATCTTCCGGGACCTGTTTTGCGAGAGAAGGGTCGGTCACCTGGTAGGTGGCTTTGGCCGGATCCACGGTCAGCACATAGCAGGAAACGCCGGACCCTGACCAGTGTTTCAGGATATCAACCCATCGCTGAACGGCAGGTCCCCCGGCCGGCGGCCAGTAGTAATTGATAACCAGCACTGATTGAATCGCCTTGTGATCCATCCTAAGCAGATTGGTTTCCCCAAAAATAGCATTCCTTCATGAGAAAAGGGATCAAGGTTTGAAATTCATTCCTGACAGGTTCTTCTTCCAGCGCAACGGGTTTTTCCATTTCTGATAAAATTCTTTCAGTCTTGTCAGTTCAATGGCCTCATAGAAACCGAAAAAGTAAAGAACCACCGGAAAACTTACTAAAACCAGGGTCTTGATCAGTACACGGTAAACCAGGTTCCATTCGCCGGGTATATAGCTGAACAGGAGAAACAGGGATCCGATGATGAAGAGCAACATTACTTTTCTTAATTCATAAGGAATGGGATAGTGTTTTTGTGCCATCCGGTAAACCACGGCAAAAAACACTGCCTGCGCCAGCAGGGAAGAAAGGGAAGCGCCATACATCCCCAGCCGGGGTGTAAGGATGAAGTTAAGCCCCAGGTTGAGGATGGTGATGAATATTATAATGGCACTGATGATCTTTGATTTCTTGGCGATTTGAAGGCCAAGGACCGAGGTGTCCTTCAGCATGCCGAAAAAGATGGAAATTCCGAGGATCGGAACAACGGTAAAGGACTCCCAGTAAGCCCTGTTGATGGTGATCACCTTGATGATCTCCAGGCCGAACAAGCCCAGCCCGAGAATGATCATCATGGTGACAAAACCGAAATAGGTCATGTACTTTGAATAGAACCTGTAACGGTCGGGGGAATTCATCATCTGAAAAAGCATGGGCGACATGGCCATTTGCACGGAGGTAACCACAAGGATCTTGACGGTGTTGGCGATCTTGAATCCGAGGGAATACAATCCTACGGTTGCCAGATCACTGTAATGATTCAGAAAATAACGATCGAGGGTATTCAGCAGGATGGCAGAAACCGAAGCAATGATCAGCGGGTAGCTATAAGCCAGCATATCCTTCAGGATCCGGCTTTCAAACCTGAATGTAAGGTTTTTCCTTATATGGGGAAGGAGCAGCAAGAGAAAAACAAGGCTGCCTGCGATCTGGCCGATAAATATGGCATCAACCGAATGCCTGAAAAAAACAATAAGAATAATGGTGACGCATAAATTGACGACCAGTTTGATAACATTCGTGGTGGCGAATTTTACGGCCTTCTGCTGAAGTTTCAGCTGGGTTTGGAAGCTGAGGACGATCACATCGAAAGTGGCCGCGAGGAACATGAGCCGGATCAGATCCGCCAGGTCTTTGCGGTCGAATATCAGCACCGACAGCAAACCACCGGACGGGAACATGAGTGCATTGAGCAGGAAAGCAAAGGAAACGATCGTTACCACTACCGTAAAAAACATGCTTTTTTGCTTTTTGCTGAAATCCGGATCCCAGTACCAGCGGGTAAATGCCTGGGTCAATGAAAGCTCCATTACAGCAATGGCAAGCTGGGCAACTATTTCAAGCATTCCAAGGATACCATAATCCTCAAGAGACAGGTATTTTGTGTTGGTATAAAGAGGGATCAATATCAGTCCGGCAATCCTCAGGGAGATATTGCCCAGGCTATAGATCAGGCTGTTCTTTACAGAGAGTCTTAAATGGTTCAGCATGGAATCCGGTAAATTTCTCCGATATTAATCAGCTGTAAAAAAAACTTCCCGGTGACATCAAAGTCAGGGCTGTATTATCAGTTTTGCGGCACAATGTTTTTCCAGTTCAAACAGATACATTAAAACACCCAGCAGCCGGCTTTTCACCGTAAAAGGCCATGAATCATACTTTTTCCGAATATAAGCGTAATTAATGAATTTTTTAAAAAATTCGAGTTTTTCGTAAAAATGCCGGATTTGTTCAAGTTCAATGGTCTGGTTATCATCTTTTAAAAAACGGCGATACATGGGCCAGCCAAACCTCTTGGCGGCGACGGAAATGACAATCCTTACAGGCTTCTGGTTCGCGAGTGTCAGCCTTCTGATGCTTTTGCTGTCTTTAAGGTTAGCCCAGGTGCCGTACACAGGGACATCCAGAAGCCTGGAATCAACACGGGAAAGGAAATCCGTAAAAAAACCGAAAGATGACCACCGAAGAGGGATTCGTTTCCGGACCATCTGCATAAAGAATGTTGCCATGAAAGGCTGAACGGTCCACATGAACATCCTTGTGCGGTCTTCTCCGGCCCCGACTACATAATTCCTGTAATACTCATTATACAAATGCTTATAAACCGTGTCATTTGACTTTTCCTTATACTCCTTCAGAGAAGACATCAGGAAGGCCTTATATTCCGGTGCGGGAACGTTAAACACAGGCAGCAATTCACTCACCGGCACCCGTGCAGCCAGGTAACACAGGTAGGCATAAGGGCTTACGGGCGAAGGAAAAAAAGGATGACGGATGAATTCACCTCCGAATCCTCCGAACAAGGCATCTGTGTGCCCAGGCAACGCCTTTCTCATAGAAAGACAATCGTTGTATGCGACC
>CAYMJH010000013.1:28361-32587 GCA_964390385.1 uncultured Bacteroidales bacterium | reverse complement strand
TCTACTTCCCGGCGAATGTCAAGTCTGATGGTCAACAGAGACGTAGAGGTTTTGGCATTGGTGTGGCCATTGCAGACAAGCCCGAAGGGCCTTACGTGCCGCAGCCCGAATCGATAAAGGGGGTTATGGGAATCGATCCCAACGTTTTCATCGATAAAGACGGGCAGGCATACCTGTATTATTCCCTGGGGAGAATCATGGTGGCTAAATTAAAGGATAATATGCTCGAACTTGCATCGGATCCACAGGAGGTGAAAGATCTTCCGTCGAAAGGGCTGAAAGAAGGCCCCTGGCTCTTTGAACGTAACGGCATTTATTATATGACCTATCCGCATGTGGAGAACACCATTGAAAGGCTCGAATATGCGATCGGCGATAATCCTATGGGCCCTTTCAGGGTTACCGGAGTCATCATGGATGAATCGCCCATGAATTGCTGGACCAATCACCAGTCAATCATGGAATACAACGGGCAATGGTATCTTTTCTATCATCAGAACGCACTGTCTCCTAAATTCGACAAGAACCGTTCGATCTGCATCGACAGCCTCTTTTTCAATGCAGACGGCACCATTCAGAAGGTAGTCCCCACCCTGCGGGGCGTCGGAGTAAGCAATGCATCGCAGCCCATTGAAATCGACCGTTACAGTGCCATCAGTGAAACCGGTGCCTCGGTTGATTTTATCGATACGCTGAATACATTTTTAGGCTGGAAGACCATACTCGGCAGCAGGAATGCCTGGGTAAGGTATAACGCGGTTGACTTTGGAAGCAAGAAGCTTAAAACAGTCCAGGTAAAGGCTCTCTCAGAAAAAGGAGGGATCCTTCAGATCAGGCTCAACCATGCCGATGGCCTCCTGCTTTCCGAGATAAAAATCCCCGCAGGCAGCTCATGGAATGTGGCAGAAGCCAAGGTCATGAAATATCAACCAGGCATTCAAAACGTGGTGTTTGTATCCCTGCAGGATAATCCGGTTGAAATTGACTGGATCCGGTTTTCAAAATAGTTTGAACCTCATGAATAATAAACTGCAATGAAAGGATTGTTCTCTGCACTGCTGGCTGCCCTGCCCCTTTTCCTGGAGGCACAGCCAGCCAGCATAAAAATTGATATTGACAGGACCATCGGGGAGATCGATCCTAAAATATACGGGGTTTTCATGGAACCCATCCATTTCAGCGGAAGAAGGATGGGATTGCCCGACACGGTAAGCTTCAATACACTGTACGGGACCCTGTATGATCCGTCTTCCCCCCTTGCCGATAAGAACGGATTCAGGAATGACTATATCGCAGCGATGAGGGAGTTGAAGATAACCAATATGCGCTGGCCGGGCGGTAATTTTGTAATGGGTTATAACTGGCAGGATGGGATCGGGCCAAAGGATCAGCGTCCGGTTCGCATAAACCTGGCCTGGGGCGGAGTCGATAACAATCACGTGGGTACAGACGAGTGGATTGCCCTGAACAAAGCCATCGGGAGTGAGAATGTTATTTGTGTGAATCTGGGTCTTGGCACCATAGAGGATGCCCATTACTGGGTTGAGTACTGCAATTACAGGAAAGGAACTCATTTTTCCGATTTGCGTATCAAAAACGGGCACCCTGAGCCCTACCATGTAAAAATATGGGACCTGGGCAATGAAGTTGACGGCTCACCCTGGGAACTGGGATATAAAAATGCCGAAGACTATGTGAAGGTTGCACGGGAAGCTGCAAAGGCCATGCGATCTGTGGACAACAGCATCAGGTTTGTGGCTTCCGGGTCATCCTGGTATGAAAGCACCGGGGGGTGGATCGAATGGAACCACAAAGTGCTTGCAGGCCTTGGCGATCTGATCGATTATATTTCCATTCACCGCTACTGGGAAAATTCACCTGACTATTACACATTCATGGGTCAGAGCGCCCTGGATTTTGAAGAAAAGATCAGGATACCGGCCGCTGAGATTCAGGCAGTGACCGCCATGAAAAACCTTAAAAATCCCATCTTTATTTCTTTTGATGAATGGGGAACCTTCGGAAGAAATTACTTATCGGTTTTGCCGGTGGCCCAATGCCTGAATTCCTTCATCCGTAACGCCGATGTGGTTAAAATGGCAAATTTCACCATGCTTACCTCGTTACTGGGAAGCGACAGGGAGAAGGGGACCTTTAAGACACCGTTATTCCATATTTTTAAAGCATTCTCGACCAATTGTCTCGGTAATGCTGTCGACACCTATGTTGCGTGCGACACTTTCAATACCGAAAAGCACAAAGGCATCCCTTATCTCGATGTTACAACAGTGTATGCAAAAGAAACAAATACTGTTTATATCAATGTGATCAACAGGCATAAAGATAAAGCCATCACCGCCGGGATACTCAGCACCTCAGGAGAATTTGCCGGAAAAGCCGAAGCGCAGGTGATAACCGGTGAATCGCTGACCGATCCTTTTGTATTTGAAAAACAGGAACAATATATCCCTGCGGTAAAAGAGGTCAAAACAGAAAAGAATGCCCTGACCTTTTCATTTCCTGCTCATTCCTTCACACAGATAGGTGTAAAGATGAAAAAGTGATGCTTGCAGCATAGGTCAATAATAAGGTAAAATTTACCGAAAACCTTTGTCGTATGAAAAAACGGATGCTCATTATGGTAAGCCTTTTGAGTTTTTTCTTTTCTCAAACTCCTTTGGTGAATGCCCAGTCGGTAAACATAGACCTGAACACGGAATATCAGACCATTACCGGTTTCGGAGGCATGAATCTGCCGGCATGGATTGATGACCTGAATGAAGATCAGGCTGACAAAGCTTTCGGAAATAATCCCGGACAGCTTGGATTATCTTTGCTGAGGTTGCGTGTGCCTACCGATACCAACCAGTTTTACAGGGAGGTACCTACAGCGCTCAGGGCAAAAAGCCACGGCGCAATAGTTTTCGGTACGCCCTGGTCGCCGCCTCCGTCGTTAAAAAACAACAATAATATTGTAGGCGGTCACCTGTTGCCTGAATCCTACGGCGCCTTTGCCAAACACCTGTTGAAATTCGTTTCATTCATGAAAGACAGTGGTGCCTCGTTGCACGCCATTTCGCTGCAGAATGAGCCTGATATAAAAGTCAGTTATGAATCGTGCGACTGGACTGCAAAACAATTCATTGATTTCCTGAAAGAACAGGGTTCCGGATTCGATGCTGTAAACCTCATCGTTCCGGAGTCTTTCCAGTTCAGGAGGCCATTGACTGATTCCATACTGAATGACACGGCAGCCATAAAATATGTAGATATCATAGGCGGCCATATATACGGCGGAGGCCTGTCGGATTATCCCCTGGCCCGCGGGAAAGGTAAAGAAGTATGGATGACGGAGCATTATACCGAAAGCCAGCATTCGGCCAATGACTGGCCACTGGCACTGGATGTGGCGACGGAGATCAGCAACTGCATGAAGGCCAATTTCAACGCTTATGTCTGGTGGTATATCCGGAGGTTTTACGGATTTATTGATGATGCCGGAAATATTACCAAAAGAGGGTATATCATGTCACAGTTTTCCAAGTTTATCCGGCCTGGTTCAGTAAGGGTAGGTGCAACCGTGAGTTCAGCGCCCGGCATTGATGCCACAGCATTCAAGACTGATACCAGCCTGGTGATCGTTGTGGTGAACAGGAATGCTGCAGACGTCAGCCTGACTTTCAATCTTCAGGGCGGGCTGGCGGATACCCTTGCCATGTATACCACCTCTGCCGCCAAGGATGTAAGGAATGACAGCATTTTCATCGTCACGGGCGATAGTATCAGTACAACTGTCGATGCCAGCAGTATTACAACCTTTGCTTCCTTTACCGGGAATGCCGGGAAACATGCCAATCATTCGCCCGTTGCTGACGCGGGATCTGACCAGTCTGTTACCGATGATGACAACGACGGCGAAGAAATTATTTTATTGGATGGTACACGAAGCCTTGACAGCGACGGAAGCATAACGAATTATTCATGGTCGGTGAACGGGAAACAGGTTTCATGGAAATCAGCTTTCGAACTGGCGCTGGGGACCGGTAACCATGTTGTTGTTTTAACGATAACGGATAATGACGGTGCAAGGCATTCAGACACAACCGCCATTACCATTAACAGCCTGTATTCCGGCCACGTCTGGCTTGAAGCCGAATGCAGCCATGTGGGATCAAAGTGGAATACCAGCAATGATGCAACAGCATCGGAAGGAAAATATGTTATGG
>CAYMJH010000013.1:26241-28340 GCA_964390385.1 uncultured Bacteroidales bacterium | reverse complement strand
AGGCCGGCACCCAAAGCCTTACGGTTGCATCAGAAGACGCCTCCGATCTGCTGGTCTTCGATTTCCATATCAGTGAATCCGGGGTATACAAGCTCTGGGGCAGGACTAAAACGCCAAGTGCCAATGACGATTCCTTCTGGATAAGAATGGATGAAGGATCGTGGGTTAACTGGAACGGCATCCCTGCCGGTTCTTCCTGGCAATGGGATGACGTGCATGACCAGAGCGGAGGACCCGTTGTCACCTATAGTCTTGACACGGGATCCCATAAACTTGCCGTCTGTTACAGGGAGGACGGTGCCGGTCTTGACAAATTAACCCTGACCAATACGGGAATAATCCCTTCAGGGTTTGGCGATGCGGCAGAAAACTGTGTTGTATCAGCCATGGCAGATCATGTCAGCAATATAAACGCAGGCATCCGGGTGGTTCCGAATCCCCTGCAATCAACGGCGCAAGTCTCATGGGATCTGCCGTTCAACACCCTTGTCATCCTGGACACCGACGGGAGGATACTGGTCAATAAAAAGTTCCCTGTCGCCATACAGGCAGCCCATCTGACACTCGGGCTGGAACCGGGAATTTATATCGTCAGGCTTAACAATGAAAAAAGAACAGGAGTGACAAAGGTTGTTGTTGAATAGGAACGGGCCATTTTTCAATAGTCCCTGTATAAATAAATTACTTGTTTGCTTTCCGGGAAATTTTCGGAATAAACTGGATCCATTTCAGTTTGAACAGCCTGCCGGTCGAAGCCCCCGTAAACCGCAGGTAAACATCATGCCGTCCCTGCACCTTGGCGACAGGGACCTTAAAAGTCTCAAAAGTACTCCAATCCCCGGTATTACGAATCACACATTCAGCCACCTTTTTCCCCGTGGCGATGGAATCGAGCCAGACCTCGACCGTTCCCCCGGGACCGGAACAGGAAGCCATTATTTCAATCGCCTTCGGGGCCTTCGGATATTCTTTATTTCCAAATTCAACGCCGGCATAAAGGGCCCAGTCGTTGTGATGAATGCTGTCAAGCTGGTAAATACCGTCAGTTTTTGAAGTGGGAACGGTTCCGAATTGATTGGCCGGGCATTCCGCCAGGATGGGCGTATAAGCGTCGCGGTATATGTACAGGTCAAAATACGCGGAACTACCTGCAACATAAAGCCCCTGTCTGGTACCCGTAAAGGAGGAAAAGTCGGAATATGAATCTATGTCGGAAATATCAAAGCCCTTTCCGACCTGGGTCCATTTATGGCCGTCACTGCTTAAAAAACCATGGATGACGTGATTCACCCTGTTGATTTTAAGCCACACCATGTTGCCCGCTGAATTAGCGATCTCATGTTTAACGTCATTAAAACTGAAGACGATTACTTTTTGTCCGGTCTCATTCAAGGAACTGAACAATTTTACTGCCATTTTCTCATCTCCCCTCATGATCTGGAGCCCTGCTTCATCTTTCACCGAACCTGCAGCAAATTCCAGCCTGGTGATGAGTGAATAATTGTGTTCTCCGTCGTTCTTGGAGAGAATATTAGCTTTTATACCGCTTTTGGGTGACAAACGAAGCCATCCCGGCCGGTCACTTACTGACCATGCACTATCAGGGGTGTAGCCTAAGAATGACCATTCCGGATTCAGGTTACCCGCGGTAAAAAAATCAGATTTGGGCACCATCCAGGGAATGATGCTGCTGTTCAGACGTGGCGCAGGGAACCATTTGTTCACAGGGTAATCGGCAGTTGGTTTTCCATCGGCATCGTATCGGACCTGGTTCATTAATCCCTGCCTCCCCTGCCCTTTCCATTCACCTTTTGCATACAGCGGATGGATCACCCAGTGGGTGCTGTCATCGAGCATTACGGCGGGTGAGGCATGATTCGGACTCGTGAAGAGCGAACCCGGTTTCAGCGGATCGCTTTCATTGAAGAAATCACCCAGCATCTCCCAGGCAGCCTGATCAGCCGTAAGGGTAAGACTTCTCATTGACTTTTGACCGCCCGACAGATCACGGGCAAATGAATAATAATAATAGCCGTTGTATTTCCACATCACCGGTCCTTCGGCCCAGCTATAAGGAAAAGAAGGCGGCGGATTCAGCC
>CAYMJH010000013.1:13963-26231 GCA_964390385.1 uncultured Bacteroidales bacterium | reverse complement strand
CCCGGTGGGCTGTCCGTCGCGCCCCAATTCAACAATTCCGCCGTTCGGCCGCCCGTTTTTCACCACCAGGTACCATTTATTGTCATCGTCGATGAATATCGAATTGTCATATCCCAGACCATACGACAGGCTTGACGGATCAATCACCCTCACCGGATCGCTCCATGGCCCGCGGGGATCATCCGCTTTCACAAAATGCATGGTATTGGCACGGGAAAAGAAATCCCAGTATTGGCCGTTATAATAAACTATATGTCCGCCCCAGCATCCCCCTCCGGGTGAATCCCCGTAGTTTGACCACGATGCCTTCACAGGCTGGGCAATCGCTTCCCAATGGACCAGGTCGGTGGAGTGATAAATAACCGGTGTCACGTTAAAGGACGAACCAGTCGTATAAAAATCATTCCCGATCCGCGTCAGCGTGGCATCGGGATGATCACCGGGTATGACCGGATTCATATATGTTTCAAAGGAAGGAGACTGGGCAATCCCGGGAATAAGCAATGCTTCAAGACCCAAAAATAAACATACAAAGCCCAGGCGGTGTTCTTTCTTTATTTTCATAAAAAGAATTTTGTTCCAAATTAAATCAGCAGTACAATTTATTTAAATAAAGGTGACAGGATCTGTTTGCTGATCCTGTCACCTGGCCCATATCCCGTAATCAGTAGTTACCCTCCGGGATATGGCTTCAGGTCAGTACTCACTTTAACCTACCTATGATGCAAAAGAAAGTAATAAACCTGATTCATTATTTTTCAAACCGATCAGCAGGTAATTCCATGAGACTGGATTAAAAACTCTGCTGATCGAATTTAAGGTTGTCCCAAAAATAAACCTATAAATATTTGGTCATTCGCTTTAAAAATTGATGCAGGGCCCCCGGCTCCATTATATAATACCGGTTTAATATCATCACTGAACATTAGAAATCAATGTTTTGTATGAAAATGCACCCCTACCCTTGCTGGATATCATGCAGATGAAATGGCTATCCCTTTGGACAGCATATCTGATATAACTAACCATTAAAAGCTTTACGAAAAATCTATCAGCGTAATAATCAGATCAATTTTAGTCTGAATCATGATCAAAATCCTTTGGCTCAATGTGCACCGTGGCAATGATCCCGAATTGCTCAAAAATATTATTTTCTATATCGGTAGCTATTTTATGACCCGATACAATGCTAAGGCTGTTTTCAAGCTTAATATGAAAGGTCAGCTCCTGGTGGGTAATATAATTATGAATATGAAAATGATGGGGCTGTATGGTTCCTTTGTATGATTCTCCAATCAAAGCCGTTATTTTTTCGATCAGTTCAGGATCCGGCTTTTCTCCCAGTAATTTATTAATTGCCTCCTTTGCTATCTGGTAAGTGGCATAAAACAACATCAGCGAAATTATCACACCCAAAATGCTGTCGATCCACCAGAATTTTTTGGCGAAGAAAATGCCGATCAATACCACAACCGAAGAAAGTGCATCGCTGCGGTGGTGCCATCCGTCAGCTTTTACGGTAATGTTATTGGTTTTCCTGCCGATATAAAAAGCATATTGTGACAAGGCTTCCTTGACGACAATGGAGGTGATGGTTGCCACGATTGCCAGTGTTCCGAACTGTGTTGATACTTTCTCGTTGAACTTGATAAAAGAGTCTTTCATAAATCCCCATGCAATAACAGCCAGGATAAATGCGATGACCAGGGCAGCAATCTGTTCCCAGCGACCGTGACCGAATGGATGTTCCTTGTCGGGCTTTTTTGATGACAGTTTCACCCCGATAATTACGACAACTGAACTAAGTGAATCTGAGAGCGTATGCCAGGCGTCGGCTGTCAATGCAATGGAACCGGTTACAATACCGGCCCATATTTTAAGAACAAATAAAGCTGTATTGACGATCACGGAAACAACTCCCTCGATATACCCTGCTTTTGCCCTGTCCATCACATATTTATTTGAATCGATTGCGTGCCCTTCTTTAAAAATAATCAGAAGAATTGAGGAGATTAAGTGACAATTTTCCTGGTATTACTTCCTCTTGATCAAAAATAATTAATTTTGCAGGTAACAGGATATATTGTTTAATTTATTATGTAAACATGAAAAAATCAATAATGCCTTTCTTTCTTTCTTTCTTTCTTTTTTTTACGCTGAATGCTTTCTCCCAGGTTCATGTCGACTCAACCGAAATTTCATCCGAAGTTCCGGAGCTGACTGAATTTCACGAGATCATTTACCCCATGTGGCATGATGCATACCCTGATAAAGACTACGATGCCCTGAAACGGTTTATTCCGCAAATCAAGGAACACGTAAAGGCCATCAACAATGCCAAACTGCCGGGCATTCTGCGGGATAAGGAAGATGCCTGGAAAAGTCAGTTAAACGCCATGAATACCGCGGCTCAGAATTACTATGATGCCGCTGAAAGAGACGATGACGAGGCATTGCTGGTTGCAGCAGAGAGGCTTCATTATGCTTTTGAAAGAATGATGCGGATCATAAGACCTGCGCTGAAGGAAATCGACGATTTTCATCAGACCCTGTATATTGTTTATCATAAATTATACCCCGACGGGAAATACGATGAAATAGCCGGATTGACGAATGCCCTGATAGAAAAGGCAGACGCCATTGCAAAAGTGCCGCAGGACAGGTTGAAAAAACGTCTCGGGAAGAAAATTGAGGCATATAATACGGCAGCGATAGAATTGTATAATAAAACTCTTGCGCTGAAAGAAGCACTGAATGGAGATCAGCCTGAAAAGAAAAAGGAAGCTGTTGAGGCAATGCACACAGCCTATCAGAAGCTGGACGCTGTTTTTAAGTAAACTTTGTCCGATATCTCCCCCTGCTCCTTCATCATTCTCATTCTGTTTCTCATTCTGTTTACCATGCCGCCTGCTTTCAGCTTGTGGATTTGCCCCGACAGGATAATGGACTCAGAATACAGGTTCGGGTATGTTTTTGTACCGCAAGACTGCCGCCGGCAACGCTGCAATTTTAAGGATCCTGCCCGCTTCCACGTCATACCATACTTCTATCAACGGCTTTAACCGGATTGCATGGTAAAGTATATCATTTTCACTCTTCAATGCTGTATCCTCCGGAAATCCTGCCTCCGTAAACACTATTTTATAATTCACAGCATGAGAGGATTGACTGACATGACAGGTTTCCTCATCGGGTTTTATCATGGGGATCTCGGAGATATACATATCCAGTGGTAATATATAATTGATGAACTTCGCATTTTTATGGTTGCGGTTGTTTAAAAGACCCTGGATTTCAGGATTTGATTTAAGATCTTCTATCATATGGCTCATTTTCGATGCCGGCATTTCATCAATGGACAGGTAAACGGCATTTTCCCCGGTATTTGAATAAAGCGATGAGATCGATACGCGCTTCAGGATCCTGCCGGCCTGCAATGCCGCAAAAACGGTCAACAGATAGAGCACAGCTGTCAGTAAGGGAGTCCCGGATTTTAAAAACTGTACGTGAAATTTTACAGGCAGAAACATATACGTCCTATCCTTGTAACGCAGATAACTATCACCGAATCTGTTTTCGCATTCTCTTTCCTCTGCCTTTGCCAACAGATAATAAACAAATAAAAGGGTTATGAACATGAACAGGATCAGGTAACGCGGCCAGAGAAGCAAAAGGCCGAAACTGCATACGGCAAAGGCAGTATATTGCGGATGTCTTATATATTTATACAATCCCCTGCTTACCATACCCTTTTTGAACAATTTGGCATAATATACCTGAAAGGCACAGATCAGAAATGTGATCAGTCCGGCACCGGCAATAATCGCGCCTGTTATTTTTATTGAGTCAATCAACGGTGATCTGGTATCTTCGGCAAGGTGCGGCAGGAAAAAACCGGTGATCCATGAAAGGGACGGAACCCGGTCAAGCATGCCCAGAAAGGGTTTGTACACACCATAAAAATAGGCTGCAAAAGGCGTGGCCATGTAAAAGAATTCAAAGGCAATGAGAAGGTAAAACAGTACCACTGCCCAGACGGTACTTCTTGTTATTGTTTTCATACAGATTAATTTGTGTTATGAATCGTGTTATATAACCAAACGGACGGTTATATATGTAATAAAAAAAATTATGTTAAATGAGTAGCCAAGTGTGTTTTAGTAAAAACTTCAATAAAATCATCCACACTGGTTTTTTTACTCCCGTTAAATGATTTTATCCATTTATCCTGAAAGATGATAAAGGTTACCAGGGGGATAAAACCCGTAAAAAACTCATGGAGTTTGTAAAGCTGTTCATGACGCGGACTATCAAAACCTTTTTCGGAAAGTGCTTCATCCATCTCACTCTTTATAACGCTTTTCGCACAGAGAAACAAGGCCTGGTTTGTATTGTTATCCTTCAGTGCTTCCATCATAAGAATGGATAAAAGTTTCCGTTTGCCCTGCAAATATTTAATCTCTTCCTTGATTTTATCCTGCAGTGATTTGCCGGCGACCTGTTCTTTATTGAGATGACGGTTAAGATCTGCCATAATACCCTCATACAAAGAAATAAGGATATCGTTCTTATCCTTGAAATGGTAATATATGGTGGCCTTGTTAATCCCAACTGATTTTGAGATGGAATCAATGCTGGTGGCATCGAATCCTTTTTCTGAAAACAATCTTTCAGCGGTTTCCAGAATTTTTGCTCTGGTAATTTCCCCTCCGGTCCTTGGCATATTCAATAATAAATAACCAAACGTTTGTTTGACAAAAATACATATTTTTTTGAAATTCCAATAATTTTTTGAATCTTTTGTGAATGATTACAGCATTTGAAACCAGAATCGGGAATAAGATCCGAATTTTCAAATATCTCAATAAGCAGGTTGATTGTATACAACAGTTAAATATCTTTCAAGTAATAATAAAGAAAGGTTCCGTTGCGCTTGTCAGTTTTTTATTCCCGACTCCTTCACTTTAAATATCATCCCGATAATAATCAGCAAGGCAGACAGGGAAAAAATAACAGGACAAAGCTTTCTTCATAGGTTCAGCGTTTAAGTATTATAAATTTAATTGCTGCCAGGAGTGAAATTTTGATCATTCCTGTTTAAATGTAAAGTATTTCCTCTTGAAAAACAAAGCCACATTAACCAATAGTATGAGAACAGGTACTTCAACAAGGGGACCAATAACCGTAGCAAAAGCTGCCTGTGAATTGATACCGAAAACAGCGATGGCAACTGCAATAGCCAGCTCGAAATCATTACTCCCGGCAGTAAAGGCCAGGGTGGCAGATCGTTCATAGCCCGTTCCCATTCTCCTGGCTGCAAAAAATGTAACAAAGAACATAAATGCAAAATAGAGGGTAAACGGAATTGCCACCCTTAGTACATCCAATGGCAACTCGATTATTCTTTCACCTTTCAGGGAGAACATGACGAATATGGTAAATAACAATGCTACCGGCGTTAACCAGGATATTTTGGGGATGAATTTCGCAAAATACCAGTCATTTCCTTTTTGTTTGCGAAGAACTATATTGGTCAATAACCCGGCTGCAAAAGGAATACCGAGGTATATCAAAACGGTGACAGCAATTTCAGCAATGGAAACCTCAACCACCGAACCTTTCAATCCAAACAAAGGAGGTAACAGGGTTATGAAAATATAGGCATAAACTGAATATAAGAAAACCTGGAATACAGCATTGAAAGCAACCAGACCTGCAGCCAGTTCTGTATCGCCCTTAGCCAGATCGTTCCAAACCAGCACCATGGCAATGCAACGGGCAAGTCCCACAAGGATTACACCGGTCATCAGACCGGGATGATTATGAAGGAATACTATGGCCAGGAAAAACATTACAAAGGGGCCGATGATCCAGTTTTGGGTAAGGGAAAGACTTAAAAGTTTCACGTTTTTAAATACCAGCGGAAGCTTTTCGTATCTTACTTTTGCCAGGGGCGGATACATCATGAGGATCAAACCAACGGCGATGGGGATATTGGTGGTGCCTTTACTTAAGGAATTCCAGAAACCGGAAATACCCGGAAGAAAATATCCGATAATTACCCCGGCAAACATGACCAGGAAAATCCACAGGGTTAGAAAGCGGTCAAAAAAAGACAGGTTTCCGGTTGAGTTTTCCATAAATGATCAATTTGAATGTCTGATGGTTGCATGGTCAATCTTTATATGCCGAAACAGTGATACTGAAAACACCTGTTCCGGATTTCTGATAGGCAGCGATTTCCTCTTTCGTAAGATGCCGGGCAAGAAGTTCAGCCGGAACAGGAGTCTCTTTTAATGTATGTACTGAGATCTGTGCGTATCCCTGCTTTTTAATGATTTCAAGATACTCATCCATATCAACCGCACCGGATATGCAACCCACGTACATTTCAGCATCCTTTCTGAATGCTACGGGTAACCGGCCTTTAACAACCACATCCGAAATACAGAAATGACCTCCTGGTTTCAGTACACGGAAAATTTCGGCAAATGCCCTGGTTTTATCCGGCACAAGGTTAAGCACACAGTTTGAAACCACAACGTCAAAATGGTTATCAGGCAAGGGCATGTCCTCTATATCACCCCAAACGAATTCAACATTTGTAAAGCCAAGCTTACGGGCATTTTCCCTTGCCTTGTTGAGCATGGAATCCGTGAAATCAAGTCCGGTGATCCTGCCTGCTTCGCCAACAATGTCACGGGCAACGAAGCAATCATTCCCGGCTCCGCTGCCCAGGTCAAGCACATGATCACCCTTTTTAATGCCGGCGAATGTTGTCGGTATACCACACCCAAGCCCGAGGTCGGCATCGGGATTATATCCTGCCAGATTGGTATAATTTTCGCTGAACATGGCATAGTCAGCAGTTGAACAACAATCTGTACCGCAACCACATGAAGAAACGCCATACATGTTTGACTTTTCTGCTATTTTTCCATACTTATCTTTCACAATCAATTTAAGATCTTCTGGTTTCATATATCAGGCTTTAAAGATTATTGAATATAGAATTCTACTGACGGAGAATTAAATCATTATCCTCTCCAGAATACCCACGGCATCTTCCACGTATTTTCTGCAGCGTGTGTCAAAAAATCCGAGTTCCCTGATCCGGGCCAGATCATCAGGTTTATTCATTTCGAGGTTGTCGAGCAGCTCTTTGCAGGAAATAGTGCCATTTATTTTCCTGAATTCTTCGCAAAACTCAATAGTCTTTCTGTAGGTTTCCGCCTTTTTGCTTTCATCATCATGCATTGCCTTCCCGTATTTCAGCCCGATGGCCATCAACGCCCCGGTGACAGCCCCGCAGGTATGTTGCTGCCTGCCCATTCCGGCGCCGAAAGCACAGGATATCCTCAGGCTGTCATCCTCGCTGATCCCATGTTCCGTGGCAAATACCGTGAATACCGATTGCGAACAGTTGAACTGGTGCTTAAAGTAAGCGGTTGCTTTTTCTTTTTTTGCAGTCATTACATTTGTAGTTTATTTTGTTGGTCATTGGATTTGTAAAATGATTCTTTGATTAACGACAATCCGACGGATCACAGCATCCTATATCCTTAAGAAAGGATTCCATAATCCTGCTGAGTTTCCTGATGGCTGCCGGATTTAAACAATAATTTGTTTTTACGCCCGAAACCCGGCCTTGTATCAATCCGACCTTCTTCAGTTCGGCCAGATGCTGGTTCACCGTTGTTCGGCTTAGCGGCAGTTCTTCAGATATATCGCCGGTGATACAGGTTCTGGTTTCGGCCAGGTATTTCAGGATCTGTATGCGCGCCGGATGCGCCAGTGCCTTGAAATACCCGGCATATTCCTGCAGCTCGGCTGTGAAAAGATCTGTTTTTGCGTAAACCATGGTACAGGTTTTTATGGCGTAAATATACGTCAAAAATAATTATGACGCAAGTATACGTCATAATTTTTCTGATTAAAAACTTCCGTAAATCAATCCCGAAATAGTGGCCATAACAACAACCAGGGAAACATAAACAACTGTTTTTTGAGTACCAATTACACCCCGTATCACCAGCATATTGGGCAACGACAATGACGGTCCGGCCAGCAGCAGGGCCAAAGCGGGTCCTTTCCCCATGCCCGAAGCAATCAGACCCTGCAAAATCGGCACCTCGGTGAGCGTGGCAAAGTACATGAACGCTCCCACTACAGATGCAAAAAGGTTGGAAAATACCGAGTTACCCCCTACCAGTGCAGCAATCCATTCATTGGGGATCACTCCTGCAATGGCTGTATCATCATGGGTAGATCCCAGCAGAAAGCCTGCGATAACAACACCGATGGCCAGCAGCGGCACGATCTGTTTGGCAAAGTCCCAGGTGGCCAGCGTCCATTCCTTATTTTCAGGTTCGTTTTTGTCCTTTAAGGTCATCATACTTAATGCTGTAATGCCAACGAGCATGGGAACCAGCGGAGCCAGCTTGGCATTTTCAATGAAAGCTGAAGCCAGCAGGGCAGAAGCAATGGTTACGACAGCGCCCAACAACACCCATTGCCATTTTATTTTAAGGATCTTAATCAGGGAATAACCAAGCAGCATGCTGAAAAATCCTGTTATATACCATTTGTATGACCAGATGGCAAACCAGGCGCCTGATGTAACATCTTCCCCGGGTTTTCCCCAGTTTGCAAAAACAAGGATCAGCACCAACACAAAGAAGTGAAATGAAGTCTGCCACATGGGACGTTTTTCTGGTTGAAGGGGGATTTTCATTTGTTCTTCACGCTTGACCTTTTCCTCTTGCCGGTATATGAGTGACATTACAACTCCGATGATCACACTGAAAGAAACAGCTCCTATAACACGTGCCACACCCATTTCAAAGCCCAGGATGCGTGCCGTAAGGATGATGGCCAGGATGTTGATGGCAGGCCCGGAATACAGGAAGGCTATGGCAGGGCCCAATCCTGCCCCGCGTTTGTGAATGCTGGAAAACAAGGGCAGGATGGTACAGGAGCACACGGCCAGTATGGTGCCCGAAACAGCGGCCACCGAATAGGAAAGCCATTTTTTTGCATTGGCCCCGAAATACTTCAGCACAGATCCCTGGCTCACAAAGACGGCTATCACACCGGCAATAAAAAAGGCAGGCAACAGGCACAACACCACGTGCTCACGGGCGTACCATTTCACCAGGTCGAGTGTGGCCGCTATGGCTGTGGTAAAAAGGGCGCTTTCAATCGGCAGAAAAAAAGCAAATACAAAAACGACGATGATCCAAATGAGAATTTTTATTTCTTTTTTGGTTTCCATGTTGGATAATTTGAAAATTTGAAAATGAGATAATTTGAAAATGAGATAATTTGAAAATGAGATAATTTGAAAATTATGAAAACTGAAAGATTACTATTCGTAAAAAGGCGAACATTAATAGTAAAAAAATTATAGCCAGACCCTGAAAATGTAATATACACCCACAGCAATAAACAATACTGCAACAAGGCGGCGAAACCAGATCTCGAAAGCCTTTACCTTATTATAGACTCCTCCGATGCCTGATAGGGTATAGGCCAGTATCCACGCAAAAATGATCACGGGGATGCCGGTAGCTATGGCAAATACAATGGGCAGGTACAAACCCGATGCGCTTGCTACCGTCATGGGCACCAGCATACCGAAATACAACACGCCGCTGTATGGGCAAAAGGCAAGGGCAAATACCAGTCCGAGCAATACCGCATCAAAATAACCCCATCGCGTTTTCTTCTGCATCCTGGATGTAAGTCCGCTCATGCCCGGGAATTTTATTTTAATTATGTCCAGCATGAACAAACCGATGACGATCAATAGAGGGCCCAGGATTTTTTCTCCATAGCGTTGAAAAACACCTGAAAATTTGAATTGGTCAACGCCCATGTATATAATAAGCGCAATGGCGGTGTAAGTAACAGCCCTACCCAGCGTATATAGCAATCCGTTGATAAAAACACGGTTTCGGTTTTCAAGGTCCTTGCTGATGAATCCGATGGCAGTGATATTCGTTGCAAGGGGACATGGACTGATGGCTGTCATAAAACCCAGCACCATGGCCGATAACCAGGGCATTGTATTATTTTCCAGGATACTATTTAAAAATTCAACCAAGGAATTCATTCATTTGAAGATGAGACAATTTGAAAATTTGAAAATGCTATTGTTTCTTTGATGTGCTTATAATTTTTGAAATTATCTTCATGATATCATTCAGTTGTTTATGAAGTTCTTCATCATAAAAGTAATTCTTTGCTCCTTTGCATAAAAGGAACCAATAATCAGTTTCATCTGCCTCTTTAGCAGCTATCTTCATCTTATGAATGAAGTCAGCTTTGCTTTCAGCATTCTGAGCTTCCCTTACACTTGAGCCAATGGATGTTCCAGACCTAAGTATTTGTTTAGCGAGGACATATCTGCGACTTTCTTCAAGTTTTTCAGTGAATTCAATTAATTTTACTGCAAACTGAAAAGTCATTTCTACGATCTTGTTTTCTTTATCATTTCTCATAACCAAGAATAACTATTTTCACATCAACACATTCTCAAATTCTCAAATTTTCAAATTTTCAAATTTTCAAATTCTCAAATTTTCAAATTTTCAAATTCTCACATTAACGAATCGATCTTCTCCTTCATAATGGCCTTGAACTTTTCAGGTTCACGAACCGCATACATAAATCCTTCGTTTGTCAAAATGATCTGTTTGTCACCTTTCACAACCATCAGGGTTTGTCCGTACACCTTCAATTTCCCGGCAATTGCTTTACCGGATTCTTCGTCAAGATTTACGGACTGAAAACTTATCTTTCCTTGTTTTACCAGTTCCGGGTAAAGGGTTTCAATATTCAGCTTTGCCTGTGCTTCAACCGTTTTGCAGGTCATACAACGGGCTGTGAAATGAAAATAGTACGCTTCGACCTTATCGGATGAACCGGTTTTGACATCCTTTTTTTCGGTCTGTGCACTGCAGGCAACCATCGGAATAAACAAGGTAAGCGCCATGATAATTCTGATTGTTCTCATACTTATTTTGTTCTATTTGTTTTTACTTAATACTTCTTTTATTTCGGAGGCAGATGGTACACGGCCGCTCAGTACAACCTTTCCGTTAATTACCAAAGCAGGAGTGTGCATAATACCATACCCCATAATTTTCACTATATCTTCTTCCTTTTCAATGGTTGCCTCAATGCCCATTTCAGTCACCACATCGCGGGTTGTTTTCTCAAGCGCCTTGCACCTGGGGCATCCGGTTCCCAACACCTTAATTTCCATAATGCATCTGAATTAATGTTTCAATTCGTCGTTCGTCTAATAACGAACGAAAATAATAAAAAAATGTTACAAATCGAAAACGTTTCTAAAAAGTTTTTTTGCTTCCTTCCAGTTCTCCTTGTTGAGGCAATACCTGATCTTTGGCGCCTCAATTTCACCCTGAATCAGACCGGCTTCTTTCAGTTCTTTCAAGTGCTGTGAAAGGGTTGACTTGGCAATGGGAAGTTCTTCCGTCAGGTCACCGCTGTAACAGCAGCTTTGTTTGGAAAGCAATTGCAATACATACATACGGATCGGATGTCCCATCGCCTTGGCATAACGGGCAATTCTCTTTTGTTCTTCTGTTATGGGTTCACTTATGGCCGTGTTCATGTTCGTAAATTAGCGAACAAAATTATCGATTTTTTTCCAAAATGCAAAAGCAATTTGATAATTTGAAAATTAGACAATTTGAAAATGAGAGTCAGGATTTGGATGTGCTGATGATTTTTGAAAGGATCAATATTAGTTCTCTGACATTTTTCAGAAGGTCTTCACTGAATGGATAAGATTGAGAATGTTTGCAGAGCAAAAGCCAGTATTCCGTTTCATCTGCCTCTTTAGCAGCTATTTTAATTTTATGAAAAAAGTCTACTTTACTTTCTGCATTCTGCGCTTCCCTGACATTTGCACCAATGGAAGTTCCTGCCTTTAACAATTGATGACTGATAACATACTTTCTCTGTTCTTCAAGCAATTCACAATATGCTACAACCTTAAGTGCATATTGAAAAGTTTTATCTACAATAACATTTTCTCTATCATTTCTCATAACGTATTTATTAAATGGTTTGTATTCAACTCATTTTCAAATTTTCAAATTGCCACATTTTCAATTATTAAATTTTCAAATTTTCAAATTGCCACATTTTCAAATTATTAGATTTTCAAATTTTCAAATTGTTACATTTTCAAATTATTAGATTTTCAAATTTTCAAATTGTTACATTTTCAAATTAT
>CAYMJH010000013.1:0-13863 GCA_964390385.1 uncultured Bacteroidales bacterium | reverse complement strand
TAGATTTTCAAATTTTCAAATTGTTACATTTTCAAATTGCATTAAAAATAAGTCTTCTTTTTGTATTCTCCGTACTCCAAAAACCGTTTTTCAAGCTCAATCTCTTCCAGATTTCTCCAGAACAACAGGAAACCGACGACAATGGATAAAGTACAGAAGTGGATCTGCCCATAGTGGCAGGAATTAATGCATTTTCATACTTTATCGCCTATTTTTCAACGGATTGTGAATCCTATACCAATATAATTTCATACATTTGATTTTGTCATTAATCCTCACCTTGCCGAATCTTGTACCAAATATTAACTTTTTTGCCTTTCTAATCCTGCTGGGCGTAATACAGGGATTGATCCTTGCCTATTTTTTTCTGAATAAAAAGAACAGGATGAACCAGCCCAACATTTTTCTGGGTTTGCTGATGCTTTCGTTTGCCCTGACCTCTTTTGACATTTTCCTTTGCTATACAAAATATATGACCCGCTGTGCTTACCTTGACAATTACAGCGAAAGTATGTCATTTGCCAATGGGCCCTTGTTCTATCTTTATATCTATACCAGCATAAAGGGTAAAATAAAACGTGCCCAGTTGTGGCATTTTCTGCCTTTTGTACTTTATTCGGTATATCTCCTCCTTTATATTGTGCAACCGTCCGATTTCAAATATTATGAATACACAAGCACCTATTTCCCGGAGCTGGTTCAAGAAATTGTATATCCCTTATTCCATACCGATCCTCTTCTCCTGAGGGAGAATATGGATGTGTTGATAATCCTTCAATTGACCGTATATATTGTTTTATCCATCATCACCATCCTGCGAACCTTTAAAGCCGAAAAAATCTCTGTTTTTATCAGGAAACACAAAAACCTGACCTGGTTGCGGAATTTTTCGGTTGGTATCCTTGTTCTGCTGATTGTGGTTACCCTGGTAAGCCTGACCTATGGCAGCGATGTCGGAGATTATCTTATTTCATCCTGCCTTGCTCTTTTTATTTACGGCACCAGCATCAATGTGATCCGGTCATCGGTTTTTTTCACCGATCATCTGGGAACTGCTTTTGCAGCAAATAAGAAATATGCCAAATCCTCGCTGAGCGAAGAGGATAAAGTTGAGATCCTGAGAAAGCTGAAAGAAAGCATGGAAAACGATAGGTATTTTAAAAATAACATGGCTTCCCAATCCCAGGTTGCTAAAAAACTGCTTATCCCCGCTCACCATATATCGCAGGTGATCAACGAGAAACTGAATCAGTCGTTTTTCGAATTTATTGCCACATACCGCATAAAGGAGGCTGAAAGAATTCTCAGGGATCCCGGCTTGAATCATTTAACCGTTGAAGAGGTTGCAGAAGAAGTAGGATACATTTCAAAATCAGCTTTTAATAAAACCTTCAAAAAAATCACCGGCAAAACACCGTCTGAATACAGAACATAATATCAGGCTCTGTTGAATATTGGCAGCTATTAAAATTCAACCGGAATTCAAAAAGAATTCACCATAAAACTCATCCTGAAATAGTCCCCGAAATCAAAAAAACCGGAAATATTTTCTTCACCCGTTGACCTCAACAAGGAATTTCTATCCCGGAAATCAATTGTTGAACATTTTTGTAATTAGCTATTTATCAATAGCTTATGATTATATTTTGAATGCCCTTTTAAGCGGACACGCTCTGCTCATAATCGCATTCCCTGTCACAAGATTACCGGTTGTATGTTTGGTGCAAAATTAATGTTTAACCAAAAATTTAAAGTCATGAAAACTATTACTATGTTGAAATCAGGTTTTGTTAAAAACATCTTAACATTAACAACAGCTTCTTTGTTTGCAGTTAATTTTCCTCTTTTTTCACAGGAAGTGCATACTGTTTTTAATTCCGATGAACCGGCCCGGTTTGTCTGGGGACTGGAAGCAAAAACAGCCAGTGTTCAAAACGAATACGGAACGCTGTGCGGAGCCTATATAGGTACCGTATTCAATAATTCCGTCATGGCTGGTATGGTTGGTGCACTTAACCTTACCCATCCCGCTGTGAATTATGGTTACCTGGGACTTATGGCCAGGTATATTTACAAACCCGGCAGCATCATCCATATGAGTGGTCAGCTTACCCTTGGCGCTGCCTCCACAAGGGACTACCAGAATGACAAATCCAATATCTTTGACAATTTTGGCAATATTTACGGGACATCCTTTTATTTTGTGGAACCGGCAGTAAACAGTGAAATCAACCTGAGCAAAAAAACCACGCTGGTCATCGGGATAGGATACCGACTGGCAACCGGAATGAATTCCAACAGCAATTATGTCTCCTCTACCCATGTATCAAACAGGGAACTTTCAGGATTTACGATCACCGCAGGAGTTCAATTTGGTTTATAATTACCACCCGCAAAGCCGGCTGCTCCTTTTGTATGCCGGCTTTTTTTTCATTATGCAAACGCTCACTTTCAATATTATTCCTGCTCTCCTGCTGGTCATACCATGCCATGGCATATTTCTTTCCGTATTTTTCCTGATAAAATCTCGGGGCAATTTCACCTCCAACTTTTTTATGGGATTATTGCTGCTGGCTTTATCCCTGTATTCATTGAGGCAGTTTGTCAGTCACATGAACCCGTTGCTGATACCGGTTAATACAGCCGTTTTCGATCCTCCGGCAGAACTATTGCTGTGTCCTTTTCTGTTTCTTTATACTGCTTCACTCATCCGGCCTCAGTCAAAGCATAAGATCCGTTTTCACCTGCTGGTCATAATAATAAATCTTCTGTTGTTGTTTTTATCTGGCTTTGCACAGGGTCTGCTTGGGAATATTGTGGTAGCATCGGCCTTTGTCATCAACGGCGGGTATCTTCTTAAAACGATCTGTTTGTTTATTCGTCTTATTAAAGCTCAGGCAGCCGGTTGGAGTGACGTCCTGTTCCCGGATTATTCGCTGATCGTGATCATCAACCTTCTGATGTTCGTTAATATATTGCTCGCAGCGCTGTGCCCCATGATCTGCACTCTCACAATCTCATACATGCTGCAATTGCCAAAGGGGATATTGGTCTTTTATCTGTATTACCTGATCCTTCAAAAGTCTGACCTCAGCATGGGATCCGGTAATCCGGAAAGCTGATTCAATTTGTCACCTGAATGATGTATCGTATTTCCTCATTCTCATGCTGTTTCTCATTCTGATTACCCCCCATCCTGCCGCAAGCTTTCAGCTTGTGTCCGTACCATTGGCAAAGGCATTCGCACCTCGATGAACTGAAATAAAAAAGAAGCAAGGATTTACGGCGCAACCATATATCAGCAAGGAGACAGCAATGTTATTCTCCGCACTATCTCCATAACGGTTTGTCTGGCATTAGGTTGATAAGAAAAGTCTCTACAGGTATGCATACGATATTACCCTTTAAGAGAGTATCTTTCCCCATATATAAGAACAACAACTTCGCTTCAGGGTAGTCTTCATGAAATGATTTTAAACCCGAGAGATCTTTCGGATGGATTGTTGCGGTGCTTTTAACTTCAAGTGCATAAAAAATATTCTCCCCGTAAACCACAAAATCAACTTCCGTGTCAGCCTGTGTTCTCCAGTAATATATATTGCAAGCCGGCGAACCATAATCTTTCCAGGCAAGCAGATGTTGCAGTACCAATCCTTCCAGCGCATGACCGTAAATGCCATGTGAGCTGTCAACAGGTCCTTTTGGCCTTACGGCATGAAAAACACCACAATCAAAATAATAGAACTTGGAGTGCTTTACCAGTTTTCTTTTTGCCCTTTTTGAGAATATATGCAGCCTGCATGAGATCAGCAAATCTTCCAGAATGCTGACATACCCTTCCACAGTCTTTCTTTCCACTTCGCATTCTCTGGCCACTTCGGATATATTCAGCACAGAACCATGTGAAAAGCTGATGGCTTCAAGGAATCTCGAAAAATTATTCAGATTTCTTACAAGACCTTCCGTCATGACCTCTTCACGAAGGTACAGGGTAATATAGGAATCAAGGACAGCCGCTGGATTTTGCGAAGAAACCACCAGCGGGACCAGTCCGGTCTTTAATACTTCGGGTAAACGAAAACGGCTTTTCAATTCAGAAGCCATAAACGGATGGCACTTTTTCAGTAATGCGCGCCCGGCCAACAGATCAATCCCTGTCCTTTTTAATTTCCTTGCGCTTGAACCGGTAAGGATGAACTGTTTGCCCTTTTTATCTTCCATAAGTTTATGAACCACCGGCAGGATCTGGGGTATCTTTTGCACCTCATCGATGATGAAGGTCCTTTTCCCTGGATTCCCTTCAACCATTTCAATTAGTCTTCCGGGATCGGCTGTCATGGTTCGAAAAGTGCCGGGAGAAAGCAGGTCGATGGTTACAGCATCGGGATAGGTCATATTTAACCATGTAGATTTCCCGGTTCCACGGGGGCCAAACAGGAAAAAGCTCTCTTTGATCCCTGGTATATGCCTTTTAATGTTTTTCATTCACAATTATTTTGTACAAAAATAGTATTATTTTGGAAATAATACTTCCATTTTTAGATCATAAATGGAAGTATTGATTCCATTTTAGGTTTAAATATGGAAATATTGACCACATCCTGAATAAAACACGATATTTTATTATTTATATTGCCACCCTGCCGCAAGCTTTCAGCTTGTGGCCATACCCTGTAAGGATACCTGATACAAACAGAGCGAGAATGAGAATGAAAATGAGGAAAGAAGATGCTGACAGCGGAGTGCGATGGAAATGTGGGCGGCAAACCTACCAGGGTATCGAACTTAAGAACACCTCTCTCCATTGCAGCATTCTGATATATTTTGCGTCTTTTTCATACATTTACTTGAACCAATTAAACAATCCTGTTTTAATGAAAATGAACTTGCTGAAAAGAACCTTTATCAGTATTATTCTGTTTGCTTCTTTTGCAGGTTGTTATGCACAAACACCAACCATAGAAAAGAAGACATACCAGACTGCATATACGCAAACTGCACCATTCATTGACGGGATGATGAACGAACCTTGCTGGAACCTGGTCGGCTGGGGGGATAATTTTATTCAGACCCAGCCTTATGAAAACAAGCCTCCCTCCCAGCAGACCGCATTCAAGATCCTTTATGACGATAATAACCTGTATGTGTTTATCCGGGCCTATGATAGCGTACCGGAAAAGATAAGCCGGAGAATATCGCGCAGGGACAACTTCGACGGTGATATGGTGGAGATCAATATCGACAGCTACTACGATCAGCAAACTGCCTTTTCTTTCACCGCCATGGCTTCGGGGGCAAAAGGTGATGAAGCGGTTACCCAGAATGGCAACAACTGGGACCCCAGCTGGAATCCGGTATGGTACCTGAAGACCTCTATTGACGACAGCGGCTGGTGCGCAGAAATGATAATTCCGTTCAGCCAGCTTCGGTTTGGAAAAAAGGATGAGCATGTGTGGGGGATCCAGTTCATGCGTCATATCTTCAGGCTGGAGGAACCTTCAAATTAGGCAGGTACAGCAGCAAAAAAATTCAGTTCGAGACCAGCTTTACGGTACGTTCTCCCGGACTGGAATTTAATGATATCGGTTATATGCGGTATTCTGATGTCATTCACCATGGCACCTGGGTGGCCTATTACCTGCGTGATCCTTTTTCCATTTTCAGGAACTTTTTCCTCAATACGAATTACTGGATGTATTGGGATTTCTCGGGCAAGCTGCCTTCGGCTTATACCAACATGAATTTCAATTTCCGCCAGTTTCGTTCAAACCTGGTCATACGATGGGAATACAAACCGGGATCAACGCTTTTCCTGGTGTGGTCACAGGGCAGGACCAGCACTGCATCCAATGGCACTTTTGCCTTCGAAAACGATATTAAAGAATTGTTTGGCATCACACCCCGTAACGTTTTCCTGCTGAAATTCTCCTATTGGTTCTTGTTGTGATAACTTCTCAATCTTAACCTGCCATTTTCTGCCCGCAAAATAGTGTTTTAAGCCTTTCTGAAAGCCTTTTTTCAAATACAATCAGCCAAATCTCGTTTCGAAAGTTGTCGTAGCGTAGGAATTGAAATTGCATATATTAAGATTTAATGATCTTTTTGTATATTTATAAATTATATCTATTTTTGTTCTTCAGTATAATTGATCAGAATGTATACCAAAATGACCGGAAAATGCAACATCAGCCTGATTTTATTGATGACCTGATTTTTGACCGGGAATTATCCCTTGTTCGGGATGTAATCCAGAACCTTCCTGTTATGGCCCTGTTGCTTAACAAAGAGCGAAGGATAATACTGGCCAATGAACTGGTTACCGTTGGAAGCACAATGTTTTCGATGGAAGAAATCTTTGGTCAAAGACCGGGCGATATTTTTCGATGCAGGAACGCAGCGGAGAAAGGGTGCGGAAATTCTGAAAACTGCCAGTACTGCGGTATATTCAAAGCGTTGAACGAATGTCTTATTCATCATGTCCGGGTCGATACCCAGTCGAAACTCAGCCTGAAAAGAAACGGAAAGGCTGAGGTCCTGGAATTCAATACAAGATGCACACCCATAATTGTTTCAGACAATATTTATTTACTGCTTACGCTGGAGAACCTCAGGCTGACGAACAGAAGCAAGTTTCTCGAAAAGGTTTTCTTTCACGATACACTCAATATCATCAACGGATTAAAAGGTCTGGCCGGGATATTAAGTGAACTGAATAACCAGGATGAACTCGCTGAACCTATCGAATACCTGAATAAAGTTACCGATAAATTATCAGCAACGATCACCAGTCAGCGTGACCTGGTATTTGCCGAAAACCAGGAATTAAAAATCAGCAAAAAAGAGATCTCCGCGCAAGATTTCGTTACCGAAGCCATACGGGAAAGCGGATTCCTGCCCGGCAATGAAAACAAAAAAATTCTCATTGACCCGCGGAGCCACGATTTCAGGCTTAATACAGACCCCGTCCTGCTGGGAAGAATCCTGGTCAATATGATCAAGAATGCCTTGGAAGCTGACACCGGCAATCCCGATATTACCCTACTGTACAGGATTGCCGGTAACCATGCCAGGTTTGACGTCCACAGTTACAGCTATATATCGGATGAGGTCGCCCGCCAGTTATTCCTGCCTTTCTTTTCAACGAAAGGGCATTACCGGGGACTTGGTACTTACAGCATGCGCCTGATCGGTGAAAATTACCTCGACGGCAAAGTGTATTTCAACAGCCATCCTGTCGAGGGAACGACATTCACCATAGAATTGCCGGCCGGTTAAAGAATGTACCCGGATACCCAGGTGGGTATCGGATAACCATTTGATGTGGAGGGTTTGCCTGATAACCCTTACCATGCACTGGCCAAAAAATACCTAAAGAATGGTTTCGGGGGGGTGCTGGCATTCAAGGCCAGGGCCGGAAAAGAAGCAGCGGATAAGCTGGTGAACAGCTTAAAATTAATCAGTCACCTTGCGAATGCAGGTGATGCAAAAACCCTGATTATTCATCCGGCTACCACAACCCATGAACAGTTAAGCGCCAAGGAATAAATCTCATCAGGAGTGACTCCGGGTGTGTTAAGACTTTCGGTCGGAATTGAAAACATTGAAGATATAAAAGCAGATCTCAGGCAGGCTTTTGATTCGATAAAATGACCGGCAGGATCTGAAATGGACTGAGCACTAAGAAAATATTGTTTTCCGAGATAATAGGGTATTATAGGTATTTATCCTTCATTTTTAACAGCAAAGCATGAAGTTCTTCATGCCTGCCTTCTCCGATCACATTTTTTTCGAGGATTTCAAAATTGCTCATTAATTCCTGCTGTTTTGATGCATTGAGTTTGGCATCGCTCATCGGAAACAGATAGGTATCTTCTTTAATGATATGATCCCTGAGAAGTGCAACGTATGATGAGGCAGCCGCAGCAAATGCATTTTTATTGATCGTTCTGTTGCTTATGCTTTCCTGCATCTGCCTGATATATTCCCGGCCCTGTCTGTGCTGTTCAAGCATGATCCCTATCGGCCCGTCCTGGTTTTTCACTCCGGCCTCTTCAAGGGCGGGGAAGAGATAGTCTTCCTCTTTTCCGTGATGGCATTGGTCAGCAAACACTTTCAAAAAAGCTATCATCTTTTCGATATCCTCAGCTTCGACCTCTTTATTGTGCTGAACCTGTTTGGCCATTTGCTCAATCACATTCAATGCGATCCGTATCGCTTTGTGTTCCTGTATTAGATCCTGTCCTGGTGTTTTCATAGTTATGCCTCAAATTCCATTTGTTAATAATGAATTGCTTTTCGGTATTTTCTCAATTAAAGTGTTTTAATGAGCTTTATCGTGTGCTGATGATGAAGTGTGCCCACCACATTCCTGGCCTTCGGTAGCATGGGCTTCAACTTCCCCTTCAGCATATTTGAAAAATTGGACATAAGCTTCAATATATTCTCTTCCGGCTTCGATATTGTTGACATCAAAGTCTTTTAAGGCCATTACTTTTTCAAATCGTTTGGTCAATTCAGGCATATCGTCCTTTGATACCATTCCTTCCAGCGGTGATAAGTTTCCTTTTGCTACAGATTCATCGGCAGCCAGAACTCTTTCGTCAACAGGCGCACCGGATGGTTTCACCCCGGTAAAAGGTACTCCTTCAGCAGCTCTGTGAATCCTCACGAGAGTTTCGAAAAAGTACTTTTCTGACAGTTCCGTGGCCTCAGGACTCGATCCTCTTACTTTCATCATTAAATTAAAGGCATCGCTGATTTGCTTTTCATCAGCTGCGGGGACCCATTTTAGCACATGGTTTACATTTTTACTGCCTATGGCTTTCCTGGCATCAGCAATCAAGGGTCCGTCCATCGTATCGCAGTGGGCAAAAACCACACTGGTCGAAAAGATAAACATGGTGAAAATAATGCTGGTAACTGCCGCTTTCATTTTATGTGCTTTCATAGTACTGATTTTTAATGGTTATTAACATTGAATCTGAGACCAAAATAACAACATAAAATATGGTCAATCGCCCCGTTTTATAAAGTGGGACATCAGAAATGGTTTGATCAGGACGCAGATTATAAAGTTGTACTCCATGATTTGAAAAGCGTGGCAGCAATGTCTTATGCGGAGGTAACCCGGGTTTGGGAAGGCGTATGACCGGTAATCTTTTTAAAGACCCTGTTGAATGCCGATTTTGAATTAAATCCACACTCAAAAGCAATGCCCAGGATGGAAAAATGATTGTAAGCAGGATCGGTCATCCTTTTTTTAAACTCCCCTACCCTGTATTGATTGATAAAATCAAAAAAATTAAGGTTAAACTGTTCATTGATGACCTGTGACAGTTGATGGCTCGACATGCCTGTTTCAGCTGCCAGCTGCGCAAGTGTCAGATCAGGGTTTAAATAGGTTTTTGATCCCTCCACATGCCTTTTCAGCTGTTCAGCAAGTTTTTTGGCCTCCCTGTTATCAAGCCTGGAACCTGCGTATCTGACCTGATCCTTATTGGTTTCTGCCTGCACCAGAATGCTTTCAGTGCTAAAAATGATTTTCTGTTTTAGTCCGAAATAACCGATAATGATTACAAATAAGCACAACGAAAGGAATAAACCGTCGGTGCAGAAGGCCATGGAAAACATATGAAAAATATGATGAATGACAGTAACAGAGATCAACACAGACCATGCAATGCCAAAGACAAGAACCAGTCTCCGGATCCAGTAAAGATCAATATCCCCTGTATTGGAAAAGTTGTTGAAAATATTGATATCGAGTTTCTTAAAAAGACTTATCGTTAACAGAAAATATACCGGACCTGATAAGGCCGTCATGATTAGAAAAAACAGGAACAATACAGGAGGATCGTATTCAGTATTAATATTTTCAATGTTCATTCCTTCTTTTATATCAGGGAAAAAAGAAGCAATAACAATATACAGGTTGAACGACATGACGGGGAAAAGATGCAGCAGGTCCTTTGCGGAGAACTGTTTTTTGTCCGATACCAGGGCAGCAATATAGCAGTATAAAAAAGGTCCGGGCAGCATTAAAAGAGAAAGCAGGCTGATGGACAACAAATGAAAATGAATAAAAAGATCATGGGAGTATAGCGCATATATACCAATATAAAAGCCCATGTAGGCTAACCAGATAAAGAGTATATTATCATGAAAAGCCCTGCGTTTTTTGGAGAGCAGCAAAACCGCAAACGAAATTGCAATGAAGGCTGCCATTAAAAAAATGATTTTCATACAGGCTAATTTACTATTCTTGGGAGAAAATACCTGCTGTTGAATTGAATATACATTCCATTATTGAAGATTACGTTGCCTTGTGGGTTATTTCCAATCGCTGCATGAGACGACAGGCAGTTTCGCTATTCGATAATTTTCCGGCTCATGATGAAGGCATTGATTGAAATTCAATCAGAACAAAGAACTATCTTATATCAAAATAATTAATGGCAGCCAATGCATTCCTTCCCCTTCGCCTTCTCAAAAGCTTCCCTTCCTTCAGAAAAAGAAAAGTAAACCAGACCTGCTGCGCCGATTGCGTCTGAATAGGCAAAACCGGTAAGTTCGTAAATTAGGCTTGACGCCAGCAAAACCAGGGACATATATATACATACTCTGGTGCAGTGGCTGTCGGCAATGACCGGTTCGGAGTTTAACTTTTCACCGACATTCCTCTTGGCAACCATTAGCCACATCATGGCAATAACAGAGACCAGCGATATGATCACGCCCCACAGGGTTGTTTCGGGTTTATGGCGGGTGGCAAGATTTAGGATGATGCCCGCCAGCAATCCTGCAGCAAGTGTATAAAATGCCGTTCCTGTTATTCTCAGGGCTGTTTTTTCAAATGTACTCTTCGGGCTTTCAGGATTCTTCCTGATCCTTGTTATCATCACAGCCACACCTATCCCCGAAAGCACCTCAATAAAACTGTCGACGCCAAAACCAAACAAGGCCAGGGTTTCGTCCTCAAAACCCATAACTACCGACACCAGGCCTTCAACGATATTATAAAAAACAGTAATAAGGCTTAACCGGTATGCCCGTTTGTAAAGCTTATGTTCCTGAGCTTCCATCATTTGAAATAATACTAATTCAAACAAAGATAGGATTAGATTGTTTCAAATCCGATACCCTGTCAGGGTATCCGGATTAGGGAAAACGCTATTTATGCACGGGATTAAAGCTTCCCTGCCGGTACCCTGCAAGATCAACCGTTATATAATCAAAACCATATGATTTGAGGGTTTGTATAATTGCTGATTTCAGAGGCTCTTTAAAAAGTTTTTCCATATCCGAAAAATTAACCTCAATCCGGGCCAGGTTATCATGGCACCGGACACGGATGGTCCGGATCCCCCGGTCAATGAAAAACTTCTCCGACTTCTCAACTTTTTCCAGATCTTCAATTTTTATCTCATGATGATAGGGTATTCTCGAATACAAACAGGCATAGGCAGGTTTGTTCCAAGTCGGCAAACCCAGTGCTTTTGAGAAAGAGCGTATTTCTTCCTTGGTAATACCAATCTCAAGCAACGGGCTTAAGACTTTAATCTCCCTGGTTGCTTTCATGCCTGGCCTGTAATCTTTCAGATCATCAGCATTGCTCCCATCCAGGACATGCAATATACCCTGTGCCATGGCCTCTTTTTTAACCGTGCCGTATTCTGTTTTTTTGCAGAAATAGCAACGGTTGACAGGATTTGACCTGACCCCGGGCTCAATGTCTTCCTCCCTGATAATAAGGTGCTTTACTTTCAGAAGTGTTGCAATTGCTTTTGCATCTTCAAGTTCATATCGAGGCAATGCAGGTGAATCGATGGTTATGGCAATTACATTATCGCCTAGTGCAATCTTCCCCACAGCAAGCAGAAATGAACTGTCTACTCCTCCTGAAAATGCAACAGCAGCTTTTTCAAGCCCGGCCAGGGATACAACAAGTTTTTCAAACTTGTCATCTTTTATAATGTTCATGAAAAGTTTCATTTCTTTTCAGATATAAATCCGGCTGCTATTGTTTCAGCTGAATTCGCGTTGATAAGAACAATATTCACGAGGTATTTGTTCGAATGATCCGACAGCATTCATATCAAATTGATTTTTGGGTAACCTGTGTCAATCCATGCATAGGGTCTGAAACCTTCTTAGCTGAAGCTTTCGTTCAGGTAATCCCGTGTAAGTTGCTTTTTGGGCCGATTCAGTACTTCTTCCGTTGTACCTAATTCAACCAGTTACCCAGGTACATGAAAGCACAATATATTCGGTAATTCTTTTAGCCTGGCGGAATGGATGGACATCATCTCCCCATAATTGTTGGCAATCAGCGCCGGCAGAGGATAACAGGAATCAAAGATCGTTTTCGGCAGATCGGTGAAATTCCCGCATACCATCAACACGGCCATCGTTTCACCAAATGCCCTTGAAATGGCCAGTACAACTCCACCGGCCAGCAGGTAAACAACCGGACTGAAAAAAGGCCGTATCCGTAAGGTGGCATATTCGCTGAGGTAGATCGAGGCCAGCAGAGACAGGGGAAGGGCAATGGCAACGGCAATAAAGGTGACATAAAGGGTGCTCAGGATAAAGGTCAAAAAACCGAAGTCGCCTTTGAAAGGGTTCCAGTTTCTGGTGGTAACAAGTTTCCACAGTGTCTTTTCATGAAGGACCGGTATGGATTTAATCCATAAACCTGCTCCGATGATGAACAGCAGCAACAGGAACAAAACAGTTAAGCCCAGCATGGTCTGCCGGATATATCTCCCGGGAAACCATGCCAATGTCTACCAGTCCGCTCACGGCATCCGTCATGCCTTTGCCGGCACCTCCGGCTGAAATATCTATTTTTACGTTGGGATGAAGTTTTTTAAATTCCTCAGCCCACTTGACTGTCATCGGATACAAAGCCCAGGCACCCGATGATGTAATTTTGCTTGACTGTATTAACAATTGGCACAATAGCCTAAAACGAATAGGTATTAATACCTAATTTGAATTAATTTTGTTTGCATGATACTTTCAAAGAAAACAAGATATGCTATCGTGGCATTGACCAGACTGGCCAGGGACTATGGCAAGGGACCTATCCAGATAAGAGACATTGCCAATGGCGAAAAGATCCCGCAGCGATTCCTGGAAAATATTTTGCTGGATATGCGAAAACTTGGAATTTTAGGGAGTAAACTCGGGAAAGATGGTGGATATTTTCTGCTGAAGAAACCAGGCGAGGTAAAACTGGCAGAAATTGTCCGTCATTTTGAAGGAACCCTGTCCCTTATGTACTGTGTTTCGGAGGAGTCGTACCAGCCTTGTGAGTTTTGTAAGGATGAAGCCCGGTGTCAGATAAAGAGAGTGTTCAGCCAGGTGCGTGATACAACCAATACCATATTGAGTGACACTAGCCTTGAAACATTGATCCGTCCTGCTTAGATGTAATAATCTATAGGATCTATTAATCCGTTTTTCATCGTGTACATAATTAATTCAGATACATTGTTAACTCCGAGTTTCCGGAAAATATTTTTCCGGTGGGTCATAACGGTATGAAAACTGACATTTTTTTTTGTGGCTATTTCCTTGGTTGTTAATCCTGAGGCAATCAGACCAATTATTTCTTTTTCTGACGGAGTAAGGTAGTTTAACTCTTTCCGTTTTGCTTTCTTTTCACCCGCATCAAGCAACATTTCAGTAATTTCAGGTGAATAATACTGTTTTCCGCTGCTTGCAGCCCTGATGGATTCAAAAATATCGTTCCTTCCGGCAGTTTTGTAAAGGATATTCCTGATTCCGAATTTTTTCAGATCATAAATCTCATTCCGGCTGATGCGATTGCTTAAGACAACGATTGCTGTTCCCGGGTGA
>CAYMJH010000012.1:0-37005 GCA_964390385.1 uncultured Bacteroidales bacterium | reverse complement strand
GGTTGCCTTGCTCCTGGGACTTGTCTGGATGCTGTATAAACGGATCATCACATGGCATATACCGGTTGTTATTATTGCCACGGTCTTCGGCTTTACCGGTATACTCTGGCTCATCAACCCGCTGCACAACGCCTCACCGGTTTTCCATATCCTTACCGGAGGCGTAATGATCGGCGCCATCTTTATGGCCACCGACCTGGTGACCTCTCCGATGTCAAGGACGGGAATGGTCATTTATGCCGTGGGAATAGGTGTAATAACCGTTGTGATCAGGGTGTTCGGGGCATATCCCGAAGGCGTGTCCTTTGCCATCCTCATCATGAATGCTACGGTACCACTGATCAACCGATATATTAAACCCCGGCGTTTCGGAAAGGAGGTGAAACATGGCTAAGAAGCTGGAGTCTACCCTGATGAATATGGTGCTTTCACTGACGCTTATCTCCATGGTGATGTCAGCGGCACTCACCTTTGTTTACCTGCAGACAAAAGGCCCCATCGAACAGGCTGCCATACAAAAGGAAGTCAATGCCATCCGGCTGGTTTCACCGGAATTCGACAACGACCCGCTGACCGATGCAAAAACATTGGACGGTGTAACCCTGTACACAGTTAAAAAACAAGGCGTACCTGCCGGCTTTGCCGTCAAGACTTATTCGGATAAAGGTTTCTCAGGCCATATCGAAATAATGGCAGGATTCCGCGAGGACGGAACCATTCATAACATCACCATTCTTGAACACAAGGAAACGCCGGGCCTGGGCACAAAAATGGCTGAGCCTCGATTCCTCTCACAATTCCTGGGCAAGGATCCGGGTGATTTTAAGATGAGGGTAAGGAAAGACGGTGGGGAAGTGGATGCCATTACCGCTGCCACTATCACTTCACGTGCCTTTTGTGATGCCATGCAGCGTGCCTCTGATGCCCGTAATAAGGTTGTCGATTCGCTGCAAATTCAACCATGATCCTGAAATGATTCAATGCATATGGGAAATTTAAAGTATTTAACCAACGGACTGCTGAAGGAGAATCCCTCCTTTGTATTGGTGCTGGGCTGCTGTCCCACACTTGCCGTCACAACGGCAGCGGTTAACGGCCTGGGCATGGGGGCTGCCACCACTTTTGTGCTGCTATGCTCCAACCTCCTCATTTCATTGCTAAAAAATTTTATACCCAATAAGGTCAGGATTGCCGCCTTCATTATTATCATTGCCGCCTTTGTTACCATTGTCGACCTGGTGATGAAGGCATACACTCCCGATCTCTACAAGGCACTGGGCATCTTTATCCCCCTGATCGTGGTGAATTGCATCATCCTGGGACGCGCTGAGGCCTTTGCGCAGAAGAGCGGAGTCTGGCAATCCATTCTGGACGGACTGGGGATGGGTATCGGTTTCACACTCGCCATTACCTTACTGGCCGCTATCCGGGAAATTCTCGGGAACGGGTCGATATTCAACTTCCGGCTGCTGGGCGAGAATGCTGCCACCATCCTGGTGTTTATCCTTCCCCCGGGAGCTTTTGTGACCTATGGCCTGTTAATTGCTGTTATCAACCGGCTTAAGGTAAAATTCAATGTCTGATCGTCTAATCTGAAATCATTATGGAATATATCCTGATCATCATATCGGCAGTCCTCGTTAATAATGTTGTCCTCGCCCAGTTTTTAGGTGTTTGCCCTTTCCTGGGTGTTTCAGGCAAAATAAACACCTCGGTGGGTATGGGCATGGCCGTTGTTTTTGTCATGTCGCTCGCTAACCTGGTTACCTTCCTTCTTCAAAACTATCTGCTGGTGCCGCTGCATATTGAGTTTATGCAAACTATCACGTTCATCTTCGTCATTGCTTTTCTCGTCCAGGTGGTGGAAATCATGCTTAAAAAAGTGGCGCCGCCCCTTTACCAGGCACTGGGTATCTACCTGCCCCTCATCACCACCAACTGCGCCGTGTTGGGTACAGCCCTGCTGGCTGTTAAGAAAGATTATAACCTGTTGATGAGTGTGGTTTATGCGGCAAGCATTGCGGTTGGTTTTACCCTGGCCCTTGTTTTGCTGGCCGGTATACGCGAACAGCTTAATCTTACCGATACCCCGAAAGGCATGAAGGGATTCCCGATTTCTCTCATAACGGCTGGACTATTGGCGCTGGCTTTTATGGGCTTTTCGGGGATTGTGAAGTAAGATAGTTTCTCGCAAAACCTGTCCCGATTAATCGGGAGACGCAAAGACGCAAAAGATAATTAATAGAAATAGCATGATATCAAGGGATCTGCTGGAGACCGGAAGCTCTTTTGATCAACAGTTCATCCCTGTGATGAGAACCGGCGATTGGCAAATCGCCGTGCTCAGGCAATGCGCGAAAGTCCACCCGGAAAACACCGGCCAGGTGGAACGGCATAACCATACCGATGAGATTTTTATTCTGACCGTAGGTAAGGCCAGCCTGATCATAGCAGATGAAAAAGAGGACCGGTTCATCCCTTTTGTCATTGCCATGGAACCGAACGTAGTTTACAAGGTGAAAAAATCAGTCTGGCATCACATCATCCTCTCCGACGATGCCCATGTGTTCATATTCGAAAAGGCTGATACATCCCGCGAAAATTCGGAATACAAAACGCTGGATAAGGATATTCAGGAGAAGATAAGGGAGATGGTGAAGGGGTTCCCTTAGTCTGCTGGTCTTCTGATCTGCTGGTCTTCTGGTCCTTTCTCTCTTTCACCCTTCCACCCTTCCACCCTTTCACTCTTTCACCCTTTCACCCTTCCACTTTTCCACCCTTCCACCCTTTCACTCTTTCACTCTTTCTCCCTACTCCTTGATCCCCAGCAGTTTCAGCAGAAAAGCATACTCCAGTGCTGTCTCCTTATGGGTTTCGAACCTGCCGGATGCTCCGCTGTGCCCGGTTCCCATGTTGGTAAACAGCAACAGCAGGTTATCGTCGGTTTTCATGTCCCGGAGTTTGGCCACCCATTTTGCCGGTTCCCAGTATTGCACCTGCGAATCATGCAAACCGGTCGTCACCAGCATATTGGGGTAGTCTTTTTTTTCCACATTATCGTAAGGGGAATAGGATAACATGTAATCGTAATACACCTTGTCATTCGGATTGCCCCATTCGTCGTATTCACCTGTGGTGAGCGGGATACTTTCATCCAGCATGGTGGTAACCACATCAACGAAAGGCACTGCCGCTATGGCGCCCTTGAAAAGATCAGGCCGCATGTTGACCACGGCACCGACCAGCAATCCTCCTGCGCTTCCTCCATATGCCATCAACCTGTCGGGAGAGGTGTACTTTTCACGGACCAGGAATTCGGCGCAGTCAATAAAATCGGTGAAGGTATTTTTCTTTTTCAGCAATTTTCCGTCGTCATACCAGGCCCGGCCGAGGATCTGTTCGCCCCTGACATGGGCAATGGCATAGATGAATCCGCGGTCGAGCAGGCTCAGCCGTACCGAACTGAAATAAGGATCGGTGGTGTTCCCGTAGGAACCATATCCATACAGCAATAAAGGACTACTGCCGTCTTTTTTAATCCCCTTGCGGTATACCAGCGAAATGGGAACTTTTGATCCGTCTGCGGCAGTCGCAAAAAGCCTTTCAGAAAAATATTCATCCGGATTGAAACCGCCGACCACTTCCTGTTGTTTCAGCAGGGTGCGCTCCTTTGTTTTCATATGGAAATCAAAAGTGGATGTGGGTGTGGTCATGGAAGAATATCCAAAGCGAAGCATCTCCGTTGCAAATTCCGGATTTGCCGAAAACCATGCCGTATAGGCCTGTTCCTTCAGATCGATATAGTACTCTGATTTTTCATGCATATGGATCACCCTGAAACGCGTAAGCCCGTTGATCCTTTCATCCAGCACCATATAATCCTTAAAGAGCTCAAAATTCTCAAGCAATACGGTATCCCTGTGCGGGATCACTTCTTCCCAGGAACTTTTGGAAGTATTGGACACCGCTGTTTTCATCAGCCTGAAGTTTTTCGCATCGAGATTGGTGCGGATATAAAAACTGTTTTCAAAATGATCGATATCATATTCCAGGTCCCGCTCGCGCGGATGAAAAAGCTTAAAATCCCCGGCAGGGTCATTGGCTTTTATAAAGCGATATTCATTGGACAAGGTCGATGCCAGGGCGATAACGATGTATTCCTTCGACTTGGTCTTGTATACATAAGCGTTATAGGTCTCGTCCGCTTCTTCATAAATGTTCACGTCTGCTTCAGCAGGATTTCCGAGAGAATGCCGCATGATCCTGTATGGCCTGAGGGTATTGACGTCTTTCTGCGAGTAAAAAAGGGTTTTGTTATCGGCTGCCCAGGTAGCTGAACCCAGGGTATTGTTGATCTGATCAGGCAGGTATTCGCCGGTTTCCAGGTTCTTGATCCTGAGGGTATAGAGCCTGCGGCTTACGGTGTCTTCGCCGAAAGCCAGCATTTTGTTGTCCGGACTTACCGATAATCCCCCGATATCGAAATATTCATATCCCTGCGCCATTTCATTCACATTCAGCATAATTTCTTCCGGAGCCTCCAGGTTTTCCTTTTTACGGCAATAAACGGGATATTCCTTTCCTTCTTCATACCGGGTGTAATAAAAATAGCCGTTTTCCCTGTAAGGGACCGACATATCGGTTTGCTTGATACGGCCTATGATCTCCTTAAAGAGTTTCTCCTGAAGCTCTTTGGTGTCCTTCATAATAGTGTTGGTGTACTCATTCTCCTTTTCAAGATAGCCGACGACAGCGGGATTATCACGTTCATTGAGCCAAAAATAGGGATCTATGCGAGTGTGTCCGTGCAGGGTTAGTTCCTTGTTTATTTTATCGGCTTTGGGAGGTATCATGTTATCGGTTTTTTTACAGGATGATCCGCTTAATACAATGGCGATCAGGCATATTAACGCACAGGCAGAGGAATTTTTATTGATCATAGGTTGTAGTTTTAATGGGTTGCTGCAGCATGTGAGGCCTAACATCATAAATATAGCGCAATTTGTTGAATTATTATGCTCTTTTTGAGTATATTTGATAGGATCTGCCAGAGGATTAAAAAGCCGGAACCGGACCTAAACATCTACTCAACCATGGCCTTTTCAAATCCGATAAAACAGTTTGGGTTTGCAGTGCTCGTTTGCCACCTCTTTCTTATCTCTACTGCTTCTTCCCAGGTTACCTATTCCATAACCGATTCACGGGATAGTCAGCCCTACAGGGTTGTCAGGATCGGTGCTCAATGGTGGATGGCGGAAAACCTGAATATCGGCATCCGGATTCCCGCAGCCGACTCCATGACCAATAATGATATGATAGAGAAGTATTGTTTCAATGATTCAGAAGATCAGTGCGATATATATGGCGGACTGTACCCTTGGGAAGAACAGATGAATTATTTCATCAGCGGCACAAATACGGGTATTTGTCCCGTCGGCTGGCATGTTCCGACGGATGCCGAATGGAAGGAGATGGAGCTGGCTGTCGGGATGTCTCCGGAAGCAGTTGATAGCACTGACTGGCGGGGGACCAATGAGGGCGGCAGGCTGAAATCTGTTGATCCTTTATACTGGCAGGAGCCTAATGCCTGTGCGACCGATGAATTTGGCTTTTCATTATTGCCTGCAGGATTTGTTACATCCACAGGGTATTCGACGGATCAAAAGCATGGTGCATTCTTTTATTGCGCCGATATGAATATTAACTTATTGCCCTGGATGAGATGGTTCTCCGCCAATGAATGCAGAATCTTTCGGAATGATGCTGTTAAAACGGAAGCGCAATCCGTCAGATGTCTGAAAGACTCACCTTTTGTACTGGAACGGGGAACGATGATTGATCCCAGGGATGAAAAGGTGTACCAAACTGTATTGATCGGCAACCATTGGTGGATGGCTGAAAACCTGAATCACGGAATCTGGATAGACCTCATCGGCCCCCAGACAGACAATGAAATTATTCAAAAATACTGCTATAACAACAGGGGTGAATATTGCGATAACTTTGGCGGACTATACCGGTGGGAAGAAATGATGAATTACAATCCAGAGAACAGTCAGGGTATTTGTCCCGAAGGATGGCATATCCCTTCTGACAATGACTGGAAGGAACTGGAATTTGCTGCCGGCATGATGGAAGCTGACCTGGATAAACCGGGAGAAGAAAGGGTGCCCAGTACGGGTGTCTTTCTTCAGGGAGGCGAAGGATCAGGTTTTGAAGTTCTGCCGGGCGGAATGATCGATCCTCATGGCAATTCGGTGCTGGTTGATACCCAGGCACTTTTTTGGACATCGGACCAGCTGGATACAAAATATTCATGGTCACGTGTTTTTCAGAATGGACTGCCGAATATTCACCGGAACAATAAAAACAATCAATATGATGCATTGTCGGTTCGGTGCGTGAGCAACAATAATGAGGTCCTTTCCCTGCTACTGGAAGCGCCTGATACGGTATGTGCAGGACAGGAATTCACAATGAAAGCCGTCGTTTCGGGTGGGACAGCAACCAAGACATTCAGCTGGACTTCCGATCCGCCGGGCTTTTTGTCCACTGACAGCATTGTAAAAGTAAAGGCAGATGCTGATACCCGATACCAGGTCCGTGTTATTGATGGGTATATATACACGCAGCATGCCGTAAAGGTTCATGTAAAACCTATACCGGTTTTCAATATTGCCGGTGAAAAACAGGTTTGTGCAACCTCCGAAAATATGCCCTATGCTGTTACAGAGAACCCTTCCTATCATTATTTATGGTCTCACGAAGGAGGTAAAGGGATGACCGGAGCAGATCAAAGCCTGGTTATGGTCAACTGGGGAGAAAATCCCGGAATCCGCAGGCTGTTCGTACAGGTTGACGATTTCAGCACAGGATGCTTTGACAGGGAAATTATGGAGGTTGAGATAATGCCGGTTCCTCCGAAACCCTACATCGTACGAAAGGGAGATCATCTGCTGATTTGTCCTGATTCTGGACGGATCTATCAATGGTACCGGAATGAAGATTCCATTCCGGGGGCAAACAAGCAGTTTTATTATGCCAAGGGAAATAATTCAGGCATTTTTAAGGTTGAAACAAAACTTGAAAATCAGTGTACGAACCGTTCTGATCCCTTCAGCTTTCTGAGTAAATCAGCCGGAGAAGCGGACGAAGCCTTTCAGAATGTTTTCATCAGACCCAATCCTGCCGGCAGGAATATCATCATGGACATGATTAATGATTATACGGGTGAGCTAAGGATTGCTATTTCCAATTCCGCCGGCAAGGTGGTAAAACAATACACCCTGGTTAAAACGGGACAGGTATTTGAAAATGCCCTGAGCCTGGAAGGGATGCCTGAAGGATTATACATTGTACTTGTCAGATTTGGTGCCGGCAAGGAAGTTCACCGGCTGGTCATTCAACAATAGGACCATGAACAGAAAAACAGGAAGACTGGTGTTAATACTGCTGATGGTCTGCTTTTATGGCTACGGGCAGTCATTTTCATTATTGCAGGTGAACCAGGTACAGCGTGAGGTGAACCATATACTGCAGGTTTTCAGCCGGTATTCGGCTTTTGTTCCGGAAGAACTGCCACAACAGGAGGTGCCGTCTGAATTCAATGCCCTCTTCAGACCCGAAGCCATTATCTTCAATTTTCTTGAGCCTGATGCCGGAAAACAGCAAGTGGTTTCTCCCGTTGACTACTACCGCTATATCCGAGAGCACTATCCATCCGGATTGAGTTTCGAAATGTACTATAGCTTGGGAAAAATGAGCAAACCCCTGCCCACGGATGCCCAGTATTCGGGTTTTGTAACCTATGTTCCGGTTTCGGTGAAAGCAATCGGTCTGTTTGACGGGCATATGATCAACAATGTAACCGGTGACTATTATGCCATCATTGGATTCCGGATGAAAGACGGGCAGGTTTATGATGCAGCCATTCACTATATACAGGCTGAAAGACCCATGATGAGATATGCACGGAAGGCTGACATACTGCTGGGCTCATATGCCGCGCCCGCCTTTACCCGTATATACAGCCGGGATATATTTAACGATGAAATTTGGGATGCCTGGGGCGAATTCCGCTACCGGGCAGGTCTGAAATTGCTTTACCGTACTGGTCAGCACCTTGGTTTTTTTACCGGAGTTGGGGTCAGCTCTTACAGTTCGGTATATGAAATCAGGGAATATGACAATGAAGACCTTGAAAAGACCGTAAAGACAGATATTGACGGTGATCATTACCTTGAATTTATCAGGGCATCAGTGACGGAAACCAATACGCTGACCTGTCTCGACATACCCTTGGGAATCCGTTACAGCACAAGCGGAAACAAAATAAGACTGGTTCTTCAGGCCGGATTTGAGCTTTCATTCCTGTTGTCGTCCCGTTTCAGCGCAACCGGTTTTTCCGATCACAGGGGATACTATCCGGATTATCATGTAGTGCTGTATGAACTGCCTGATTACGGTTTTACTGCTGAGCCTGTCGATAAGAATGATAAATGGGAACTCAACCCGGTTAACCTGTCGCTTTCTGTTTCTGCGGGAGCTGAAATACCCCTGGGAAAACATTTCAGTTTGACGGTCGCTCCTTTTGCAACCACCGGATTGTCCGACCTGGGATACGAATTGTCCAGGTACAGGGATGATTACATCAGTATTTCCGGTAACCCGGGAAAACTCAGTACCCGGAGCGCCGGTGTTTTGCTGGAGCTCTTTCTTAAACTGTAAGACGAGGAACTATGAAGGGAAAAATAATCCGGATGTTTTCTGCCGCATTTGCGTGCCTGATTTTCTTTACCTGCCCCGTCTTTCTGCAGGAAAATGAACAGATGCTGGCATCATCTTCCGGAAAATATTGCCGGGTTAAGACGGCAGGATATGAACAGCGTTATGATACACTTGAAATCAGGATCAGTGTTGAATGGATCAATGAGGATCTTCAGCCTTTGAAGGACTTCAACGCAAGGCTTTTATTACGGAAGGGACAGATCACATCGTCTGCGGAAGGAAAGATTAAATACCTGGATTTCCAGCAACGGGATTTTATCTCCTTCAATCATGCCTGGCCCCTTCGCATTCTGGTGAATAAGGATTTCACCGGCACCCAGCTGCAGTTTGATTTCAACTTTGAGATTGATGAGGGGCAGGGCTCTGATCCGAAAACAGCGATAACAAAGCCACTTTTGTTCAAAAGTCCCGGGAAATTTTCCTGCCTGGCTCCGGTAGACCTGAAACAACTCACCCTGAAAGAAATAAAGCCGCCGGAGATCCGCCTAATATCACCCAAAGCTGATGCGGACAACCTGCGCATTGTGAAAGAAACCGAGGTAGATATTATAGGATATGCAACGGATGAAAGCGGCATTAACCTGGTGCTGGTAAACGCCAATGACGCAAGGCTTTATCCCGACGGCAAATTCGTATCGACTGTAAGTCTGGCTCCGGGTGAGAATGAAATACGCATATCAGCCATTGACAATGACGGCGCCATCACCGAGCAAAGAATTTCCGTGCTGTGTGACAGCTATGAGATGGCCTCCCAGATGCTGAATGCCGGAAAGTATTATGCGCTGATCATTGCCGTTGAGCAATACGAGGATCCGAAGATCAGCGACCTCGATCATTCGATTGAAGATGCTTCCGCATTGTATAATATACTGTTGAAGCACTATACCTTCGAAAAGGAAAATACCAAAATGCTGACCAATCCGAAATTTGAAGATATCGTAATTGAACTCGACAGGCTGAATACGATCGTGGACGGTAAGGACAACCTGCTGATCTTCTATGCCGGCCACGGCATCTGGTCGGAACAGTCGAAGGTGGGATACTGGCTGCCCTCCGATGCCAGGGAGTCCAATACGGCTAACTGGTTTCGTAACAGCACCCTGCGTGATTATATCGGCGGTATCAAGTCGAAGCATACCCTGCTGATAGCCGACGCCTGTTTCAGCGGTTCAATCTTCAAGTCGCGCAGTGCCTTTGCCAATGCCCCGGCCGCCATTGAAAAGGTGTATGACCTTCCCAGCCGTAAGGCAATGACCAGCGGCTCGCTGTCGGAAGTCCCCGATAAAAGCATCTTCCTGGAGTACCTCATCAGGAGGCTGGCCGAAAATGAAAAACCCTACCTGACTTCGGAAGAATTGTTCTACAGCATGAAAACCGCCGTAATCAACAACAGTCCCACCATCCCCCAGTTCGGCGAGATCCTCAACACCGGCGACGAGGGAGGTGATTTTATATTTATCAGGAAGAGGTAATGAAGATAGTGACAAGTGACAAGTGACAAGTGACAAGTGACAAGTAACGACCATTAATGTATTACAAAAACCTTTTCTCATGAAATCTCATCTTTTTTTATTTCTCGGCCTTTTATCAGCGCTGACCTGCGGATGCAAAAAGGAAAAAACGGAACCTAAAGATGAAGGAATCAATTTTGAGTTTGAAGCTTCTGAAACCATCGGTCCGGAAGGAGGGACCGTTGAGACGGATGGATTTTCCCTGACCGTTCCTGCCGGTGCATTTGACTCGGAAACGGAATTGGTCCTTTTATCCGCAACCGATAAACAAACTTTCGGTGATAACCTTGTGTCCGGCATGTTTAAAATTGAAGGGATACCGGTTGAATACGGCAAGCCTCTCAGCGTGAAAATCAAATACAAGGGATTACTCAGTGAAGAAAGTTATATTGCACTGGGAGAAGAGGTTTTTGTTTCAAGTCTGGATTCTGTAATAACTGCTTTTCAATTCATAGAGGCCGGTGACTCATCGGATTGGCTGATCGGTGAAATACCAATACCTGAAAATAGTCATAATCAATCCGGTTCAAAAAAGAAATCTGCAAATGAAACTGATTTTACAGGTTTTATACTCGGCTGCCTGACCAGTTATATTGCTTTGTATAGCGAAAATCAGCATTTTCTTATGTATTATCCCCTGTTTATGGCCAGTTCAGGCGATGTAACACAGCTGGGAAAATACCTGGAAGAAGCTTATTCGTTTTTCCAGACCCAACTGGGCTTTAGTTACAGCAACCGGACGAACTGGCCCGTTAAAGTGGTTGTATGCCCATTTCCTTTGTCCTACAATGCATTGGGTTTTTATACCAACTCCCGCTTGGGTAATAATGGCGGATGGATTGAATTTAACTATGATGCCCTGCCCAACAGGAAGGATATACGCACAACGGCAGGTCATGAATTCTTTCATCTGGTACAATCGTTGTATGATAACCGAAACCGTATCTCAAAGGCACAATTCGCTGCCAATCATCATTGGTTCAATGAGGCAACTGCAGTATGGTCGGAAAGTAATTTTTCAGACGATGTAGATTTTCAATCGGATATCGTTAAAGGAAATCAAATGGCCCCGTTTAATGGATTGCATGCAGGATCATTATTATCAAAAGATTCTGTGGATCATGGTTATGGTATGTTGTCCCTCATTCATTATCTTGAGGGAATATACGGGTCAGCCTTTATATTGAAGACTTATCAGTCATTATTCGATGAAGGAAGCCATATTATCGATGCCATATCAAAGCATACCAGTGAGCCGGTGAATTGGCTTGAGGACTTTTTCAGACAATATATTACTGGCAAACTTAATGTTTATCAGGTCGACATGTCATTTTTTTACACAAGGGTGCATGATGTACTTTCCATTAAGGACAAGAACAATGTCGATACTCTTCTAAGAAGCAATTACCCCGACCTTTCAGCCAGGATTTTTAGCGTTGTATTGGAGGATAAAAGCATTGACGATGATGATAATTTAATCATCACTACAGAAGGATTAACAGAAATAACACTGATTAAATGGATACCGGGACAAAACAGCAAGGTTGAAGTTGTGGCAAACTCTACCGGAAAGATAACGGTTGGCAAGCTGAAAAGTGATTATATGGACAATAAGGCCAGGATGTTTGTATTGATTACAAATTTCAGAACTGTTCCCCCATACACAGGTAAGACATACTATGATGTAAACTTTAAAATGGAACATAATGCATCTCCGCCGGATTGGAATATTTGCAGTGTCAGGATAAATGTGCTTGGAAATTTTCAGGAGACTTCACCTGAAGGAACAAAGGAATTTGTCCTTGAACGGCCCTATGGAAATGCTTATGAAGGAAGTTTTATTGATAATAATACATATATAGGTAATTATTATTACCAGGATGATGAGATTACTGTAATTGGGGAAATGCGGGTGATTTTAAACAACACACGTGATACGGTTAAAAGCTTTACATTTACGGAAAACCTGGCAAGTAAAAATTTCAATGACAATGTTATAACTTCTTTTTCAGGTATAAATGTGCCAAAAATGTTTACCATTGACTATTTCTATATAAAGAGTGAGTCAATTTGCTCAGGAAACATCGTCTCTCTTAGTTTCGATCGTATCAGTAACAATGTAGACGGAAAAAATGAAACACTTTTAAATTATTCATGCACAAGTAACAGCTGGATTGAGGTATGGTTTGGTACCGATAAGTAGTAACTGTTATCCATAGATTTGATAGTAAATCTTATAAGTGATTGAAACCCTCTGCCGTAGGTTTGAGCCCGGTACTCCGGGCGGTAACCTGTGGCAGGAACAGATGCTTTTTAAGCGCATAATTCAATAATTAATATGCGAATGACTTGCCAATAGGTTGGCCACAAGTTGGAAACTTGCGGCATTTGGGGTTTTATAATTTATTGAATCATAATAAAAATCCTGTTCAGCTTTTTTAAATTTTACTATATTGTGCAACTATAATTATTACCTTAAAATCATGAATAATAAATACTTCAGCATCTATTTCCTGACTGCATTAACGGCATTCCTGCCTGTTCATGGTCAGAATAAGGACAAAGCCCTGTTCAGGGTCAATGAACCGGGCTTTTACCAGAATTCCATACTCAGGGACAACAGGGAAGTCGAAGAACGTTTGGCCCCGGTTTCGGTCAACCGGTCCTTTGTGGTCGATATGAGCGAAAAGGAACTGCCGAATAAAAAAGAACTTTATAAAAATCAGCAATGGCACAATCCGCCTTTATCACAAGGCAATACCGGTACCTGCTGGTGTTTTGCGGCGACCTCCATGCTGGAATCCGATGCTCAAAGAATCAACGGGACCAAAGTCAAGCTTTCTGAAATGTATACGGTTTACTGGGAATATGTGGAGAAGGCCCGGCGGTATGTGCAGGAAAGGGGTAATTCGGTTTTCGATGAAGGTTCGGAAGCCAACGCGGTAACACGCATCTGGAAAAAATATGGCGTTGTTCCTGCATCGGATTATACTGGATTGCTTCAGGGCAGGAAATACCATAACCATGAAGTGATGGTTGAGGAAATGAAAAACTACCTCGAATCGCTGAAAAAAAGTGCCGCCTGGAGTGAGGAAACGGCATTGGCCACCATCCGTTCCATCCTCAATCATTATATGGGAGAACCTCCCTCAACCATAACAATGAATGGCAAAAAGATCACTCCGCAGCAATACCTCAGTGATATTATCAGGATCAACCCCGATGATTATGTTGACCTGTTATCGTATACCCAGCAACCCTTTTATCAGCGGGTTGAATACAAAGTACCGGATAACTGGTGGCACGATACCGGTTATTATAATGTCCCCCTCGGTGTTTTTATGGAAACCCTGAAAAAAGCTGTCCGTAAAGGATTCACCGTTACCATCGGAGGCGATGTTTCTGAACCGGGCATGGACCGGAAGACACAATGTGCCATCGTGCCGGATTTCGATATACCCTCAGCTTATATCAATGACGATGCCAGACAATTCAGGTTTACCAACCGAACCACCACCGACGACCACGGTATGCACCTGGTCGGCTATCTTGAAAAGGACGGAAAGGACTGGTACCTCATCAAGGATTCAAGTGCGGGCTCCAGGAATAATGCTTCCGATGCACCGGAGTTCGGCTATTATTTTTACGCCGAGGACTATGTGAAGCTAAAAATAATGGATTATATGGTGCATAAAGACGCGGTCAGGGAATTGTTGGAAAAATAATGCGCTGCTGACCTGGCAGGGTATTCATATCGAAGATCGAAGAAGGAAGATCGAAGAAGGAAGAAGGAAGATCGAAGATACGGTCTTAAATCTTGATTCTTGACTCTATTAAAAAAAGTCCTCACCATCGGACGGGGCGGAAAAGGGTATATGGCTTAAGGCCAAGGCGGCAGCCCCATTTTTTTACGGATGGCTATGAACCTGGGATCGGAACGGAGGTCTTCAAATTCCGGATCCGCGGTATTGAAAGGGACCAGGTAACCTTCTTCCAGGGCACGCTCCAGGATATCCAGCGCTTTGTCTTTCTGCCCAAGCAGGGCATAATACTGGGCTTCTCCGATTCTGTATGACCAGTTTCCGATCTTCAGCTTCCATTTCAGCAAGCCGTCGATCCCTTCGGCATGAAATACACTGTCGGCTGTTTCGGGCGTCCACTCCCCGGTCATCATTCCGAGCTTCTTAAAACTTTCCAGGGCAGCCCCGTCGTTACGGATTTTTACATGGATAAGAAAACTTTTATCGATCGGACCGGTATTATCCTTTCCGAGTCCCTGGCATATTTTAAACCCGGTGAGCGCCTGCTCATACTTTTGCTCCCTGAAGTAAGCGTAAGAACCTGAAAATCTCATAATATAAGAATAGGGATCAAGTTGTATGGCCTTGTCATATAATTCCCGCGCCTTACCCAGGTTTCCCAGGGCGGTCATCAGGTCGGCATAGTACCCGTATGAAGAAGAATGATTAGGATTGATCGCCAAGGCCTGTTTTAACTCTTTTTCAGCCAGGGTATAATTCCGGTCAAAATCAAAATAGATTCCGCTTAAGACGGTATGAGCCTCACCCAGGTTTTTATCCAGCGACAGGGCTTTTAAAGCAAAGTATTCAGCACTGTCCCTGCCTTTTACCCGGTCGATATAATCATACCAGCCTGATCGATAATAGGCATCCGCCAGTTCCGCATAAGCCAGGGCATAATCCGGATCTTCGGCCAAAGCCCTGCGAAAATAATCCATGGCAATATGCAGATCGTCCCGTGTCCTCTTATTCAGATGGTATCTTCCCAGCTGATTGTATTCAAATGATTCCATGCTGGTTGTATGCTTCTTTTTCAATTTGTCAGCCTGTTGTTCCGTTAAAACGAGTGATAATTCCGTAACGATCAGGTCGGCAATTTCGCTTTGGATGATGAAGACTTCCTGCTGTTTCCTGTCATACTGTTTTGACAGTATATGATCATCGCTGATTGCATCGATCAGCTGGATATTGATCCTAACCTGATCGGCCATCCGCTGCACTGATCCTTCAAGGATATAATTGACATCCAATAATTTTGCAATATCGGGTATTGTTTTACTGCCTTTATTTCGGAATAATTCTGAAGAGGTCCGCGAGATAACTTTTAAATCGCTGATGGCCGACAGCCTGTAAAGCAGATCCTCCACGATGCCATCGGCAAAAAATTGGTTTTCAGCATCGGTGCTGAGATTTTCAAAGGGCAATATGGCAATGGATTTTTCTATATGACCGGGCCTGGAGAATTGATAAAATGCAACCACACCAATACCGGCCAGGATGGCTGCAATCAGGTATGGGATCAGCCGGCGCATGCGGTTTTTTTCTTCCGGAAGAGGTATTTGGCTTTGGGATGAGAGCCGTGTGTTGTCCGGAAGCGTAGCTCCCTTTCTTACATCGCCCGGCAGCATGCTGAAATAATTCTTGAATACTTTGGTGAAATAACTCGGACTGCTGAACCCCACTTTGTAAGCAATCTCTGAGGCGGTGGCCGCATTATTTTCCAGCATTTCTTTGGCCCGCATCAGTCTTTTTCCGGTAATAAAATCGCCGGCCGATTTACCGGTCAGCCTGATCAGTTTGCGGTGCAGCATCGACCGGCTCAGGCCTGCTGCCTTTGCCAGGTCTTCCACCGAAAAATGCTCGTTGTCAAGATGATCTTCAATGATTTTATGGATCTTGCCGAGAAACTGGTCATCCATGGAGGACTGATTTTCCATTGCCCATCAGCGTAAACAGTGGTTCCATCACGACTGACACGAATGCCAGGCTGCTTTCACTCAGGTAAAAATACAAATAATAACGGAGAATGAAAAGAAGATGTACTTTGCCCTCCGAAGCCACTGGCGGAGGAGGGTGATTGTTGTGAAGGTTGTAGGGGTTATGGGATTATTCATAAATAAAAGGCACGCGTTTTAAGGCGCGTGCCGGTCAGAGCATTTCGGGTGTGGAAGCCCAGAACAGCATGAGGCACAAGCAGACGCTTGTGCCAGTATGATGGGTCTGGGTAGGAGCGGGAGCCATTAATCCATTACAAGCAACTTACCATTATACCGTTCGATCTGATTGTATGATATTTTCCTTATATCGTAGAAATAAGTCCCCGGGGTGAGATCTCCCCTGTTCCAGCTTATGGTCTGGTGTCCTGCATTTCTGTGACCATTATACAGCTCTGCTATTCGTCTGCCGGTCATATCATACAAGACCAGCTGAATGTCAGCTGCAGTATGAAGATTGATGGAGAATGTCACCGTTTCATGCATCGGGTTTGGAAAAACCATAACGCCCTCGTTCATTTCCTTGGTAACAAGCGAGGAAACAGTGTCTGATTCACGCTCTGACAATTGAATGAACTCTTTTTTTATCATCATACTGGTGTCGGTTCCGTTCGACACCTTCAGTACTACATCATATATACTGTCATTTGACCAGGAAAAGGTATGGGAAGGATGTTGTTCATCGGAATCTTCCGTGCCATCATTGTTAAAATCCCACGACCATGATGTTATCGGATTGTTAGGATCACACCGGCTTATATCAGTAAATTGTACGGTAAGCTCCCCTTTGCCTGCCAGGGTATCTGACGCGAAACTTGCTTTCAGAAAACCCGGCGGGATCAGTTCAGTGATGGACATGAACTGATTTGTGTCTATGTTGGTAAGAACGGTATCATTACCTGAAGGCCATTCTACAATCAGTGAATCGATGGTAGTCGCATCCCCCAGACCGAAATGGGCGTTCTTGCTGTGCTGGTTCAGACCGGTTTCACGCACCTGCCATACCTCCTTACCTCCGATGGTTGCTTTTATTCTGACCTTAGAACCGATGGCTGATGCGTTGGAAACCGTTCCGACCAGTTTAATGTTTACCCAGTTGTTCGTATTTCCGTTGTTCGCGAAAATGGCGTTTTTATAGGACCCATAAAATCCCCTGCCTACGAACATGTCAAGAAATCCATCTTTGTTAATATCGGCAATGCTGATACATCCCCCGTAATTGGCAGAAAATAGACCAGAACCGGCTTTAAATGTACCGTCTCCGTTATTCCAGTAAATTTTTGTCTCATTAGTCCAGTAGGTACTGATAATAAGATCCAGGTACCCGTCATTATCCAGGTCAGCCCAATACCCTCCGTCATGCTCTGAATCATAGTTTACGGGTGCCAGGTCGGTTTTTCTTTCGAACGTGTCATCGCCGCTGTTATGAAACAGGAAATCTTTTGCTGATGCCCAACTATTTATTGCATAGTTGGTGAAGAAAACATCGGAGTATCCATCATTATCATAATCTCCCCAGCTGGGAGGAGCCCAACTCCAGCTTTTTTCATTCTCTTCAGTAAGACCGCTTTCCTTATTCAGCGTAAAGTTACCAAACCCGTCATTTTCAAATAGGTATCGTTGTCCGTCTCCCAAACCTACATCAAACAGATCCGGGTCACCGTCATTGTCATAATCAGCCCATGATGAACCCAGGTCAAGATCTGTTATGATGTGATTCGGTAAGGGACCTGAAGTGATTTTTGAGAATGTGCCGTTGCCGTTGCTGCGATAAAGGAAATTCTTCTGTGATCTGCGGTTGGTTATATAGATATCAAGATAACCATCACTGTCTATGTCAACCCAGTTACTATTACTTGAGTCACCTCCATCCTTTACAATTGAACCATTGGTAATTTGTGTGAAGGTTCCGTCCCCGTTATTCCTGAAAAGCATATTGTTTGCGTTGTTAAAACCGGCAATGAAAAGGTCGGGATGGCCGTCATTGTCGTAATCTCCCCAGGTTGCACCCAGAGAACCGTAATCTGAAGGTTCAGCAAAGACAGGATGATCGGTGATCCGCCTGAATCGCCATTCCCCCTCGTTGATAAAGAGGAATTGTACATGAGGACCTATGGCAGCACTGCCATTGATAATAACAAGGTCCTCAAATCCGTCGTTGTTAAAGTCTCCCCAGCATGCAACATGCGTGAAACCCTCTACTGAACACACAATACTGGTGTCAATTCTCGTAAACAGCTGGGAGTATGAGTTTTCTGCCGTCAGGATTAACAAAAGCAGGCAAATAACTGCATCTGCATACAGGTCTTTTCTTGTTTTCATAATCAATTGAATTTAGGTTTGTTTGACTTTTTTGTGTTTGTTACTCATGCTAACCGAATTATCAAAACCTGATAATTCATGGCGTAAAGAAACAACAAACCAAACCCTGAAGCATAGCAGGCTGGTTGCAAACCTTTGTATATTTCAGGTTATAAATGTTGCAGGAAGGTAATTTGGTTGCATGTTGAAGATAGTGACAAGTGACACCCACCTTCGCTGAAGCTACGGCGGGTAAAAGTGACGAGTGACAAGTTGCAGGGGCATGGGAGAGGGGGAAGAAACAGAAACAGAATGAGAATGAAGAAGAAAGTAAACGGTAACCGGTGTTCAGTAAACGGTACGTGTGTGTTTTGGGCTGAGGGTTTTGGGACCCCTGGCATGGTAAGGAGCAAGACCGGTTTCTTCTATGATCGTCAGAAACCGCGGATCGTCGCGCAGGATATCAAAATCGGGACAGGTGGCGATCAGGTTAAAATATACATAAAGCCTATGTTGCCTTTCCATGTTTTTCTGAAGCCAGTAAATCGACTCTTCCTTATTACCCAGGATGGCATTCCACCAGGCAATATAAAAAGGATGCCCGTCCATCCCTTCAACCGGGATGGGTTTGTTTTTGTTGACTTCTATCAGCCAGGAAAAAAGACCTCTTATCCCTGCTTTGTTATAAGCTGCCGATATTTCATCAACATATTGTTCTGTGCCCGGATGACTGGCGGCAATGGCCTGCAATTCCTTCATGGCCTTGCCCCCTTCGCCGAGTTTGGCATAATTCAGAAAGAACAGCCATGTGTTATCAATGAAATCGGGCTTCAGATCGCGTGCAATCACACAGGCCTCTATGGCCTTTTCATGCTTCTCTTCAAAGTAACAGATCCAGGCGTTCAGGTTCTGTACAACCCAGAAGTACGGTTCCAGTTCCACTGCACGGTCAATATGCATGCGTGCCTCTTCAATCGGACCGGTGATCATCAGCAATTGTGCATACCACTGGCGGGCGGTGGCAAAGTTCGGGTTTAACCGGATGGAGGTAATGAATTCCTTACGCCCCTCATCAAATTTTCGCTCCATCCATACATGAAAAGCGCCTTTAACAGCATGGGCCTCGGCGCAACCAGGGTCGATCGCTAACGCTTTCATACTTAATACTATCGCTTTTAAACCGCCTTCGTTAAAAGGCAGCCAGCCCCAGGCCGACAGGTTAAAACGGGCGTTGGCAAGGCCTGCATAAGCTGCTGCAAAATTCGAATCCAGCGCAATAGCCTTCTCATAATATTGAATGCAGTTTATCACACTGGTCTGATCAAAATCTGAACGCTGTTCGCTGTTTGCCTTGTGGAGCAGAAAGCGTCCTCTCAGGTAATTGTCGTAGGCTTCGGGATTTTGGGTGCCGGTTTTACCGATCTGATCCTTTTCTTCATCAGAGATAACGGCATTCAGCTTCAGGGCAACCTGTAGCGCAATATCACCCTGGATGCCCATAATGTCATTTAATTCACGGTCAAAGCTGGCCGACCACAGATGTTCATCACGGTATGCATCAATCAGCTGCACGCTGATCCTCGCCTGGTTGCCATACCTGCGCACGCTTCCTTCCAGCACATTGCGGCAATGCACCTCGCGGGCGATTTCCTTTGCCATAAGACCGGCTTCATTGATATGCATGGAGGTAGTCCGGGATATTACCCTTAAATCACCGATGAGATAAAGATTATTGAGAATATCTTCCGTTATTCCGTCGGCAAAATACTGGTTTTCAGCATCAACGCTTAAATTATCAAAGGGCAGGATGAGTATGGATTTCTCAGAGGGTCTTTCCCGGAGGATAAAAAAGTAAAGGCCGGTTCCCAAAACAGCAAAAGCTGCAATCATAAACAGTAACAGGGGACCTGTCCGCATGAAAAAAATACGTGCTTTCCCCTTATTTTCCTGTGATCCCTCAACGATTGACCGGGGAGGACCAGAAATTATCCCTTTTCTGATCTCACCCGGTGATATCTGGAAATAATTCTTGAAAACCTTGGTGAAGTAACTGGGACTGTTAAAGCCGACTTTATAGGCAATTTCAGATGCCGTGGCAACATCCTTTTCCAGGAGCTCTTTGGCTTTAAATAATCTTTTTTCAGTGATCAGGTCGCTGGCTGATTTACCGGTAAGTCTTACCAGTTTTCTGTGCAGCATCGAACGGCTCAGTCCTGCATGCTCAGCCAGATGCTCAACGGAAAAATGCTCATCGGCCAGATTCTCATCAATAACCCGGTTGACAATTTCCAGAAACTGGTCATCCATCGAAATCTGGTTATCCATTGCAGATCATCATTAACAGTGATCCCATCGCGGTTTGGCAGGAACGCCAAATTGCCTCAACTCAAGGTAAATATAGGAAGTTTTAAGAAAATATGTTAAAAGGGAGGTTGGAAATGTTGTGGGGGTTGTGGATGTTGTGATGGTTATGATTGTTGTGATGGTTATGATTATTGTAGCTTTTGTAATTTGTGGGTTGTGAAGGTTGTGGTGGTTGTGATAGTTGTCGGTTTTGGATTAATTCACTCTCTCAATGAATCACCAGCATCTGTTGGAAAGTATTGTTAATAGCCATGATGGTTAACCGGTAAACACCTGCCGGAAGCCATACCGTCACAGGTGTTTTCATATTGTACAAGGTAGTCGAATAAACCATCCTTCCATCCAGATCATTGATCATCAAATTCAACATTTCCTGCCGGCTTTCAGAAAAATCAAGGCTAACGGTTCCCTGGTCAGGATTGGGGTACATCCTGAACCAGGATACTACCTCTTTATTATCTGTTATTATGCTTGTCATCGAAAAAGCATGGGCATAAGAAGAGCCCCAATGACCCTGTTGATCCCGGGTTCGCATATACACCACATGATCACCGTCGCTGAGGCCACCCAGATCTACTACAAAATCAGCAATCCGTTGGTTTTCAGGCGATAGAATTGCAACAGCTGTTCCGTTACCGAAGCCCGGGTCAGCATCGAAGAAATATTCAATCCCGGCAACCTCCATATTCATTCATACAAAGCAATACTTATTCGGGCTGAATCAATTTTCATACCGATTTGTCAGGGTCTGCCGGATGCTTTAATAAACTTTGTATACCATAAGCCATAATCCGTATGGAGCCTTATAAAATACAAACCGTCAGGCAGTGCTGAAATATCGATCTCCCTGATGCGCACTTGATGAACCGGTATGATATCCATGACATTCCCGGCAAGGGTTGTTATGCTTATGGTCGCCTGCTCAACCTCCCGGCCGAAGTCAAGGGTGATGATTCCATTTGTTACAGGATTCGGGTATATCCTTACATGGCTGAAAGATTCACGGGCAGGAATGCCTGTGATCTCATTGCCATCCAGTATTCCGTTGCAGTTAATATCGCCTGACAGGTATGGCCTGATGAAGAGATCAATCGTAATGATACTGTCGCAACCGGCAGTATTGGCTATCGTATCAATATAAATTCCCGATCCGGTCCATATTTTACCACCCGGCGATGTATAGTTTATGCAGGCAGTATCAACAAAATAGCTCGTTGTATTAAGCGATGTGAGGTGAATGGTTATGATACTGTCGCAACCGGCAACATTCGGTATGGTGTCGGTATAAGTGCCTGCAACGGACCATACCTTGCCGCTCGGGGAGACATATTTGCCACAGGTAGATGTATCAATTTCTGAAGAAGTATGCATACAGAGGCTGAATAATTCCCTCCCATGCACTCCGTCATCGGCAGCAAAATAAAGTTTATTTTTATATTCAAGCAGGGATGAAGGAATAGAACTTCCTTTTGGGTTAATGTCTTCAACCGGGGCCGGCGGGTTTATCCCGTCATAGGCCCATAATTCAACGCCGGCGGATGCTAAAGTGCTGCCGGAGTTTTGCATATACAGCATGTCTTTAAAAACGGTCATCTTTTTTGATTCGGGATCGGTAGGACCGAATGAACCATCCAAAACTGATCTGGGAGGGTTTATTCTGTCGTATTCCCAGAAATCTTTGCCATACGGGCCGTCATTTCCAATGATGCAGATTCTATCATTGAATATTGTCAGGCATTCAGGTATTGGCGTATAATACCCCAGCTGGCCCCGTTCCTTTGGAGGGTTTGCCCCATCGTAAGACCAGATCCTGTATTTTGCGGAATAGAAAAGCGTATCGTTCAAAATGGTCAGGTAGGATGGCCATCCAAACCAGGCTTTCGAGCCTGGAACGGTATCGGGAGGATTAATACCGTCATATTTCCAAAGGGAATAATCCGATGTGGTTGCGCAAGTGGCGCTGAAATACAGGTTATTTTTATAAACTGTGAGATAGCCGGGAGATGACCAACCGGCTCCCGGATTCAGATCGGAAACCATAGCGGGCGGATTGACTCCGTCATAAACCCAGAGTTCTTTTCCGTATGGCTCATTCATGGCCTGGAAATAGAGTTTATCTTTATACACGGTCAGTTCGGAAGGGGAAGAGCTTCTGTTAGAACCTTTATAGATATCGGCTACGGTATCAACCGGATGTATTCCGTCGTAAACACAAAGTTCTTCGCTATAGTTATTTATAGAAGCCGTAAAGTATAGTTTATTATTAAATGAAGTTAGATGTTTTGGGAATGAACTGTTTTTTCCATTGTATATATCTGCTGCCATTTGCGGGGGATTGATGCCATCATAACACCATAATTCATTACCATGGATGCCGTCATTGGCGGAGAAAAAAAGCTTATCTCCGAATAGTGCGAGTGAACCCGGATCTGAGCCTGCTGTGGCTTTTCTTATATCTGACAGTAAAGCCGGAGCATTCATTCCGTCATAATCCCATAGTTCAGGACCGCATATACCGTCATCAGCCTGAAACAGGAGTTTGTTTTTAAAAACAACCAGGTTTTTAATTCCCGGATTTACGTTGTTCCCGATCTTTGAGACGGTATCGGGGGAATTGATCCCGTCATACACCCAGATTCTTATGCCTATGGATGCATTGAAAGCCGTATAGTATAGCTTATCATTGAAAACAACCAAATCACTGGGATTTGAGCCGTATAGACCTGAATTTATATCCGCAACACGGGTTGGGTGGTTTGTTCCGTCAACCTCCCATAATCCTTTAGGAGGTATTGCAAGGGAAAAATAGAGTTTATTCTGATACACGAGCAAGCATTCCGGGCTGCTGCTTGAAATGCCTGGTGAAATATCAGCAACCGTATCGGGCGGATTAATTCCGTCGTAAACCCATAATTCCGTGCCGACAATATTGTTTTGAGCTGTAAAATACAATTTATTGTTATAGACCGTAAGATTTTCGGGAAAGGAACCAAAAAGACCCGGGTTAATATCAGCCACAAGGCCTGGAGGATTAGTCCCATCATACTGCCACAATTCATTTGCAAAACTATTATCGTTTGCCTGAAAATAAAGTTTATTTTTGTATGAGGTGAAATTTTTCGGATTTGAGCTTTCTTTTCCGCTGTAAATGTCAGCAACAAGGACAGGCGCATTTATGCCATCAAATTTCCATAATTCCGATCCGTGGTCTGCGTCGTAAGCCTGGAAATATAGCGCATCATTAAAAACAGTCAGGTATTGAGGATTTGAAGAAAACGCACCTTCTATGATATCCGCAATCATGGCGGGTGGATTTATGCCATCATACATCCATAATTCAGCGCCATTCATCTCATCAACAGCACAAAAATAAAGCTTTCCGTTAAATACAGTAAGGTATTGGGGATACGCATCCTCATAACCCTTGTGAATATCTGCAACCATGGCCGGCGGATTCATGCCGTCGTATTCCCAAAGCTCCCTGCCATAGGCATCAGTATAGGCAGAGAAATACAATCTGCCGTTGTATTCGGCAAATGCCTGTGGTTCGCTGCCAAATCCGCTGCTGTCGGTGTTTATATCGTATTCGAATTGAATACTCTGCGCCTGGATTATTGTTACACTATAACCTATAATTGATATGAAAAGCAGTAACTTTTGTATCCGAAGGGATAAAAGATAGCCACTTTCTTTGCCCGATTTTGCTGTTGAGTTGTCCGGATTAAGATTAGTATTTGTAAACATGATTTTAGTATTAAATCATTTTGTTGAATATATAGTGCAGATAAAAAACCTGTTTCACACTGATGCGTCAGTTGTTGAAAATACTGGCATCTGGCCGTTTCTTTCCATACTAATAGCACTTTTCCAGTATTCCATAACTTTCAACTTCTCTGTCAACAAAAAAATCAGTTACCTTAACCGTATTGGAATTCGGGTAAATATAAAATTTCCCGGCAGGTGATCCTCTTGTGGAGTAATCCCCATTATTACTACAATTCACGGTTTTGTCGTCAATATTCCAAAAATACTTATTGCATCTGTGTCCTATAACTTGATATTCACCATTAATAATTTTTGTAATAGTCTCAGAAGATACCTCATGATACACCCCTGTGCAAAAATCATTGAAAAAGCTGTTTTCAGCAAAAGTGAAAAAGACATCAATGGTTTTCCAGTATTCAAATACCCAAAGAGTGATACCATCGCTATGAATGTTATGCATTAGAACTCTTGCGTGATACATACCTTTCAAGGGTCTTGGAAGAGCAAAACACGGATTGTGATAATCTTTTTGGACATACACCACAACAGAGCTTTCTACGTCACATGATTTTGCATGCACGCGAGTATGTCCTTCTTTTATTGCAGTAATATTCCCTTTCTTATCAACAGTGGCTATTTCCGGATCATCACTGTACCATTCCAGGTCTGCTGTGATTTTCTCATTTTGAATATTGTCAACAGAATATTCGACTTGCATGGCTTCTCCCTCAATTATTGTGCAGACTGATTTCAAAAAAGTTATTTTATTAACTAGTTCCAAGGCTTTTCCATTGCAAAGTTCTGAAAGTGGTACTTCATTCAAACCATCAATTTTTTGTGCAATAACGTTCAGTTGCACGGCAATTAATGCGAGATCCTTTAACAGACAAGGATCACTTAAATTGTTACATTCTTCCTTAAGATGATCAAAGATATCCTTGACTTTTTCAGACAAGGCTGCAATTGCTGCGCTATAAACACTTAACTGGTTGAGTAATTTGTTGGCATATATAGCATACTGAGCCATTAGCATAATATCATGCACGGCATATTTCAGGCTTTCCATATCTATGATGGATGCTATTTCATATTGGATCACATCGTTATACCATTGAGTGAAGACCTTATCATCTATTTCAACCCCCAAAGCCAATAAAGAAGCAATATAGGAAACAGCGTCATCTGAATCAGTAAATGTTGTTTTTATAGTGGAAGGTATTTCCCCTTTACAAATTGCGATATCACTAAAGTGGGATATATAATAATTCATGCTTATATCGCCCTGGTAAGGAATATGGGAACGATAGGGCAAATAACTTATTTTATTGGTTACATTGTTATGCATCACTATTATCAGGCTATCTATGTTGTCTATGTTTTTTAATACCGTATTGACCTGCAAAGGGAAGTAAAAATCTGTGCCTGAAGGTTCCAAATGAATTCCGGATATAAACCTGAATGAAGGATCGATAAAATTAAAATTCCTTACTGGGATTGCCCTGATGTTCAGCTCAGATTCGGAAATAGCATTCGGATCGATGTTTAAAATAAATTGTGAGGAATCATTACCCAATACATAAATAAAATTTCCATATTGAGGATAGTAATTAATCTTATCCGGGACTGAAATATCGGAAAGCGAATAATCCCCGAAATTGTCAAGTATCACTGTACCAATATCAGCAGAGGGGTTGGATAAAAAAATTTTTGTTGTTTTATAAAACTCATGTGATAATACTAAGGTGTCTTCGTCGCCGATGGTATTTTTAAATACATGTTCTTTATTTTGGGTCCCGTCAGCAATTTGATATATCCCTTTAGAATGATTTGTAGGATTGATATTACTGATTTTAAAACCCTGATGATAATTTCCTATTGTTATCCTGGCTATATATATGCCGATTGGCATGTTTTGAATATAGGCATCCGGAAACAGAACGAATGTACCATTTAATTTTTCAGTATGCTTATAGTTTGCTACCGGCCTTCCTGTTAAATCCACAATATCAATTACAAATTGCTGACCGGATGTTATTATTTCGATACTTCCATCATTATTCTGTTTAAAAGGTAAACCTTCTTCAGGTATTTCTGCCAGGCCAGTAAGAGAAAAGGTAAGGTTAAATTTCCCCTCTTGATCGGAATAACAGAATGCATCCGGCACTTTTTTCAGGCAGATAAGTACATTTTCCACCGGTTGGTTGTTTGAGTTGACTACAAGACCTGTTAGATTGATTTGCTGACCTAAAGAGGCAGTCAGCATAAAAAACAGGCTGAACAGAATGCTGTTGATTCTTTTCATCGTATTCTTTTTTTAGGTTTCTTATGGTTTGTCACTTATTTGTGTCGCCTGCGTCATCAGGAATTCCTGTCTTTAATTATTGTGTGATCAAAATAACATCAAACAGAGCGCCAAAGCATATCACTATGGTTGCAATCCTTTGTAACATCAGTATGAAAAATGTTGCATATTGGTAATTTGGTTGCATATTGGAAGATAGGGACAAGGGACGAGGGACGAGGGTGGGAATGAGAATGAGAATGAGAATGAGAACGAGGATTAAAAGTCCCGGTGGGGGCTTAATGTTTATAGCCCGGGGTGTCAACCTTGGGTAACAGGTGTCGTTTCGGAAACGTTGCAAGCACAACGCAACCAAATGCTGCAACCTGGTTTGCAGCGCACCAGGATACGACGATATACAGTGTAACGATAATTGAACAAAAGCCGGGTGCAGCCTGGAAAACCGCACCCGGTGCTTCGGATTTTGATTTTTATTGCTGTAAAAGCATTATTATTCAATCTTAACAACCGTTCCTGTATATACCCTCTCTCCTGTCAGAACCACTTTGTAAACTCCGGCCTGTAATGATCTTATATCGAGTGTGTAAAGTTGATCCTTCACCGTTTCCTGCCTGATCAGCTTTCCCTGCATATCATACAGGCATACCGTTGAACCGGCAGGGATGTCCGAAGGTATTTCAATAAGTGCCAGATCCCGGGCAGGATTGGGATATATTAACAATGGGCCCGCCGTTATGGCATTTTCACGTAAATACTCCGCTATAACTTGGTTTGCATAGACTTCATTGATGTCAATGGTTTTCTCGCTGTCGAGTGCTTCCGCAAAGGCAGCAAGCTTTTCATCCGATGTTGATTTAAACCGGCTGATCAGTGAGGATATGTTAATCCCACAGGGATTAGCGCCGGATGAGCAGTCGAACTGTATTTTCGATAGCAATAACACAAAGGGGGCGCATTCACGATGGGCAAACGGCCCGACGGGCAGGCAGGTTACCTTGTCGCTGCCACGAAGTATAAATGACAGGTAGGCAAGCAGTGAATTCTCATTGGCCGCCAGTTCATCGCAGGTACAATAGTAAAGGCTCAACCTGGTCTTTGGCTTCCAGCTGATCAGGTCATTTTTGCGGAGTGCCGCATTAACCGGGTGGAAATATTTATATTGTATATCAGACAAATACTTCGGGACAAACATGGTTTTCCAGAGGACGGGCAACTGGCTGTCGATTTCATCTACAGTCAGCCAGCCGTCAAATAACCCGGGTATCGTTGTGTTATAGGGAGAAACAAAAACCTGGTCGAGATCCGTATAAAGATTCCCGTAAGCATCCTGGAATCCCAGCAGCAAATAGGGGAGAAACGAAGGACTGGGATAATCGGGGTCATTGAAAACAAATTTCTTCTGGACATAGGAAAGACTGTAAGCGCCGCTGCCGGCAACCACCACCTGGAGATTTGCTCCCGGCAAGGGGTTATTTTCAACCTCACGCTGCGTGGCAAGTGCAACATGCGCTCCCTGGGAATAGCCACTCATGTATATTCTCCCGTCGGGTTTGGCCAAAACCAACGAAGAACTGCATAACTCACCCGATGCTTTGATCATATCAACCGCGGCAGCAGCTTCTGATGATGCAACGTAATAGGGATGCACGCCCGGTCCGTCTCCGAGTCCTACATAATCCGGTAATACGGCTATGTATCCGTCCATGGCCATGATCCAACCGATAATGGATTCAGCTCCTGCCAGGTACGATGGGACATCCGTATCACGGGTCAGGGTGCCATGCATATAGGTCATCACGGGAAATGAGGTGATTTGGGCCACAACCGGCAGGAAGACCACGCCTGATGCATAGGTTGGAAGTCCTTTTGCATCGATGGTTACATAAATGACCTTTACAGCCTGAACACTGTACTGCTTGTACGTAAATAAATCTACCAGGCCATAGGTCAGTTCATCCATGGACAATTGAAGGTTTGCCATGATCTCCTGCGGGCTGAGCGTTGCCATCGGGATGGCCTCCACCACATGCCCACGTTGGGCACTCACATGCAGGTTCACTGCCAGCAGCAATGATACCAGACAAAGGATTGCTCTTTTCATATTGATTTGGTTTTAAAGGTTGAAATTCATTCTTTTATTGGTCTTTCTCTCAGGGTGAGAAATTAAATGCTGTCCGGTAGCGAAGGACAAACAAACAGAGCTATTATGGAAGAATTCCTGTTGGAAAGTAAAAATCACTCAGCTGATGCCTGACTCAGGAGTCAATCTATTCAAATCTATTGCGATATCGACGTTTGAGCATCAGCTTTCTTGTCGGGCAAATCCGATTTCAATTATGGAATAAAATTAGGAAATAATTGCTTTCATGTCAAGGAATGGATGGTTTTTGTGATTTTTAAGGGCGCAGACGACTGCAAGACTGCACGACTGCAAGACTGCACGACTATTTCAACCAATTAAAAAGGCGCATGGAAATACATCCAATGCGCCTCAATATTGAAAATGGTTTGAAAGATCACCCTTCCGCAACCACCGCCGCTCCGTTCTTTTCGGTGATGACCGCTTCATAAAGACTTGCGAATGAACTCTTTACCCAAATGGTTGCGGGAAGTACCCCTACAAATAGCATAATGAGTCCGGCTATAAAGATGAAGAAAGATACGAAGGCCATACCAAAGATGGTCCATCCATGGCCTTTGGTAAGCCTCCAGCTTTCTTCCACGGCAATGATAGGATCAAGCTTTTTGTCCATTACCAGGTAAGACACAAAGGCGAGCCGGCAGGCTATAATAATGCCGGGAATGATCAGCAGGAAGGTGCCCAGCATGATGAGCGCCACCCTCAGAATGCTGGCCAGGATGATATGGAGATAATTCTGTACAAAACCGTTGATGAGAGTTTCAAACTGAGGTCTGATCCCCCTTGCTGCATGAACGAACATGAGATCGGCACCGAACTTGATCACCGGCACCAAAAAGATCGTATAAATGAATGCAAAGATCCCCAGGATAATGGCAAATACTCCCAATACGGCTATGCCTCCCAAACCGATTCTTTCCCGCAACTCACCCAGCCAATGAAAGGATTCGTTATCAAAGTTGAATTTAAACAACTGCATGGGGGATACAACAACGCTTAATACTATTACGACCAGCAGGAGTACCAGAAAGTATTTGCCCATTGTATCCCATCCGTGACTAAAACTTCCGCTGAAGGTAGCCACAATCTTTTTCTGATTTTGTGTTTCCATTGTTTTACATATTTATTGCTTGTTATTATTTCAATAATCCGGTATAAATTTATGGAGGAACCAGTTATTCAACTTCATACCAAAGTAGTGATTTGTAAAAACCCTACTTAAGTATGCGCTTCAATACTTTGGTTGTGCTTAGTTTTGCTGTCAAACCGTTCCCGGTTTTACTATCTTTACAGGCATGTTAAATTTGCTGGAAATTGTCGTATTTGTAATCTCTCTGGCTATCACTTCCGGGGGTATCCTGATATCTTCCCATTTGAGAACTGCCTATAAAACTGATTTCCTTTCATCCTTACTCTTTTTTCAGGTATTCTGGTTCACCTTCGGATTCTATGTGCCATGGGGTCAGGTTGTCATTACTTCAATCCTTGAAACCGTTATCGAACCTGAAAATCTTGAAAAGATCACCGGCATTACCCTTTTCCTGGGGTCTCCCTTCCTGGTATTCGCATGGCTGATGTTCCTGAAGTTATCACGTGAAATGGCAAACCGGGGATGTGGGATTTTTTTGATTGTATTGTTTCTTGCCTTCAATTTCATTTGCATTCCGGGTATCATATACCTGTTGAACCGAATATCAGGAATAAAAGTTGTTGTCCTGGCACATATTACCATCATGATTACGGGCATTATGTACACCGTGGCAGGTGTATATTTCCTGATGGCCGGAAAGAAAAATCGGGCCCGGCTCATTACTGCAGATATCAGAACCATGGTGTTCTGGATACTGCTGTTGATGATTTTGCAGCAGGGTCTTTTCTTTTTATCCCAGCGGAATGATTATCTGAAACTTGCCTACATATTGCTCTTTTTCTGTTTCGGCGGCATTTTGCCGGTTTATTTCCGTTATTGGGCCGATCTTTCAAAATTGCTGATTCCGGTTGAAAACAGTCTCTCCTTTGACCGTTTATGCGAGAAATATGAAATTTCAAGAAGAGAAAAGGAGATCATCCACGAAATTTGTGAAGGACTTACGAATCAGCAGATAGCTGACAAATTGTTCATTAGCCTCCAGACTGTTAAGGATCATACCCACCGCATTTACGGAAAAACAAATTGTTCCAGCCGCGCACAACTAATGCGCCTGGTGAATGAAAATATGTAGAGACGCAAAATATTGCGTCTCTACAATATTTTTTGAAATTTCGACCGACCGGTCGGTAGATTTTTATATATTTGTACCATGCGTGAAAAAATCATCGAAACCGCCGCTGAAATGATGCTCAGGGAAGGATACACCCAGGTATCGATGAAGGGTATAGCGGATGCAGTGGGACTGGCCAAACCCAGCCTGTATCATTATTTTGACAGCAAGGAAGCTTTGTTCGAAGCTGTGGTAGACCTGTTCTTCAAAGAGGGAGGCAAATGGACAGCCGTATTCCTGCAGCCTGAATTATCCTTCAAAGAGGCATTGCAGCAAATGTTCGGTTACTTTACCGGGATGCTTCAATACATGGATCACCTGCTGGATGACCGGCAGAAAGGTAAATACGGCTATTATTACCTGCTGGTGGATGCACTCCGGATGTTCGGCCCGGTGAGAGAGCGATATGAACAGGCGTACGGAAATGATTTTGAGATTATTAGAAAGGCAGTCGAACAGGCTAAAAAGAATAAGGAGATCCGTGGGGATACCAACTGGGAAAGCCTTGCGGCCATGCTTTCATCTCTGGTGGAAGGAGGATTGCTGTTAAGCACACTTTACCCCTCCTTGAATCTGGATCAGTTGAGTGAAGGATTTTTTGAGATCGTATGGAAAGGCATAAAAAGTGAAAAGTGACAAGTGACAAGTGAAAAACCATCACAACCATCATAACCATCACAACAACCGACAACTGACAACAATTACAACCTATTCTCCATGAATCCCATCGCCATTAAAACCGACCACCTTACCAAAAGCTACGGAGATGTGTGTGCCGTCAGCGATCTGTCGCTGGAGGTTTTCCGCGGTGAAATCTTCGGCTTCCTGGGCCCTAACGGTGCCGGCAAAAGCACTTCCATCGGCATGATGTGCGGGATTATCCGGCCCGATGCAGGTAAGGTGACCATCAACGATCATTCAGGCAAAACCCGTGACACCGTAAAAAGCTATATCGGCTTTTGTCCGCAGGACATCATCCTGTGGCCAAAGCTGACCTGCACGGAGCAGCTTGTCTTTATGAGCCGGATGTTTGGGTTGTCATACCATGATGCTAAAGCAGCAAGCAAGAACCTGCTGGAAAGGATGAGATTGCATGAAAAAAGACATAAGCTGGCGTCAACCTTGTCAGGAGGGATGAAACGAAGGCTGAACCTGTGCCTTGCCCTGGTGCATGATCCCGGGATCATCGTGCTGGATGAGCCGGAAGCCGGTCTTGACCCGCAAAGCCGGATAATGGTAAGGGATTTTATCCGCGAACTGGGTGAGACAAAAACCGTGATCCTTACCACCCATAATATGGATGAGGCTGACCGGCTGGCAGAACGTGTCGCCATAATCGATCATGGACAGTTGCTGAAGCTTGATACTCCGTCAAATCTGAAAAGAACAATGAGTGAAAAAGAAGTGATTCAGGTGCTGGTCAATCCGTTAGACGGCAAAGACCAGACTGCAGCGGAAGCTTTTCTGAGAAAGCACTACAAAACGGTTTCCGTACACCACGAAAAAATTCTGATCAGGGAGAAGGCCGATCCTGAAAAACTCTGGAATGTCAATAAACTATTAAGGGAAAACGGTTTTGAACTTGCTGAAATCAGTATACGGCCCAACACGCTGGAGGACGTATTTATAAGCCTTACGGGCAGGAGTTTACGGGACTGAACCTCAACATTAACAAAGACAAGTCAAAATGAAATTTCTCTCCGTCATATACAAAAGCCTTCTTGAGCAGTCACGCGCTTTCTGGCTGTTGGTGCTCACCGTCCTCACCGCTCCTTTCTTTGTGCTTGTCTATAACCTCATAAATGAAAGCTACAAGCCATCTTACGATATAATATTGGTGAATAATGATCACGGATATAACGTTGATACAGCAAAACCGGTCAACCTGGGCGATTCCCTGAAAGCATATATCAGCAGGTCGATCAAAGAGGGCTTCACCTTCCGTGAATCTGACAACAGAAAGGATGGTGTAAAGAAGATTGAAAGCAAAAAAGCAGATGTGCTTATCCTGATCCCTGAAAATTTCTCCTCCCTGATGCTGGGCCGGAAAGATACCTCCAGCCTGCCCCGGATTGAATTCACCGGCAATATCACCGATATCAATTACATTATTGGTGCTATCGGTGTTTATGATGGCATCAGCCATTTTTTTTCAATCTACCTTGAAACAGAACCACAATTCATGATGGAAGAAACTCCCATCGGATCTTCCGGCAACCTGTCCGACTTTGACCTTGCCATTCCCGGTCTCCTCATCTTTTCCATTGTCATGCTGATGCTGAGTGCATCGTCAGCCTTTGTGGCTGAAGTTGAAAACAAAACCATGCAGCGGCTGAAATTATCCGGGGTCACAACATTTGGCTTCCTGAGCGGTGTTAGCATGGTACAACTGCTGGTGGGTGTAATATCCATTATCCTGACCTTGCTCGTTGCTTTGGCCATGGGATTCCGTTTTGAGGGTAACTGGGTTGCCTTTTTTGTGGTAGCTGTATTAACCTGCATCTCCATTATAGCTTTCAGCCTCATCATTGCGGCCTTTACAAAAAGCATATCACAGGTATTGGTGGTGGGCAACTTTCCTTTGTTTCTTTTTATGTTCTTTACCGGCGCCATGTTCCCGGTAAACATGCCGGTGTGGTTCAAAATAGGAGATTACGGCGTTTCAGTAATCGGACTGATGTCACCTACCCATGCGGTTTCAGCAATGTACGATCTGCTGATTCTCCAAAAACAGCTTGTCGATACCTGGCCGCAGTTACTATGCCTGACGGTCGTTTCCATGCTATATTTTGTTATAGGCTGGTTCTTTTACAGGAGGAGGCATATGAAGTAGTAGTTGGTAGAATTCATTGATCTTAAGTCCTGGATCTTCGATCTATTACAAGATTTATTTTAAAAATACATCTTAAATCTGGCCGGTTTCGTATAATTTTAGGCGAAAACAAACCGGTATGTTCGGACAATACTCTCTTATGATATCCCTGGTGATCGCTTTATTCGCTGGCGTTGTCATGTTGGTTATTAGCAGTCATTTACGAATTCCGGCCATTGTTTTTCTTTTGGCTACGGGGATTACGTTGGGACCTTATGGACTGAATATTCTGGATCCGTCAGTTCTTGGCAGCGGATTGGACGTGATCATTTCGTTATTGGTAGCTATTATCCTTTTTGACGGAGGCCTGACCCTGCAATTCTATGGGTATAAGAGAACTCCGGCCGTGATCCGGAAACTGCTGACCGTTGGTGTATTGGTAACATGGCTTGGTACAGCCATTGCGGTCCGGTTATTGTTCGGATATTCATATACCTTCTCGCTGTTGGCAGGAAGCGTCATCATAGTAACAGGACCCACCGTTATTAAACCGATTCTTCAGCGCATTAAGGTGAAGGAAAACATACAGAATATTTTGCAATGGGAATCTGTACTGATCGATCCGCTGGGTGTTTTTATTGCCATTTTTTGCTTTGATCTTTTTCTGGTAGAGGAATTCATGTTGAAACACATTCTTCTATTTGTCTACCGGCTGGCCGTTGGTATTGTCCTTGGTTTTGCCGGCGGTCACGGAATTGCCTGGCTGATTGAAAAAAGAAAGTTGATCCCGGAAGAACAAACCAATATATTTGTCTTTTCAGCGGTTCTTCTGATTTTTGGTCTTTCTGAATTACTGATATCGAATTCAGGCATACTAACCGTTATCGTAGCCGGCCTGATTCTCGGAATTGAAAAAACGAACCGTTTGCGGAAAATAAAACAGTTCAAATCGGAAATATCAGAATTGTCTCTGGCCATTCTTTTTATATTGCTGGCTGCCAACCTGAATCTTGATAATTTTCTCATCGTAGGGGTAAAAGGGCTTATCCTGGTAGCCATTGTGCTCTATGTTATCCGTCCTGTCAACGTTGCCATCAGTGCCAGGGGAACAAGGCTCACCTTCAGGGAGGGTATATTGCTGTCATGGATCGCCCCGAGGGGTGTTGTTGCAGCTTCCATGGCATCACTTTTCACTTTGCAGCTGAAAAGTCATGGAATTGAGAATGCCTTTCTCGAGACCTTCAGTTTTGCCGTGATCATTGTATCGGTTGTAATTCATGGATCTACGGCCGGACTTATGGCTCGTTTACTAGGACTGAAGGAAACACGCAAGAAGCTTTGGCTGATTGTCAGCTCCAACATGTTCTCAAGAGCTCTGGGCGAGTTCATCAAAGATGTTACCGGTCATAAGTGTATTTTTGTCGACACCAATGCTGACGCGATTGAGGAAGCAAGGGTTGCCGGTTTTGAAGGGATCAACATGAGCGCTTTGCAGGTCGATACATTCCCGACAGACATTATCTCCAATGTTGAGAATGTTATAGCCCTGACTGATAACCACGAGTTGAACATCAGAATCTGTGAGAAGTGGTCAAAATATGTTAAGGACAACAGGTTATACCGGTGGGCTTCTGCCATGAAGAAACCTGAGGAGAAAACAAATCAGCCGGGTGTTTCAGTTTTGAAAGGGATGGTGGGCCCTTCAAAAATTGCCTATGCTTTGCGGCACGGAGAGGTATCCCTTACACGGAAAACGCTTCGAAATCTGCCTCAGGAATTAAAAGACGGACAGACAGTTCTCACCTGCGTCATCGACAACCAGGTCTTATTTGAACAAACACCGGATATGAGGGACAAGAAAGGAGAGGCACTGATACTCCAGGGGGATATTGATTTAGATCTAAGATCTAAGATCTAAGAACCGGGACATTAGATGTTAGTACAAAGAACAAATACTAATCTTCATCTTCTACTAACTACTAATCATTTCTCCAATTCCTTAAATTCTCCGAATAATTTCACGTACAAATGGATCACGACCATTCCCCCAACCATAATAGCAGCCATCCAAAACCAGAATTTCTCTGAATGAAGGCAGTCCTTAAAATAGCCGTATAATCGTGTGAAGAGGAATCCGCTGAGCGTTCCTCCGATTCCGAGGGCGAGAAAATTGGTGCCCATGTACAGGCCGGCTTTTTCTTTAGGGGCCAGCCAGGTTATGTATTCCTGGATGCGGGGGGAAGCGGCCATTTCCCCTGTGGCAAAAAGAAGCACCCCGGCCAGGAACCATGCAGGGGCCAGTGTCCTGGCGAATCCCATGCACATGTATCCGGCGGCTATGATCACAAGTCCTGCCGATAATACAGGTATTGCCCTGAAACGTTTGACAACGCTTGATACCAGCACCTGGAAAAGGATGATGTAGTAAGCGCTGTTGGCAATACTCTCACCCAGCACCTTATGCACGCCGTTTTCCTCTTTTGAGATCAGGTTGGCAATCCAGGTCCCTGTGACAGCCCTGATATTCTCATACAGGGTTGCCGTGTCAATCTGAAATTCAACATACATGGCTGCCACGTTGAAAAATGACCAGAACGGCGCCCAGAAGAACAATCCCAGCATGATCAGAAAGAATAAAAAGCGAAGGTCGGATAACGCCACACCGATATCCCTGAACTTCTCACCCAGGGTTTTCCCTTCAATATCCCGGGGGGGATCCTTGTAAAAAAACAGGGTGATCAATAACATGACGCCGATGGAAAGAGCAGCGACGATGAAGGCGTGATTCCACGAAAGCACCCTGAGTTTGGCCGCAATTAAAGGACCGAAGGTGGCTCCGATGTTCACCATATTGTAAAAAATGCCGAAGCCCAGCGTTTTATTGGTACTGTCGGTTACAGCTCTCACCGTACCGGAGATCAGGGGCTTGAAGATGCCGGCCGCCAGGCCGATGCTGATCATGGTAAGG
>CAYMJH010000011.1:0-38618 GCA_964390385.1 uncultured Bacteroidales bacterium | reverse complement strand
AAAATCAAATGACAAGTACTACCTGCATTATGCAGGGCCGGGAACCGAATTTAAAACCTATGCGGATGGCATTTACGTTGCCGCTTCCCCACTGGGCCCTTATGAATATGCACCCTACAGTCCGTTTTCCTTTAAACCCACAGGATTTATTTCAGGGGCCGGCCACGGCAGTACCTTCAAAGATAAAAACAGCCATTACTGGCATATCGGTACGATGTCGATTTCCGTCAGGCACATGTTTGAGCGCAGGCTGGGACTATACCCGGTGGCCTTTGACAATGACGGCCATATACACTGCAACACGGCATGGGGTGATTATCCCCAGTACCTGCCCGGAATTAAGGATGATCCTGTCGACAGCAGTTTTGCAGGCATGATGCTTTTATCGAACGGAAAATATGCAATGGCTTCTTCCTCCCTTGAGGATCATGGTGTCGGGAATGCCGTTGACGAAGATGCCCGTACTTATTGGTGTGCCCAGACGGGGAACCCGGATGAATGGATCATGCTCGATTTAGGCAAAGAATGCAACATTGAAGCGGTTCAGGTCAATTTTGCGGAACACAATACCGATCCCGCTCTGGTAAGAGGCCGGGATAATCTGATCCATGAACAATACATTCTTGAACAATCAACAGACGGGATGAGCTGGTCGGTGCTTGTTGATAAGAGCCACAATATGCTGGATGTTCCCCACGATTATATTGAACTGGAACAACCCGTAACTGCGCGATATATTAAACTGATCAATAAATTCACTCCGGGGGAAGGAAATTTTGCTGTCCGTGACCTGAGAGTTTTCGGGAATACAGACCAGGCTGTTTTTACAACGGTTAATGATTTTACCGTTGAAAGGGACGCCGCGGATGGCAGGGACGCTGTCATTCGATGGACACCGGTCGACAAAGCAGACGGATATATCATAAACTACGGAGTCGCTCCTGACAAGTTATACAACAACTACATGGTTTACGATGCTGACAGCGTTGCCATGCACAGCCTGAACCATGGGGTGGAATATTATTTCAGCGTTACGGCATTCGATAACGGGACAGATTATTACCGGCCTGTGGGTGAAATCCATTCTTATCAGTCCGGGGCATGGAATGATGTTAATACCTGGGCAAAATTCGATGGTTCAACCTGGGTGCACCCCATATCCAACATACCTTCCCTGTCGGATGGACCTATCGCAGTACTTGAAGGCCATACCGTTGCGGTAACGGCAACTGACTCGGTGGATCAGTTGACGGTTGCAGGAGGAGGAATACTGGAAGTTGAAAAAGGTGTTACCTTTCATATAAAAAACGGTATTGAAACCGATCTGATGATCGGGGGCATTCTTAGGAATTTTGGTACCATTACCGGTGATTCACTGACGAGCATAAGTTTTGCCGGTAACGGCGCTTATGAACATAAGCAGGACGGAGGTTCAATTCCGAAGGCAATCTGGAGGCCCAATTCAACGATTTCTTTTGACAGCCTTAAAACCATGGCCCCTTTCAACAGCAACCAGGATTTTTATAACCTGATTTGGAATTGTCCTGCTCAGACTGCCGATTTGAGCATGCAATGGAGCGGCAATACGATCGGGGGAAATATCAACGTTCAAAATACCGGCACGGCGGTATTGCAGATGTGTGATCCCGTTCCCGGTGCTGAAACCATAGTAAACATAAGCGGGGATATCATTCAATCCGGCGGGCATTTTACATCCCATGGCAGCAACAATGCCGGCACCGGTATTACGATCAACCAGGGTGGGAATATTGAAATAACCGGGGGCAATTTCTCAGTCAGCAGGGGTTCCCAGGGAGGAGACGGGACGACCCTGTGGAAGCTTCAAGGGAATGTATCGGTGACAAATGCAACCACACAGAATTCAAATCCCGATGGTGCAACCTTCGTTTTTGCAAAAACCGGAGGATCACAGCTCCTTTCATTTTCAGGCGTTACCTTCGGCAGTGGCGGATTCCCGGCGGAGGTGGACAGCGGTGCAACCCTGGATATCGGGACGAACGTTTTACAGGGTGACGGGAAGTTCAGTCTGAAGGCCGGAGCCACGCTCATGACGGCGCATACAAACGGGATTGATGGTTCCATTGCAAACACAGGTTCAAAGACATTTGATAAAGCATCAAGCTTTGTATTCAACGGTTCTTTGGCACAAATGACAGGAAGTTTAATACCTGACACGGTCCATAATTTAATCATTAACAATCCTCTTGGCGTAAATCTTTCAACTAACACAGTTGTAAACGGTATTATGGATTTGCAGAACGGAGGATTATCATCCAATGGCCATACCCTGTCTTACGGTAAAAATGCCTCACTGAAATACTCAGGAAAGTCTGCCCAGACCACCACTGATGCGGAATTTCCTTCCTCCGCCGGGCCGCGTAATCTGGTTATCGCAAATTCAAAAGGTGTAACACTCCATGATTCCAGGGCAATCCGCAACCTTGATCTTAACAACAAGCTGGAATTGGGTCCCAATACATTGACGGCAGATTCAATTTCCAACATAGTTTCAAATGCTTATATCGGGACCACCGACGGAGGAATTTTCTCTCTTACTTCAGTCGGCGCATCGCAGGTTCTCTTTCCCGTCGGAACAACAAGCTATTCGCCTGTTTGGATCACCAATGCCGGCACTGCCGACCGGATAGGCGTGGGAGTAATAAAAGACAACGAGGTATCTCCCTATGGAGGCAGGTTGAAATTAAGATGGAATATCAGCGAAGCGTTATCCGGCGGCGGAGAGTATACCCTGCAGTTTGGCTGGACGACTGTGATGGAAACCACTGATTTCAAGCCTGACCGGGTGAACAATGCAAAAATATACAATCTGACAGACACCACAGAGGCCGGCACAGGCAGTTATACGACACAACTCATCAAACAACCCTATACCGTCGCGAGGGGAGGCATTACGGTTCTCGGCCCGTTTGCCGTCGGAATTTTCAGCGGACAGACGGGACTGGATGAAACTTCAGTTGGTGCTTCGGATGGTTTCAATCTGGCTCAGAACTATCCCAATCCTTTTAGTTCCTCCACAACTATAAGTTTCAGCATCCCGGTGAAAGCCTATGTAAGTTTGAAAGTTTACAATCTGCTGGGGGAAGAAATAGCTGAGATGGCAGGAAAGGAATATCCCCCCGGCCTGCATTCCGTCACATTGCCTGAATCGGGTTTAACCAGGGGAATATATTACTACACGATCAGAGCCAGGGATTTTGTGCAAACGAAAAAAATGATTTCCATACAATAAAAAGCCCGGAGCCGGGCCACAAACAGGCTCTTTTATCAATACATTTAAAACCAAATCATGAAAAAAATCATCATTATGTTAACAGCCGCAATGATCTGCGGTATTGCATCAGGTCAGTTTGCCGGGGGTATGCGCGGTCAGCAGGAAGTACCGCTGCCCGAAGGTTATAAACCAGCTTCAACCAATACGTTCCTTGCACAATACCCGGCCGTGAATGCCCAGACCCGTCAGGCCATGTTCAGGGTGGTGGCACCTGCTGCCCAAACAGTTCGGCTGGATCTGGCCGGTAAGAAATACGATATGACAAAAGATGAAAAGGGAGTGTGGACCTGTATATCCGACCCCCAGGTTGTCGGTTTCCACTACTATGCCATCCTGATTGACAGCGTTCCTGTTATGGACCGGAACACGGAAGCCTTTTTCGGCAGTAACTGGGAATCGTCGGGCATTGAAATTCCCGAAGGCCCGGAAGGTGATTATTACAGGTTCAACAACACCATCGCCCACGGACATGTTCGTTCCATTCATTACTGGTCGGAAGTGAACGGACTGGAACGTCATATCAACGTTTATGTTCCTGCTGAATATGAGAAAAATCCCGATAAAAAATATCCGGTTCTCTACCTGGTGCATGGTTGGGGGGAAGATGAAAACGGATGGTCTGTCCAGGGGCACATGGCCAATATCATGGATGGATTGATTGCATCAGGGAAAGCTGTTCCCATGATAGTGGTAATGCCCAGCGGCGATATTAAAACCAATTCCGATGTCCGTCAGGCCTCCGGAGACATTACCAACATTTATATCAACGACCTGATTCCCTTTATCGATAAAACCTTCCGCACATACACCGACAAAGAGCACAGGGCCATGGCCGGATTATCGAGGGGTGGTTTTCAGACCTGCATGACCGTTTTTAACCATATGGATAAATTTGCCTGGATGGGTACATTCAGCGGTTTCTTCATGCGCGGCAGCGAGGGCATTGAAACCGCTTTCAACGGAGTCTTCAAGGATGCTGCCGCATTCGACAAACAGATGAACCTGCTGTTCATCAGCACCGGCACCGAAGAGCGCAATCCAAAAGAAACAGTTGAAGCCCTCAGGAACCATGGCATTCAGCATATCGTTTTCCATGAATCCCAGGGTACCGCCCACGAATGGCTGACCTGGCGCCGTGCCCTCAACGATTTCGCGCCCAGGCTGTTTAAGTAATTCAGGACTTACAATGACGTTCTACGTATATATAAATCCTCCCCCTGCCCCCTCCAGAGGGGGAGAATGCCCTTGCTTGTCTATATGCAGAACATCATGCTTAATGCCATTAATTTAAATGAATAAGCCTATTATTTACAGCCAGGTATGAGCTGTGAGATGTCCCCCGCTGGCCTTGCTCTGCCGAAGCGGCTACGCGAAGGCGAAGCGGGGGAGCAAGGGGGTGGATTTATCGAAGAGTTCTTAAAATGACGTCATATGATTTTTTTCCCCTATAAAGGATTGAGACTCGCAATGAACTGAATTGTTTTCAAAGAAAAAAATAGCTTGAATGATGAAAAAAAGTTGGAAAGCCACTGTTGTATTGATGGCCATGACCCAGTTTGCTGCCATGGCGCAGGAAATCATCAATCTGTATCCCGGGGACATTCCCAATTCAAAAGCAAATGCCGTAAAAGAGACCTTTGCTTCAGGAATGTACAGAGGGGTAACCGTGCCCACACTGGAAATATACCTTCCGGAAAAAGAAAAAGCTACGGGAACAGCCGTTATTATTTGTCCGGGTGGCGGGTACAGCGTGGTTGTATACCAGGGGGAAGGCATTTCAACAGCAAAAGAATTAGCAAAGAAAGGAATTGCCGCTTTTGTACTGAAATATCGCCTTCCGGACGATTCTACCATGACGGATAAAAAAAACGGCCCTTTGCAGGATGCCCAGCAAGCCATAAAAATCGTGAGGGAAAATGCTGCAAAATGGGGGATAAGCCCTGGCAGGATAGGAATTATGGGCTTTTCTGCCGGAGGGCACCTGGCCTCTACTGCAGCCACACAATTTCACAGGTCTTTAATTGAAAATAACGACAGCACCAGTCTTCGTCCTGATTTCCAGATCCTGGTCTATCCGGTTATCAGTATGCAGGACAACCTGACCCATCATGATTCAAGAACCAAATTGTTGGGTACTCATCCGCCGAAAGAACTGATTGATCTTTTCTCAAATGAATTGCAGGTGAATGAAAACACGCCGCCTGCTTTTATCACGCATGCTGCCGATGACAGGCTGGTGGATGTGGATAACAGCGTCTTTTACTTTGAAGAGCTGCGTCATCGCGGCGTAGCTGTAGAAATGCATATTTACCCGAAGGGAGGACATGGTTTTATTTTCAAGCACGAAGGATGGACAGAGCCCTTGTTCAAATGGATTGAAAATTCCCTGCTGAATAATTAATTCTCTTCAAACCATAACAAATAAACCTGCTATCATCATGAAACGTTATTTTATCATTGGTATCACAATGGTTACAATGGGCTTTGCCGCTCATTCTCAAACCCCTGTTTTACCTGCTTCGCCGGGATTCGACATTGAACGGGCCAGTGTTCCGCACGGAATCATCGATACGATTATCTATGACTCCAGGACAGTAGGAAATAGCCGAAAAGCGATTGTTTATACGCCCCCCGGATATACAAAGAATAAAAATTATCCGGTGCTTTATCTCTTGCACGGCATCGGGGGTGATCATAAGGAATGGCTCAATGGCGGGCAGCCCCATGTAATACTCGATAATCTCTATGCGGATAAGAAAATAGAACCCATGATCGTGGTCATGCCCAACGGTCGTGCCATGAAAGACGACCGTGCCGTGGGGAACATTTTTGACAGTGCCAGGGTGCAGGCGTTTGCAACATTTGAAAAGGATCTGCTCCACGATCTGATTCCTTATATAGAGCAGCAATATCCTGTTTTAAAAGACCGCGAACACAGGGCTGTTGCCGGTCTTTCGATGGGCGGGGGACAATCCCTTAACTTCGGGTTGGGTCATCTCGATGTCTTTGGCTGGGTGGGTGGTTTTTCTTCTGCGCCGAATACGAAGAAGCCGGGTGAATTGTTGCCCGATCCCGGAGAAGCCAGGGAGAAACTGAAACTGCTATGGATCTCCTGCGGTGACCGTGACGGATTGATCACTTTCAGCCGGCGCACCCATGATTATCTGAAAGAAAACAAGGTAGATCATATTTATTATATTATGCCGGGTTATCACGATTTCAATGTTTGGAAGAACAGCCTGTATATGTTCTCACAATTGCTGTTCAAACCGGTTGACGCATCAGGGTTCAGCCGATACAGTGAACTGGGCACTCCTGCTTCCACCAATGTTCGCAACGCAAAATATCCCCAGGTGCTGATTGACGGGCGAGCTGTATTTCACCTGAAAGCACCCGATGCGCAGAAAGTTCAGCTCGATCTGGGTAAAAAATATGAAATGGTAAGAAACAGCGAAGGTGTATGGGAGGTGACTACCGATTCGTTAAGTGAAGGATTCCACTACTATTCCATTATCATTGACGGAGTTGCAGTCTGTGATCCGGCCAGCGAGACCTATTATGGTATGGGACGTATGGCCAGTGGTTTCGAGGTGCCTTTTAAGGGAGACGGCTACTATGCGGTGAGAAATGTACCGCATGGCGACATCAGGATCATACGTTATTATTCAAACGTAACGCGTACCTGGCGTCGTTTTTATATTTACACTCCGGCAGGTTACGATGAAAAAACCGGTGAGAAATATCCTGTTCTTTATATTTTACATGGTGGCGGTGAAGATGAACGCGGTTGGGCCAACCAGGGCAAAACGGATTTAATACTGGATAATCTCATTGCCGATAAGAAAGCAAAACCCATGCTGGTGGTTATGCCTGACGGAAATCCGGTACTGTCCGGCTTCGGTGAAGACAATTTGAAAATCTTTGAAGCCGAGCTGAAACAAAGCCTTATTCCTTTTGTGGAAAAGAATTTCAGGGCAGATACCGGCGCCCGTAACCGCGCCCTTGCAGGCTTATCGATGGGAGGCTTACAGACCCTTTATGCAGGTATCAACAATACGGGGCTGTTTGCTTATCTCGGCGTGTTCAGCTCGGGTTGGATACAACCTATGCAAAGCGACCTGGCAAACATGCAATATGAGTTTATGAGAAACAACGCCGGCGCCATCAACAGCAACCTGAAACAGCTGTGGATTGCCATGGGCGGTAAGGAAGATATAGCTTATAATAATTGCCGTATGATGCTCGCGAAATTCGACGAGCTGAAGATCCATTACACCTACAGCGAATACCCCGGAGGTCATACCTGGCCTGTGTGGAGAAATAACCTGTACAATTTTGCCCCGTTGCTGTTCAGATAAACTGACAGGGAAATAAGGGAAAAGTCATACCATTAAAAATTTCCTGGCCATGATAAACAAATCTAACATGTTATCCAACAACACCTTTATGTTTTGGAGGCCAATCCGCCATTCATACCTGGCGGCAGGTTTACTGATTCTGTTCATGAATTCATGCAGTCTTTTTGGCGGTACTGACGCTGATCCGAAAACCCTGTGGGTGGGAACCTGGAGTACTGCGCCGCAGCTGGTGGAACCCCATAATATGCCTCCGGAACCGGGGTTGAGTAACAATACTTTGCGCCAGATAGTGCGTGTTTCTATCGGTGGTGACAGCCTGCGTGTAAGATTCACCAATGAATTCAGCACCAGTACCGTTACCCTGCAGACCGTGCAAATCGCAGTCTCAAACGGAGCAGGCGTTATCGATGTTTCCACCGCCAGGGAATTGAAATTCAATGGCCAATCAGAGATCACCATGAATCCGGGAACGGCAATCGATTCAGACCCTGCAGCGTTCAACCTTGAACCCGGGATGGATCTAGCCATCACCATTTTCTTCGGCGAAACATCGCCCGACGTGACCGGGCATCCGGGTTCCCGGACAACTTCCTACCTGCTTGCGGGCAACAATATTTCACTGGGGGATTTTTCAGGTGCCGTGCAGACAGATCACTGGTATATCATTGGCGGCATCGATGTAAAGGCACCGGAATCGGCCGGCGCTGTTGCAATCCTTGGAAATTCCATAACGGACGGACGTGGTTCGGGCACCAACCGGCAAAACCGATGGCCGGATATTTTGTCAGCGTGTCTGCTGAACAATCCGTCCACCCGGAATACAGCGGTACTCAACCTGGGCATCGGCGGCAATTGTGTGCTGAAGAACTGTCTCGGACCATCCGCCATTGACCGGTATGACCGTGATATCCTCAGTCAGCAGGGAGTGCGTTGGGTAATCATCCTCGAAGCGATCAACGATATCGGGCAGACTCCTGACAGCATGGCTGCATCAAAGGTTGCTGAAGACCTGATAGTTGCCTACGGAAACATGATTGAGCTTGCTCGTGCCAAAGGTATTAAGGTTTATGGCGCCACCGTGCTTCCATTTGCAAAATCATTCTATTATACCGGTTATCGAGAAGCTGCCCGCCAAACCGTAAACAACTGGATCAGGAACAGCGGCCGGTTTGATGCGGTGATCGATTTTGATAAGGTGTTACGAAATCCTGCAGATACATTAAGCCTGCTGCCCGAATTTCATACAGGTGATTTTCTGCATCCCAACGAGGCCGGGTATAAAGCCATGGGTGAAGCTGTCGACCTGAAATTATTTGAATAACGCTTGATTTATTATTTTGCAGTGTCTTATAGCGCCGGAGGTGCGGCCTGTTTGTAGCAAATACATTGTATTCCAATATTAACTTTTACGTGCCGCCGTATGGCGGCACGCAGGTAATCATATTCAAATATGCCACTTTTGCTATAAACAGGTCGCCCCGCCGGGGCTCTCACCTGCCTCCCACCTGTTCTGATCTGATATCCTTATTTTAAATACCAGCTGTTTGGATCCATCAGTTTATTGCGGATCATTTCAGCTTTGGCAGGATCGCCGAATTTCGCGGCCACTTTATTGGCCAGGTAGGCAGGGTCATTGCGGCGTTCAGCAATACGAACCAGATCAAACCACCGTTTTCCCTCGAATGCAAGTTCCAGGGCTCGTTCCTGAATGATCAGGTCTTCAATGGCAATTTGCACGGCGGCAAAATTGTTTTTATCAACGTCGGGCGGAATGACTGCAGGATTTAAGTTCACCCTGCCCCGTATGCCATTATTGGTACTCCATTTTGCATAACCTTCAGGCCTTTCGGCAGCTTTGGCCGATTTGATTCCCCGGTTCAGCAGCAGCAAGGCAGTAGTGGTATCGCCCTTGCGATTGAGGGCTTCAGCCAACAGAAGGTGCAGATCGGCAGCCCTGGACAAAATAATGTAGGCACTGTAAGGGTCGCCTTTCTCAATGTTATATTTTGAAACATAGTATTCATTTTGCTGACCCGGCAAGGTATCGTATGTAAACCCTTTGCCCCTGTAAATGTCACCCAGGGTTTTATCTCCGTTGGGTTGATTCCTGTATGCATCAATCAACAAGTTTGTCGGCTTGACCATGCCGGTGATCGTCCAGCCAGTGAATGCATTGTACTGGTCATGATGGGAGTCATACTTCATAACCAAAAGATTTTCCGCTCCTTTGCCATCAAATGAAGGTTCACTATAAAATATCGTTTCCCACTTTTCCCTGACATATTCACTTCCCACTTTGAAATTACGGAGGTTGCCATAACTTTCTATGCCCAGCTTCAGATAATATGCCGCCGAATCATACTGGTTCTTCTCCAGGTACAGTTCACCCAGCAGCGCCTTGGTATTGGGCCCGGGGAAATCTGGTTCATCAAACACGGTGGAAGTGAACACATAAGGACTCAACTGGTTGATCAGGGTATCAATCATAACCTGTTTGCTCAGGAAGGTCTGGCTCTCCGGCAATGAGGCCATATTATCGTTAATCAAAGCGGCCTGTCCGTACATCTTCACCAGGTTAAAATAACACCATGCCCTGATGGTAATAAGTGCTCCGTTTTGGAATTTTGGCAAAATCTCTATGGTTGTTGGGTCATTTACCCATACCTGGTCGACGTTTTTCAGTATCTCATTGATATTGACTATGGTTTTATAATAATCTCCACCGTCGAGATAGGGATTTCCAAAAGAAAAAGTCTGATCATTGATCTCCAGCATATAAGGATCAGAACTGCCGGTGACATCCATCAGGTCTGACCTCAGCCCGTCGATAAGCAACCAGTTCGCAGATGCTTTCTGTAAGGGTACAAATGCTCCGGAGATACTGGTATTAAGATCTCTTTGCGACTTATAATGATCGTCCGGCATGATCCTGTTTCCGGCAGGTTCCGTGAAGAAATCATCGCTGCATGAATAGCTGAAGCCTGCTAAGGCCACAACAGCCAAAATCCCGAATATATTTTTCATTATTTTCATATCAATGGTATGTATGATTTTATGAACCAGATTATATGCCAAGTTTAATGCCCAGTATGAAGGAGCGTGTCTGCGGAAGACACCCGTAATCAATGCCCATGTAAAAAGGACTGTTCATGTACATAAATTCCGGATCATATCCTGAATACTGGGTAACCGTTAACAGGTTGTAGGCCGATGCAAATATTTTCAATCCCTTGTAAAAACGGGTTCCCGGAAGCGTATAATGTACGGTCAGCTGCTTCAGCCTGAGGTATGAAGCGTCTTCAATCCACCTGTCGGAGAAGACCGTGTTCCCGTTAGGATCGCCGAAAGAGGCCCTGGGAAGGGCGGCATCAGGATTACCTGAGTTCCACCTGTCCAATACGCTTGTAAGCTGGTTGCCGTATGTATCCATGGATTCGGCTCTGTACCTCACGTAATTAAAGGCGTCGTTGCCGATGCTGTAGGTGAAGAAAGCCGAAAGTCCGATCCTTTTATAGGACAGCGAAGTAGAGAGACTTCCGAAAAGGTCGGGGTTGGGATTTCCAATGATCGTTTTATCCGCATCATTAATGATTGAATTACCATCGGCATCAGCAAATCGGATATCGCCGGCCTGCATTCTTTTTCCGTTTGGCCCCGATACCTGAGAGGCTTCCGTATTGTCGCCGAAAATGCCATTGGTTTTGAATCCGTAAAAAGCATTTACGACATTCCCGACCGAAGTAACATAGGCCGCATTTTCAACCTGAATAACCATGTTTTTCTGTTCGGGATTGATAAAGTCAAGGCCTTTAACTTCGTTTGTTTGCTTTGCCAACGAGCCACCGATCGTCCAGCGAAACTGTCCGAACTGGAGCCGCTGCTCGGCAGAAAGTTCAATGCCGGTATTTCTTAATTTGCCTCCATTGTTATAAAAATTCCTGAACCCATAGCTGACCGGCAGAATTTGTTCAATAATCATATTATTGACATCCGCAATGTAGTAATCGATATGGACATTGGTGGTTTGCTTGAACAACGAAATATCCAATCCTGCATTGATGGTGTTCTTTTTTTCAATTTCCATGTCATCATTGGGAATGGCCTCGCGTGAAAGAACGCTGGTACCGGCCAGTCTGACTTCCTTGTAATACAATTTTGAATAATCATAGGTCTGGCTGAAGATATTACCCGTCTGTGACCACGACGCCCTGATCTTCAGGTTCTCTATCCAGTCAGCCTGCAGCATAAAATCTTCGGAAGACATACGCCAGGCAACACCGACAGAGGGATACAGATTGTACCTGGCATTCTCGGCCACTGCTGAATTGCCTTCGTAGGACAAATTGGCATTAACGAAATATTTGTTTAAATAACTATAGCTTACATCTCCAAAGAAGGATAACCAAAGGATTCCACGGTCATCGCCTGTGGAAGTACGCAAATAAGTCAGCGATCCGGTCCCGGCGCCTACATTCTTAAAGTCGTCGGAGGCTGTGTTCAAATCAATAAGTTTTACATTTTTATAGGTGTTCTTAATGTATTTCATCCCTATGTTGGCTCCGAAAGCGTGTCCCGAGGTGTTTTGATTGGTGTATGCAATGGTGGTGTGGTTTTGTGTGGAACGGTATTCGCTGGTGAAATCACCCGGGCTGTTATAGGCCGAGTCGATCTGTGCCAGTCCGAGATCGGGCAGGAAAATAGATTCGCGCGAGTTATTGAAACCGATACCGGTAAGGTTCGAAATCAGCAAATGCGACGATACCTTATATTGAAAGTTCACAGAACTTAAAAAATTGTAGTTTCTGCTGGATCCCTGTGCATTTTGTATAATGGCCACCGGATTACTTACATTCATATCACCCACATCGTCGAGGAAGGGCAATGAAACTCCCGTCTGAGGATCCCGGGCATTAACGGTCATGATGGGAGGCATGGTGAGTGCCGAAAGAACCGGGTTCTTAAATGCGGTGTGGCCCAGGTTGGGCAAATAGCTGTCGGTAAGGGAAAGCTTGGCATTGGGAGCCACGGAGAATTTATCCGTAATATTGACCTTACCGTTAATGCGCAGATTGAAACGGCTGAATTTTGTTTTTTCGAAGTTCCCATCCTGTTTAACATACCCGGTAGAGATATTGTAGGTGGCAATATCGTCGCCTCCCTTGATAAACAAGCTGACTTTATTCAGTGTACCGGTCTTAAAAGTTTCCTTTTGCCAATCGGTACTGTTGTTGTATTTATAATAATCACGTGCAGCAGCATCCCCGTTAAGCCAGGGAAATTTTTCATTGATCTGCCCGGCGTTTAATCCCTCTTCGGTCAGGCGCTGGTTAAGATAATCCCTGTATTCGGCCGCATTTAATACATCCTGGCCGGCGGGTGCCAGGGATAATCCCGTATAGGCCGACACATTGATGGTGGTACTGGTTTCAGTTTTTTGCTCGGTATTGATATAGATCACGCCGTTCGATCCTGCTCCTCCCAGATATGCTGTCCCTTCTTTCAAAACAGAAATATCGGTGATCTCTTCTATATCCACCACATCAAGGGAGTTAAGGGAGAATCCTTCCATCAGGCTCATGTTCGTATACTCGTAGTCGTGCATCATGCCGTCGATATAAAGGAGCGGCATATTTTTGCCAAAGATGGAAGACACGCCCCTTATGTTCATCCAGGTCCTGCTACCCGGCATGCCTGCATGCTCGATGGTACGCATACCGGCAACGCGGCCTTGCATGACCTGATCGAATGAGGTCGATTTGCCCATGTAAAATTCGGAGTTTTTAAGAGCAGTCACTGCATAGGTTGCATCTTTCAGGGCGGGAACACCCAGCGGAGTGTAGTATTCATTATCGAATGACTTGAATTCGGACGGGACCAGCGACACGTTCACATAATCGCGGCCGAGAATAAATATTTTTCTTTTGTTGTACCCCGGAAGGTCAATGATGAGCTCCGAATTTTTATCGGGAGCGTTTATGGAAAAAGCTCCGCTACTGTCCGTTTCAGCAGAAACACCGGTTGATGACACCGATACAAGCACCTGTTTTAAAGGCAATCCTGATCCGGATTCCATTACATGCCCGGAAATCATAACATCGGTTGTTTGTGCACCACCCTTATGAATATTCATGCCGGCCATCAACAGGATCATAATAACCAGGCATGTCGGGGTTAGAAATCGTTTAATCATATCAAGGTATAATTAGATTTTTAATGACTTGTAATTATTTTACTGGTATGAATTCAATCCTGTCCCAGAACAGTGTCTGTGATCTTAATCCAACCAGTTTGATTGTATGCTGGGTTGATTCTGTCCAGTTGACCTCCCCGAAATTCAAAAGTTGAAATGAATCTGATGTGACAGCCCCTGTGATAGTGCCGGCATCGGAACTTAAAACAATCCGGGTTTGCACTCCGTCAATGTATACTGCATATTCAGCTCCAAACCATACACGGGATGCAACGACATAAGGGCCTTTCATGATTTTCGGTGTGGTAACCTCGATCTCCCACCAACCGATCATGTTCAGACAATCGTCGTTTAATTGGGTTTGCGCATCCTTAGCCGCTTTGATATAATATTGCAGATACTCTCCCTTCCATCTGATCCCTTCAAATTTGAACGGATCGTAAAACTTTTCAAAATGCTTGAGGTAATATTCACCCTGTTTGAGATCGAAATAATCGGTAACTTCCCAAATAATAGTGGTGGGAGACGGGGTTGAGACTTCCAGTAAACCGTCGATGGTATGAATAACACCGTTCTTGCCGGAAACATTGGATTGATCTATATATATTCCGGTATAGATGGAATGGTCGGTAGGATTGGCGTTTATTTTATAAATACCGTTTTCAATCCTAACCTGAACATTGCTGTTCTTTGAAAGAGCGGAATAGAGTGTGGCCGCAGTGGGAAAATCCGATAAATAATAGGCTTCCTTATCCAGGCAATGGTAATCCATATACTGGTAAAAACCATTGTTGCTGAAGCTTACACTGTCAGGCGCATCGGTATACCGGCTCACAAGATCGTCGTAGCTGGAAATCCCAAGCCTCTGGTAGGTGGTATCAGCAATGGCAAGTATCGTAAACCGGTTGCGTGCCGTGGATTGTCCGTAGTTGAAACTGATCATATCCAGCGTGTCTTTCAAACCTGTATGATCGAGTCCTGCGGCGAAAATGGAATAAGAAGGATTGGCGTTCAATACATCAATTACGCTGGCTATCACAGGTTCGAGAACCTTGTCAATGATCTGAATGGTTCCGTTCGATACCCTTATATCTCTTTTAATGATCCTTGCTGTTTTATTGATGATAATTTCAGCCTCCTGGAACTCGGTAACGATATTGTCACCCAGGGCGTTTTTTGATCCCAGGGAGCCCAGCTGAAAATCGGAGACAGAATAATCCGCCGGAACGATATGGTTGTAAACCAGGTCTCTTTTTTCGAGGCTGTCGAGCTCGGTCAGCGACTGGATACCCCTGGTCTGACAATAGGATTCTATCGCGGCGTTGTTGGGCAGAAAAAGGGAATAGGGCCCGCGTATGCTCAACAGGTTATTGAGTTTGGTATCAATCAGAAGTTCATTGAACTTTGAAAAATCGCTTTTCAGGGCAATATATTCAGCCATAACCAGCTGGTCATCGGTTCTTGGCGGCTCCTGGATATCTTCCCTGCAACCATTATAAACAAGGATGATAAGAAGCATCCACATGCTTCTTACAATTCTTTTGTAATCCATTTTTGTTTCCATATAGAATAGTTTTTTCATCTGTTTATCTTTCATAAAAAGGATTTTGTTTCAGATTCTTATTGCGTTTCAATTCATCATACGGAACAGGCAGGTAATACATCATGGTATCATTGACCTTCGATCTGAGAAGGGCCTGGCTTCTGGCGTCGGCCAGGTTAACCAGCAAATCTCCCAACTCCCTTTTATACTGAAAACCATTCCTTTTTGCTTTTCGTAATAAATCGAACCATCTTTTCCCCTCAAGGGCAAATTCCTTGGCTCTTTCATCCATTATAATATTTCTCATCTCCATCTGATCCGTTATTCCTGAAATGGGCAGTATACCGGCACGTTCCGCTGTCTTGGTCACCCAAGACTGAGCCTCCTCCACCCTGCCCAGTTCGTTCAACGCTTCGGCCTTCATCAACAAAATATCGGCATACCGGTAATAGATGACATTGGCATCCCGCTCACTCACGTTTGAACGCCTTAAATTGTCAGTGTAATTGAGGCCGATAAATTTCCAGGTTGCGGTTTTTCCGTTGACATATCTTCTGTCAGACCGGTCAGGGAACAAGGCAGTGTATTTAGTGCCCATCGAAAATGCAGTCGAACCATTGCTCAGATTGAACAACGAGGGATTCCCGGTATAGATCGGATTGGTCTGATTGGTGGTTTGGTCATCCTTGCACTGCAATTCAAAAATACCTTCAATGGAATTGCACGGGTTATAGATTTCGAACCAGGTATCCGTGGGTTGTAGATCATACAAGCCTGAACTGATAACCTGGTCACAGTATTCTATACATTTTTCGTACTGTTGGTTCCATAAATACACATCGGCCAATAAGGTCATGATCGAATATTTGTTGGCGCGGCCTTTAAAATAGGCCGGGTCATAGTAGAACTCGTTTGAATAAGCCTTGTCCAATGCAACCAACAGATCCGAAATAATTTGTTTTACAATTACTGCTTCGGTTGATTTTGGAAAATATAAATTGCAGGTGTCTGAAATCGACGGGTTCAGTATTAACGGCACTTCCTTCCATACGCGTACCAGGTAAAAATAACAAAGGGAACGTATAAACAAAGCTTCGGCATCAATGCCGTCCTTCATTTTTTGCGTGAATGACATGTCATTGTCCATTACTTCACCGCTAAAATATAAAAGCGTATTGGCAAGGTTAATGGTCGTGTAGTATTTTCCCCAGTTTATGGCACCATTTTCCGGATCGATATCGCTTCCGGCAATCGGACTATAATTGCCGGGCATGTTAATGGCAATATCGGCCCGGCATTCACCCCAGATGATATTTTCCAGTGAAACATCCCGTAATGAACCATATACCGCAGCAAGCGCACTGTTGGCATCCTCTGCCTTTTTCCAGAAATTGTCCTTGATCAGGTCTTTTTCAGGAGCTATATCCAGCCATTTCTCGCACGATGAGAACAAAAACAAGGCCATCATCAGTATGGCTATCATTTTCCGGTCGGTAAGAAGCTTTTTCATTGATTCCGATATTAAAAATGTTAGAAAGTAATGTTTAAACCCAATAATAGCCTTTTGCTCGGCGGGGTTAAATTATTGTCCACAGGCAATATATCAGGCCTAAAAGGAGGAGCCACATCGGGGTCCTGTCCTGAATAGCTGGTCCATGTATACAGATTGTATGCCGTTGCATAAATCTTCAGTTCATTGACCCTTATCTTTTGGCAGATCTTTTCACCAAAATTGTAAGTCAGTGAGAGGGTCTTAAAGCGGACAAAAGATCCGTCTTCAACAAAACGGTCAGAGCCAAGCCAGTTGTAGCCATAATTGGTGGATCCCGGTCCCGACCACAAAGCCCTGGGGACATTGGTAACATCGCCCTCCTTTCTCCATCTTGAATTGACTGCTTTGGTCTGGTTGTCGAAGCCCGACATGTTTTCAGCATACATTCGGGTTTGGTTAATGATCTTTGATCCGAATTTAAACGTAAAGAAGGAGTTCAGCGTCAGATTTTTATAGCTGATCCTGGCTCCGCCGCCCCCGGTGTATCTGGGATTCAGATCACCAAGGTATACAACGTCGAGCCGGTCAATCTTTCCGTCATGATTCACATCGAGGTATTTGGCATCGCCCCCTGAAAAATTGTACTTTTCAGCTCCGACATTGCCCATTTGCATGGTCAGGGGCAAACCGTCGAGTCCCAGTATGGGATTGCCGTTGACATCGGTTGCCACGGCATCCGAAGTCCTGGAATAAACGCCCAGGTACCGGTAACCGTAAAAGCCTCCCAACGGATCACCGGGCTGGACTTTCATCAGGTATTCCCCGTTATTCAATACATTGCCGGTTTCAAAGCTGTAATTTTCAGGCAAACGGATAACCACATTTTCGTTGGTTGCGGCATTTAGGTTAATATCGAACTGAAAATTGCCGGATTTCACTATGGTATAATCAAGGTATAGTTCACCCCCCCTGTTTTGCATTTCACCGTCGTTAATACTCAGCGAGCCGAATCCCGAAGTGGAGGGAATTCTTGTATCTCTCAAATACAAATCATGGGTAGTCTTGATATAATAATCAAAGATCAGGTTGACACGCCCGTTGTACAAGGTCACGTCAAAGCCCAGGTTGGTTTGTTCAATGGTTTCCCACCGCAGGCTGGTAAGTTCAATGCCGGATGGCCTTACACCGATAACATCCATATAGGACATGCTGGCTTTGGATTCGTATTTATTGAAATACAGATATTTGCCATCGGGCTGGTTTCCGCTTTGTCCCCAGCTCGCACGCAACCTCAGGTCGTTGACAAATTCCACATCCATAAGGAAAGGTTCACCGGAAATACGCCATGCAACTGATGCCGTTGGGAAAATACCCCACCTGCTTTCGGCGCTGAACTTGGAGGTTCCTTCTCCTTTGGCTCCGACCATAAATATGTATTTATCCTTATACTTATAGTTGGCTGACAGAAACACGCCCAAAGCACGATACTTGGAATAGTCTGCATTTATGGAATTGATATTTTTTTCACCCACCGGTTGCTGTATATAACGCGAGGATGAGTAATTCGTCTGCACGTTCAGCCCTCTTTCCATGGTTTCTTCGGAATCAAACTGCCCGATGAATCCTAAATCGTGATTTTCATTCAGCTTGGGATTGTAAATGATCTGTGTCTTTGAAAACACCGAGCTTTTCTTATTAAATCCGTTCACAGCCCTGTTGGATAAATAGGAATCGTACATGCCGATGGCTTCGGCTGGGAGGAACTTGGATTGCTTGCTGTCGAATATATCCAGGGTGACCGTAGCATTGATGATTAACTCGGGAAGCAGGAAATACTTGATGCTGAAGAGCGCCCTGGCATTGTCCTTGATTTTGTTGTTAACACCAAGGTTGGCCAAAGCGACGGGATTGTAAACATCGGTTGAACTGCCCTGAAGGGTTTGATCGTTAAAATACTGGTTGGTAGGAATGTTATTGGTATCTCTTTTGTAGATGGTAAGGTTGGGCATCTTTCTGTAGGCAATGGCACGGATCTTTTTATTGCCGGCTCCAAAATCACCCCAGTCATCCCTGTCATAGGTAGCGTCTTCATCATAGCGTGTATACATGATATCCGATTTGAACTGCAGCTTGGTCGACAGGTCGTAGTCGAGTGAACTGCGCAGGTTCAGTTTTTTCAAACGGTTTCCGATCACGGTGCCTTCTTCGTCATAGTAACCGACGGAAAGATTGTACCTTGATTTATCACCTCCGCCTCTCACTGAGAAATCGTGCTGCATGGTATTGGCAACCCGGGTTATTTCCTTCACCCAATTGGTGTTTTGTATATAATCGTAATAATTGTATTGTGGAGTGGGCTCGAAGTCAATTTGATTGTAATTCGATGGCGTCGTGGTGCCGACCATGGAGTTGATGTTGAAATTGTATACTTCATCGCGGATCAGCCTGGCATATTCGCCGTTATCGAGCATGGGTATAGGTTCGGGTTCTTTTGCTATGGTATTTTTAAAGGTATATTCAAACATGGGTTTCGATTTTATCCCCCGTTTGGTTTTGATCATGATAACGCCGTTGGAAGCAGCCGATCCCCAGACAGCGGTTGAAGCTCCGTCTTTCAGGACTTCGATCGACTCTATGTCTTCCGGCGATACATCGATCAGGTTTCCGAATTTCTGGACATCGGCGCCTGCAAAATCGAAGTTTTCAAAATCAGAGGCATAGGGTATCCCGTTAACAACGATCAAAGGATTGTTATTAGCGTTAAGGGATGCCGTTCCCCGGATCCTGATATTCAACCCTGCACCCGGGTCGCCCGATACGAATGTGATATCGACGTTACCCATTCTTCCCTGGAGCATATCTTCCACCGTAGTGGACATGACCGACTTCATTTCTATGGTTTCAAGCCTTGCAACGGCTGTGGCCCTGTCTCTTACATTGGTATACCCGTCGCTGCTGATTTTTGACGCAGCGATCCTGACTTCCTCAATGGCTTTGGTTTCCTGTTCCAGCGTTACATTGATGGTGGTCCGGTTATTGATGGCAAAAACATTCTTTTTATACCCTATGAACGATACCTGAACGGAGTCCTTAACGTCTTTCACTTGCAGGATATAATTGCCATTGTCATCCGAAGTGGTTCCGGAAACAAACCTGCCATTGGCATCGATTTCAACAATATTGACAAAGGGCAGGTTCTCGTTGGTGGTCTTATCAGTTATCCTGCCTTTAATAATGGCTGATTGCTGTGCAGCGGCGTTACTGAAAAAGGCCAGGAAACATATGAGCAGCCCGGTCAGTTGAATGATTTTCTTAATCATATTAAGGTTTTTTGAAGTAAGATATTTAAGGTTTTTTTGTAGGATAATGTTCGCTCCGCGAGTCATTTTTACATTGTAACCATCACAGGTCTGAATGTTTCGGACATATATATATAAGGTGTACATGCCTGAAACAGGGTCACTGGTTTAGCAGCACGGAACCGATCTTATGAACCACTCCTCTTCTCACCAGGTGATTGGCACTGGCATGGTTTACTGCAACCTGCCGGCCTGAGCCGTCCGTGATCCTCAGGTTGTTCGGGCTGTTGTCAACTATGAGTGCAGCCCCTCCGAGCAAGGTATTAAAGGTGCCTGATACACTGCCATCATCAACAACGGTTTTTTGAATAAAATGATAATTGACGAAGCTTTTAAGGGCATCCAGATTGCCCCCGGTTGTATCGGGGAAAGTTCCGTCAAGTTTCGCCTGTGCCAGGGCAGCATTGGTGGGTATGAAAGCGGTCCAGTAATAGGCATCCGCAGCTTCCGTAAGTGCAATGTTGGGATATTTGTTTCTGGTGTCGGTCTCCTCAAAATTCGGATCAAGCAGGCCGGTTGCAATCATCAGCCCGGCAAATTCAGACAGATCAGGATCGTTTGCAATATATTGACCCATGCGATATTCAGTTTCTATAGGCTGGGATAAATGATACAAAATTCCATTCTTGCTGTCGAATCCTTCAACAATCCCCGCCTCATTGCCTTTAAAATCGTTCAGCCCGGCATTCAGTTTATTGTTGGAGTAATGAACGAAATTACGGGAAAGCATTTCGATATATCCTTCACCGCTCAAATCAGTCAGTTTTCCATAGCAAATATGATCCTGTACATAGGTAATCAGGTCGACGTCAGGCATAATCAGCCATTGTCCATCGTCGGCCATTTGCTGAAATTCCTGCTCACCGTTATCATTTATGATCATGCGGATATTGGCATCCATTAACTCGTCATTGGTTGGGGCAAAAAGTGTGACCTCCTTGTCGGTTGAAAGAGTGGATATCAAGCCTGCCTTGGTAATCATGGACAGGAATGTCTCGTAATTCTTGTCAAAAAACAGTTTACCCGGAACACATAAAAATACGTTGGGTTCCAAAATGCGCTTCGATTTATATATCACACCATTGCTGCACATAAAGCCCGGTTCCACATCAGCTTCGTCGATCACCGAAAAATCACCGTAATAATTATAAAACTGCTTGGTGAATTTCGACTTCAGTTCAAGGGTCCCTGTTATCTGGCTTTGCAGAATATACCGCAGGGTAATATCCGGAACCTCATCCAGGGTGGCATAGGTTTTCAGCACGGTATTGTCGAAATAGGATTGCAGCAGATCATCGTCGGGGAGGAAAACGGTAAATATAGTAAGCGCCCAATCGGGCTGCTGATTTGATCTCCATCTGGCTCCCCTTTCAGCCGCGATATTGGAAATATCCTGATAGGATTTGGTATAAAGCTTTCTGCCCAGTTTATCCTCTGTGGAAGATTCGGTATAGCTGGCATATCGCTGCATCAGGTCGTAGAACAAACCATATTTGTCCTGATTGGCAGCCAGATACTGGTCAATATTGGGCATTGGTTCCACCACCCGGTCGAGGTAATACAGGAATCCGCTGCCGGTCGGTATGGCCAGGTCCTCAATATCGGTGGTATTCTCTTTACCGGCGGGAGGCAGTATCATGGCATTGTGCCAGTTGATCAATCCGCCCCACTTGCTGTCGGGATACATCATGGGATAATCAATATCACCGTTGCCGTTGTAATCCTGGAAATAATACTTTGAGAACAACGGGATATATTTCACATCGGTATAGATATAAAGCTCCTGGCCCTTGTAAGTGGGGTCGTACCGGGGTACTTCAATATAAGGTACCGAGAAACTTTTGGTCAGTTTTCTGAAAAACAGTGACCGGTATTCGCCGATTTCACTTTCCAGGCGGTTCCACATTTTTTCGTATACCAGCTGATTGGCATTTACGGAATTAGCCAGAAAGTGAAGGGTGAAAAGTTCAAAGGCCTGATCCTCCGACAAATCTTCGACAGAATTGATTCCCTTTTTCTGAAAATAGGCCCTGAATGCATCATCGTCAGGAACAAACAGGGTGGCAGTCTGTTTTTCAATCGTATTCCTGTAGTCAGCTTTTTCCATTAACCGTAAAAAGATCGAATATTTCCCGGCTGCCTCCAGGGTTTCAATATTGGTCGCGCCAAGCCATTCAGGATATTCATACCGATCCATCCTTTCAGAGCATCCTTGCATTACCAACAGTATACATAATGCCATGGATGCAAGGCCGAAATTGATTATTGATTTCTTCATATGGTGTTAATTTCTGTTTATATAGTAAATGAAATCGATGTTCAGCATAAAACCAAAAAAAAGGTCGGGTAATGGTGAAAATTTGAGGCTTGAAATTAGTGATATTTTTTTATATACAATACCAGATCACAATTTTTTATTTATTTTATGTCCGGAAATACTACATCATAAACTATTCTTTTTCTATAAATTACTCATGATTCTGTTATTTTTGTTTCTTTCGTGAACAAAAATTACCAGTCGATGATCAAAAAATGACACCGCCCTCATTCAATCCTTTCTATTCAATTACCTGCACCCTGCCGGTGATTTTAAAATCGGCGGTTAAAACCTTACCGGAAGACAGTACTTCCGCTCCAGGCTGGCAGCCTCCTACATATATCCTGACCCTTCCCGGTTCCGTCACCCTTTTATTGTCGTCATTGATCAGTGACAGATGTTCCGGCTGCAGTATAAAATCGACGGTTTTCCTTTCTCCCGATTTCAGGTGAACACGTTTAAATCCTTTCAGAGCATGGTTGGGGACGGGCACCCGTGCGTCGGGTAACTTCACATACAGTTCCACCACTTCATCCCCGTCCATCATCCCGGTGTTTTCAACATCCACACGCACGGCAACCTGCTCACCGGTGCGGACCGATGCCGGAACCACAAGTTTTGAATAAGCAAAGGTGGTATAGCTTAGCCCGTAACCAAATGCATAGAGAGGCGTTCCGTTAAAATAACGGTATGTCCTGCCTTTCATGTTATAGTCTTCAAACGGTGGCAAATCGTTAACCGATTTATAAAAGGTAACTGGCAGGCGGCCGGCCGGATTATAAAAGCCGAATAAAACGTCGGCGATTGCATTGCCTCCTTCTTCACCCGGGTACCAGGCTTCCAGTATGGCGTTGACATTTTTCTCCGCCCAGTTAACCGATAGCGCGCTGCCATTCAGCAGGACCAGGACAATGGGTTTCCCGGTTGATTTGATCGCCCTGAGCACTTTTTCCTGAACGGCCGGTAAATCGAGTGTTGTACGATCGCCCCCTTTAAAACCTTCAAGTTCAACCGGCATTTCCTCTCCTTCGAGCCACGAAGCGATACCTCCAACATAAACAATCACATCGGCCTGTTTTGCCACTTTTAAAACCTGCTGTAAATAGTCTTCATCGGCTCTCGCCCATTGAAATCTTGCGACAGCTCCCCCCAGGTTCTGATAATATTCAATGATCAGCGTGTGCCTGGTATCCTTTACCAGTTTAATCCCGGCTTTCTTCGAGGCCGGGGCCTGATCTTTCCAGGATTCAAACAGCAGGTTGCCATCGAGATAAACCCGATAACCGTCATCACCCGTGAAACCCAGATAGTAAATTCCCGTTTCGGGAACCAAAAGTTCACCGGACCAGCGCACCGAGAATTTTGTGCTTTTATCCTTCAGGGGAGCATTGATGTAAATATCGAAATCAACCTTGCTGTCAGTCCTGGTAAGAAAAGGGGTGCCTTCCAGTTCCAAATTGTCAAAATACTCGGCTTTCAGACCTTTTTTGTTGCCGCTGGATAATGCATCCTCAGGCACGGTTGAAAGTGCCGGGGAATCATAAACCAGATCCGATCCGGCTTCAAACAGGATGGTGGTTCCCTCAGGTGCCCTGTTTTTAATCCCTGCAAGGGGAGTGACCGGTGCAGACGAAATGCCGTTGTAATTGCCGTACAGTACTTCAGGCACATTGGCATTGGCACCGATTACGGCAATTGTTTTAAAATCCTTTTTTAACGGCAGAAAACTATTTTCGTTCTTCAGCAGGACCATGGATTCATGAGCGGTTTTCAGCGCCAGATCCCGATGAGCAGGGGCGTCGATTTCCGAGAAGGGTATCTGTGCGTAGCTGACCCTGTCGGCAGGATCGAACAAACCCAGTTTGAACCGGGCTGTAAATAAACGCTTCACTGCTTCATCGATATCTGATTCCTTAAGCAATCCCTTTTCAACGGCGCTTTTAAGATATTGATAGGTATCGCCGCATTCCAGGTCGCAGCCTGCCAGAACGGCTATAGCAGCTGCTTCTTCAGGGGTTTTTACAAATTTATGGTTGGCGTATATGTCATGGATGGCACCGCAATCCGATACTACGTAACCGTCGAAATCCCATTGGTCCCGCAGCACTTCCTTTAAAAGCAGATCACTGGCACAGCAGGGGATCCCCAGATATTTCTGGTAAGCGCCCATAATGGAATAGGCGCCTCCTTCAACAATGCAGGCCTTAAATGCAGGGATGTAGGTCTCGGCAAAATCACGGTAATCGGTCACCGCATCGAAATGATGACGTGCTGGTTCCGGTCCGCTGTGTACGGCGTAATGCTTAGGGGTGGCAATGGTCTTGAAATAATCCGGATCCGATCCCTGCAGTCCCCTGACAAAAGCAACACCGATGCGTGAAGTAAGGTAAGGATCCTCGCCGTATGTTTCCTGTCCTCTTCCCCACCTTGGATCGCGAAAAATATTGATGTTCGGTGACCATACGGTTAAGCCTTTGAATATACCATGGTCTCCCTTTTTCTGGAAATCATTGAATTTAGCCCTGAACTCGGTTGATATGACATCCGCCACCTGTAAGATGAGGCTGTCGTTCCAGGTTGCACCCAGGCCTATTGCCTGTGGGAAAACCGTTGCGATGCCTGTGTTGGCAACGCCGTGCAATCCCTCACTCCACCAGTTGTAATCAGGAATTCCCAACCGGGCAACAGAATCGGCGCCGTTCATCATCTGACTGATTTTTTCCTCGAGGGTCATGCGCGATACCAGATCAGCAACCCTTTCTTCAACCGAAAGTTCAGGATCCTGATAAGGAAGAAGCTTTGCATTTTCCCTGCATTGCAGGAAAGTCAATGACACAGCAAGTATCAGCAGGATTTTAAGGCTTATTATTCTCATGGTTAAACAGGTTTAAACGGAGTTTCGGTGCAAATTAAGCAAATAAGCCGAGAATACCATCATGGTTCAGTTCAATTTGCCTTCGTTAACCGGTGGCAGCGTGATTTGATACTGTCCGAAGCCTGTGGTCCGCAAATTTTGACCCTAAAAACCTTACCGGTAAAACCGCTGTTCTGTTGTCTTGATAACAGCATGATTTAGGCTTACCTTTTATTAAAAAAATATACTAATTTCACGGGAAAATAAAAGAAATGAACCTGAAACCAATAAATATCATGGCCGGAATTGCCTTAATCGCTGCGATCTCATGCAAGCCAACGCCTTCGGCAGAAATCCTGAATCCTTCGGGATTCAGCATTAACCGGGGGGTAAACCTCAGCCATTGGCTGTCACAGGACTTCGGGTGGGCGCCGAAATACACCTATATCAATAAAAACGATATCCGGTTCATCGACAGCATCGGTTACGACCACGTGAGAATTCCCATTGACGAAGCTGAAATGTGGGACAGCACGGGCACGCCGAATGAAACCGCCTTCGGTTACCTAACCGACTGCCTCGGCTGGTGTGCTGAATATGGTCTTCGGGCCATTGTCGATTTGCATATCATCCGCGCCCATCACTTCAATGCGTCAAACGAAGGAGGCAGCAATACGCTGTGGACCGACACGGCGGCACAGCATCATTTTGTCGGACTGTGGCTTCAACTGTCAGACCGGTTGCACCAATACCCTAACGACAGGGTGGCTTATGAAATATTGAATGAAGCCGTAGCCCCGGAGCACGATGACTGGAACAGGCTCATGAACAGGGCTGTTGCGGCCATCAGGGAGCGGGAACCCGAAAGGGTGTTGATCATTGGCCCGAACATGTGGCAGATTGCACCCAATCTTAAATATTTAAAGCTTCCCGAGGGAGACAGGAACATAATCCTTAGCTTTCATACGTATACCCCCCTCGCCTTTACGCATTATAAAGCCGACTGGACACCGATAAAGCATTATACCGGCTTCGTGCATTATCCGGGACCCATCATCACCGCGGATGATTATGACAGGTATGTTGACACGACCAATACCGACCTGGTTAATCAGCTCGGCGACGCCCGGGAAAATTTCAACAAGGAAAGGCTGGTACAGGTATTTAAAGAAGGTCTCGATTTTGCCACCTCAAAAAAACTGCAGCTCTATTGCGGCGAGTTCGGCTGTATGCCAACCGTTGACCGGAAGGACCGGTTAGCCTATTATGGAGATATGATCGCGGCCCTTGAAGAAAACAACGTTGCCTGGTGCAACTGGGAATACAAAGGTGATTTCGGTATATACCATTTTGATACCGAAAAGAGAATATCGCTTCAGCCTGATGTTGAGCTAATAAAGGTATTGCTGAAGCCGAGAGGCAAATAGGGTAACGGAGCACTGAGGGGTCTTATTAAAAATCTCTTTCCCATGAACCTGAAAATATTCATCTTCGCATCCCTGTCAGCGGTTATCACGGTCAAATCTTCCTGCCAGGAGAAGGATATTACCTTCGCACCGGCCGGGGCATCGATGATTGAAGCCTTGAAAGACACCCTGGAAAACCTGTTCGTGCGTTCAGAAAACGCATTCTTCAGGATGCATTGCGCCGCTTTCATATCGGTGATAGAGGCAAAAAAAAGTTTTACCGTAAAGGATTCGGATTTCCTGGAAAGCACTTACCAGGTTTTCTGCGATCAGGATAATATGGCGAGTCCCAGAGAATTCCGGACCTATTTGCAAAGACAATTGCCCTTCATCCTGGCCTGGACCTCACCGACTGACGGTGAGGTGTCCTTTTCGTGGTTGAATCCTCCCAGGAACTGGGACCCGGGAAAAGAATACCCCCTGTATATACAATTGCATGGTTTGTGGAGCGTTGCTTCCAATTCCATCGAATACCTTACCTATCCCTTTCTGCACGATCCTTCCACCAGCTCATCGTTCGAAGACGGTTACCTGCTTTCACCCTGGGGCCGGGGAAACCTTTGGTACCAGGGAATATCCGAGACCGATATCGGAGAATGCATTGAAGTCCTGGAGAACCTGGTGAAGATTGATTCATCCAGGAAATATCTGTCGGGTCATTCCATGGGGGGCTACGGTGCATGGAGCATTGCCTCGAAATCGGCAGATACCTGGGCCGCACTGGGGATTCATGCCGGCGCCCTTTCGTATGACAACAGGCACCTGGTGACGGAAGATGCAGCCCGGGCATTGAAAAACCTGCCTGTATATTTCATCTGCGGTACAAACGACGGCCTGCTGGGGATCAACCAGACTGCCTACACCCTGCTTGAGGAGGCAGGCAATCCGAACCTTGCCTTCGTAACCTTCGAAGGGGGGCATGACTACCTTGAGGAGAATGTGGAGAACATGTATTTATGGATGAGAGAATTCGTGAAGGATGAGCCTCCTACGGGCATTGGAAAACGCGGAGAGAAATCATATGAAGGCCTGTGGATTGAATGTACGCCCAATCCGGTAAAGGGAGGGTGCAGGCTAACTTACGCGGGCCATGATAATGATGAGGTTCGTATCCATATTTACGATATGGTTGGACGGTGTGTCGACAGGATTTCAACCCCGGGCACAATGGCAGGTATGAACAGCACTGCATTCGACTTATCCGGTCTGATGCCCGGCATTTACCTGGTTAGTCTGACTTCCGACCATGGCATGGCCGGCTCAAAAATTACCGTAATAAAATAGTAACACTGGCCAGCCGGAAGAAGCAAGGTTGAAAATCTATATTGACCTTCGCACCAGGTATGCAATTCCCGTGTTTGTGCGTTAAAATTTGCAGAAATCAAACAGGTTCGGTATTTTTAACTAAAATTTCGTGTTTATTAAAATCCTGCAGGCTCCTGCTTAAAAGCAGGTGAAACTCCTAATTTTCAATATAACGATCATGAGAGAAAATCAAACAACCCTTCGTTTTTTAAGCCTGGTTTTACTGGCTGCCGCTTTGTTTTCATGCCGGCCTAAAACTGTTGAGACGACTGAAGCTTTCTATGGCCCTTCAAACCAGGTTTACCGGTTGCCTGCCGTCACAGGCGATATTTTCTATGTTGCTCCTGACGGCAAAGCCGATGCTGATGGCAAGGACATTCATCATCCCACAACGGTCGAATCAGCCATTTCAAAAGCGGCCACCGGTGACGCCATCATTATGCGCGGAGGGATTTACCGTACCGGCAACCTCACCTTCAACCAGGGCATAATCCTGCAGCCTTATCGTGATGAACACCCGGTGCTGAAAGGCACCCTTGTAGCTGACAACTGGGAAAAGGCCGGTGACAGCCTGTGGGTTACCCACTGGGATTTTTTATTCCCGGCCGGTCCCGAAAGCTGGTGGAACAGGGCAAAAGAAGAACAATTCACCCCGCTGCACCGTTTTAACAACGACGGGGTTTTCATTGACGGCCATTACCTCCAGTCTGCCGGCAGCAAGAATGAGGTTGATGAAGGATGTTTCTTTGTCGACTATGATGCCAAACAAATATACATAGGGATCGATCCTGCCGGAAAATTGGTGGAAATAACCGCTTTCAGAAAAGCCATTTTCAGAACAACGGCGGATGTTCACGGAAAAAGATCTGATAAAAGAGGTCCGAAAATATACGGGCTTGAGATCACCCAATACCCCGACACCATGGTTCACATTGACGGATTCTATCCGCAGGGCATTTCACCGGAAGAGCAAAACGGGAAAGATGTGGTGGGCACCCTGTTCGAAAACTGTACCTTTTCTGACTGTTTCAGGATCGGTGTTTTTGCCATCGGCGACAGCCTTGTGATGAGGCATTGCCTGGTGAAAAATACCAATACCGAAGGGGTGTATATTGTAGCTTCATCCGATGTGCTGCTCGAAAGGAATATTTTCACCTATAATAACATTGAAAAGTGGACAGGCTTCTACCCGGGTGCGGTCAAGATTTTCAACCAGACGCACAGGGTAACCTGCAGGGAAAACAAGATCATCAACCACCCGTTTTCGAATGGCGTGTGGTATGATGTCGGAAACGTCGACGGGGTATTTGTGAACAACTGGGCGGAAAATGTCGGAACGCTGGATAAGCCGTTTTTAGACTACCAGGTCTGGCCTGCTGACAATGCGTTCTTCTTTGAAATATCCAAAGGAGCCGTTTGTGCCGGCAATGTTTTTCTCAACTGCGACCAGGTGCTTGTTTTAAACAGCTGTGATGTAGAGGTTTCCAATAATACCTTTATCAACACCCTTGCCTGTTTCGGGCGCGATTCACGCGGGGACCAGAACGATCATTTCGGCTGGCATATAACTACCGGTCCGGGTGTGGAAAACCGGGAAGGTCATGTATTTGTGAATAACCTCGTGGTTATGGATGTTGACCTGCCGAAACCGCAGTTAGATGTCTGGCAGCCCTCCTTCATGTGTCAGCGCCTGCAGGGATCACAGCTCAAAACACTCGATTATAACCTGTATGTAAGGCGACTGAATGCCGCCAATGCTCCCTTGATGCTTTGGAGCCCGGCCGGTAACGAAAAATGCCAGGCCGCCTTCCATTCCCTCGGGGAACTGAATGCAATCTATCCCGGTTTTTCACAAAACAGCCATTATCTTGAAAATTATACGGGTGGTGTTTTTGTTGATACGGCAAAGGGTGATTTTCATATGCTGAAAGAATTTGCCGGGAAATACAAGGGTATAAAGCCATCCGACAAAGTTATCAAGGCCATGCAGATGAGCGATCAGGAGTCAGCATTTATCGGTGCGTACCCTGTGAAATAACGATTGTCCGGCCGCTGAACCATCTGTCAGCCCTGATATTTACAATGACGTTCATCATTAATCTGAACAATAAAAAATCCGTCATCTGATTTTTTTCCTGTTTATAGGATAGGAACTCCCAATGAATACCGTAATATCCGAATCCGACAGAAAAGAACTCCAGGCAGCCAAAAATCTGCTTGAAAATCCCGGTTTGGCCATAAAGATCACCAACTTTATCGGAATGCCTATCGAAAAAGGCATTGAAAAATTGCCCAGGAGCTGGAGCGATAAAATCGGAGAAATAACCAGAGCAGCTTTGTTAAAGGCATCAGAGGCGGCAATATTTACCATCAAGGATAGCCCGGGAGAAAAATCTTCAAACCAATGGCACAAACTGGGAGTGATGGCAAGCGGCAGTGTCGGTGGTTTTTTTGGCATCGCCGCCCTGGCAGTCGAACTTCCGGTATCGACCACCATCATGTTACGTTCTATAGCAGAAATAGCACGATCGCAGGGTGAATCTATCACGAATTCCGAAACCAAATTAGCCTGTCTTGAAGTTTTTGCCCTGGGCGGCAAAAGCAGAGCCAGTGAAAGCGCAGAAAGCGGATACTATGCCGTGCGTGCTTTGCTGGCAAAATCGATCTCAGAAGCAGCGGAATTCATGGCTAAGAAAGGTTTGCTTGAAGAAGGCGCCCCGATCTTTGTAAAGTTAATCACAAAAATTTCCCAACGATTCGGAATACAAATCACGGAAAAAGTGGCAGCGCAGGCTATACCGGCCATCGGAGCCATCGGGGGAGCCATCATCAATACCATTTTCATTGATCACTTTCAGGACATGGCAAAAGGGCATTTTATCATCAGAAAACTGGAAAGAAGTTATGGTAAAGAGGCAGTGAAAAAACTTTATGAGGAATTGCCTTTAAGTAGATAGTTTTGGCTTCACAGGTTATTTTATTTTTCAAATATACACACTTCTGACCTCTCTCCAGAGGAGAATGAAGACAGGGATGCAACCCTCCGGGAAAAACCTTGTCATTAAAGGCGTAATGTAGTTAACCCAAAAATCTTACACCATGAAAACAATATATGTTGCTCTTTTACTGGCACTTTTTGCCTTTCCGTCCCGATCACAAACAGCTGAAGACCTGTTCCGGCATGAGGTGCCGGTTACCTGGCTGGGTATCGATTTTTCACATGTGACCCTGGTCGGTAACTTCGCTGAATTTGGTGAAATAGGGGAAAAAGGACCTGTTCAGATCATTACCGATTATTTCCCCAGATGGAACAGGATCGTGCTCGACGAATGTGAAAAATATGATATCAGAGGCATGCTCAGGAGAATGGATATCGGTTATGACATCGACATGATCATGGCCCTCAATTACAGGACCCGTCCCGACAGTTTGCTGTCCTACAACCTGCGGAAGTTTACCGGGGAAGACTTACAGGCCTTTGTAAACGAATATTACCTCGAAGGCAAGGAAGGGATCGGCGTGGTATTCATTGCCGAAAGCCTGAATAAATGCTATGAAGAGGCCTGGTTTCATTTCGTGGCGATCAATATGAACACCGGGGAAGTGATTTTCCACGAGCGGTTGAAGGGAGAGCCCAGCGGCTTCGGTCTCAGGAATTACTGGGCCAACTCGGTATACAGGGTCATCCGGGATGTTAAACACTATTATTATTATGTTTGGAAAGCAGAGGTTACGGGCGAAAAAACGGTTACGGCATTTGAAATAAAGGTGGTTTTATAACAAAACAAAATTACGATATGCGATTTATAATATGCGAAGTGTTGATCGTTTTGGTGCATTTAGCCACGTAGTGGCGACCTGTTTGTAGGAAAAACAGGCCATAATAATCATTCCCTTAAACCTTGCGGGCCTGCTTCAGGCAGGACCGCAAGGTTTAAATATTCTTCTCTGAATTTGATCTACAAACAGGGCGCTCCCCGTTTATCGGACGGGGCAGGCTCTAACGGAGCTTTACACATATTAATCCACCGACACTTTCATCATGCAGGTGGACATACCCGCAGTTACCGCAATGATATACATCCCTTTAACGAGACTTGAAATATCAATTCTTTCATGCGTAGTATTGATCCCTGTAAGGTTCATCATGACCTTTCCATCCATTGAGTAAAGCTGGATACGTGTTATACTGTGTGAGCCCTTTGTTTTAATGTGCAGAAATTGTCCGGCCGGGACCGGGTAAACGGTTATTTCATTTTCATTCAGCACCTGACCCATAGCCTGCAGTTCACTGGTCCAGTCAAACTGCATCCAGTTCAGGTTCAGGCCGTTTTTGTGAAAGATGAATTGTACCTCATGTATTCCTTCCGTTAACCCGATTTGGATCGTATCGCTGGTCCAGTCCTGCCACCCTGAAGTGGCCGGCAGGATTACATTTTTTACAATTTCACCGTCAACGCTGACATCGAAATCCCCCTCATAGCCGGCATGCCTGAACACCACCAGGTATTCGCCTTCAAAAGAAATGTCAATGTTATAGACGACCCGGTCATTGGGATCAACATAGCCCAGGTTCATGCCTCCGCCTTCATCTGTTGTGGTTTCAGTCTGCAACCCGGTCATCGAAGCATACTCTTCGGCCTCGATGCGGAAGGATTTTCTCATGCCGTTCTGTGCCACGGCAATGGAATCAGTCAGCACGCCATTGCAAGAAACATAGATCTTTCCAATCCGGGTCGTATCGCCAGGATTATCATTCAGGCTGAAAACCCGGATGACAGCGCTTCCATTGCCATCTTCCGCGCTCAATCCTATCCAGCCGGCATCGGGAGAAAGGATCCAGGCAGCATTACCTTCGATGGTCAGCTGATATTCAAAGCCAGCTTTATAGGGCAATGCAATGTTACCGGATGAAATCATGAAATATACCGGCATGGTGTCGGCAAAGTGATGGAGGTATTCGCACTGAACGGCACCCGCCAGGAATGCCAATGGTGCATTCCAGTTGATGGCTATTTCGTTGGTCGAATAGCTGCACTGCAGATCGACATAGGCTTTGGCAGGCAGAAGCGAAGGATAGGAAGAAGCGCCACAGTCAGCATTGACATCGCCGGGATTCGGCCCCCCGACCAGGAAACCGGGAATGGGTTCGGAAATGCCGTCAGCGCCTGAAGGGCGGTGATGGATATTCATGGGTCGTTTTGTGCCTATCCCCGTAACAAAGCAATACTGGGTAGCGTTCCTGCCCAGCAGGTAATCGAGGGTTGACACGGCGGCATTGAAATAACCGGCGTCACCTGTGAGGCTGAAAGCCTGCATCAGCAGCATCCCCCGGTTGGCATAACCGTTATTGCCGCCCCAGTAAAAATAGTCACCTATTATGCGGTATGGTGATGTGATCATATTGTTCCTGGCTCCGTTGATCAAACTGATCAGTTTATTTTTTGCCAGGGTGGTATCAGCTTCCGTCGTGAGGAATTTTCTGTTCACCACCAGGGACAGCAATCCCAGGGTTCTAACGTTACCCCAGCCGGGAACGTCAAAGGTGCTGCTTTCCAGTTTAAATTCATTGTAATAATGGACTTCTTTTGTGGTAACATATAGTTCTGCTGCGCACCAGGCAAATTCATCCGCAAAACTGCCGTCGCCGTATTCCCCGGTGCTGAGGGCCGGATATCCGCCGGAAGACAGAGGATTAGTAAAGCGGACATTAGGATGGTCCTTGGCCCATTGCCAGGCTTTTTTCGATTTTTGCAGGGCTTCTTCAGCCAGTTCAGGCATATAATCTTTGTAAATGCGTGCTGTCATGGCCATTACTGCAGCAAAATCAAGGGTAGCGGCCGTGCCCTTGGCAGCGACGTAACGCTTGGAGGTAACCTGGACAGGCATGACAAAGTTGCTGAAGCTTGCCTCGGTGGTCTTGTGGTATACCCCGCCATCGGCGGTGTCCTGCATGGTCATCATCCAGCGGATATTCCACAAGGCTTCATCAAGGATATCGGGGATGCCGTTGCCGCTTTCAGGAATATTGAGTTCCAGGGTATCGAAATAGGAGGGATAAGTCTCATAGGCAGAAAGCAGCGTGAATACGGATATCCCCGAATTCACAATGTATTTGTTATAATCCCCTGCATCATACCAGCCGTAGGGCGTGGAAATGACAGTACCGGCAGGTCTGGTTGCCGAGGCTGCTGAAGGGTGCACTATAACAGCGGTGTCAGGATGGCCGGCTGCCCTGGCATAGACTCCGGCATGCTGGGACAATAATGCCGTGGATGCCCTGTTAAAATAGAAAGCCTTGATACTGGCCTTTGACAAAGGGGCAAAAACGTCCTCCCTTATGGTAAAAGGCACGGATTTCCCCATTCCCTCAACAACAACCACGTAACTTCCCGGCGTTTGCAACAGGGTAAAATCGGCTATCCTTACCTGTTCCTCCGAAGAGGACCATGATGCTTCCGGCAGGCATTGTCCATGGTACACCGTCGCTGTCAAATCAGCCGTTTTTATTTCAAAGCTGTCGGCCTGCGTGTTAATGACCGCTGCCCGCTTGATCGCGTTGGGTAAAAAGCCGGCCTGGTTCAGGCGAATCTGGTAGGTTACGCTTTGCGCGTTACCGTGTGCAATACTAATGGCGAAAAGGAACAACGGCAACATGATCCTGTTTTTCATATAATTTGCTGTTAGGTCAGTATTGAAATTTTACACTCAATTCAACTCCGGCCAAATATACTAAATATCGTAAGAACACCCCGATCCGGCTGCCGGGAATGCCGGTAATAATATCTGTCCTTTGCTCCGGTTCACTCGTCAAAGGAATTAATCCCCTCGTAACAATCTTTCAACCTTTAGGCGGCTTCACAGTATGATAAGGAAACAAAACACAACCAATGCCAGGCATAAAAAAACTGTCCCGCTCGCTGATCAATTATCGCCTCCAGGTGAATCATTATGTTGATATTAAGAAGCTAATGGTCATTGTTGATGAGGCGCATCTGGATATGCTGGATGAGCTGATGCAGAAAGACAAGTGGGGTATTCAGGTGGTATACGTCATCACCGATTGTCCCATTGTAAAATCCATGTTCCAGTCGAATTCAAGGATCTACCCCCTGAAGGCCAATATAAGAAACCTTCTGAGGTTTGACACCATCGACGAGATCATTTGCTGCATTTCGTCGCTTTCCGATGAATTCCTGTTCGAGCTTACCGAGATCAGCCATCAATATGGCGTTTCGTTGTTGTTCCAGCCTGATCTGAGAAATGCAAAGGCCATTGTATCGGGATTTACTTACATTGCAGATTATTTTTTATTTGTGATGGAAACCAATCCCAGGAGGCGTACCGGTTTTATTATAAAATCCCTGGTCGAAAAATTGTTTGCCTATATAGCCCTACTGATATTGTCTCCTTTTCTGCTATTGGTTTCCGTGTTGATCAGGCTCGATTCGCCCGGACCGGTATTGTTCAGGCAGCAACGGGTCGGCCTGAGGGGAAGGATGTTTTTCATCTATAAATTCAGGACCATGATCGCGGATGCTGAAAAGCAGAAAGCAGCACTGGCACAATACAATGAAGCCGACGGGCCTGCCTTCAAGATAGCCAATGATCCCCGGATCACCCGGTTCGGTCGCATCCTCAGAAAAACCGGTCTTGACGAACTGCCGCAGCTTTTTAACGTGCTGAGAGGTGAAATGGCCCTGATCGGACCACGGCCCATGCAGCCTTATGAAGTCACCGAGCAGGAGGAATGGCACCTGAAGCGCTTGTGTATAAAGCCGGGATTGACCTGCATCTGGCAGATCCAGCCAAACCGAAACAGCGTTCCATTCGATCATTGGATGCAGCTTGATCGCCAATATGTCGAAAACTGGTCGCTCCTCACCGATTTCAGGATATTTTTCGGAACCATCAGGTCGGTATTAGTAGCGAAAGGCCTGTAAAACACGCAATAGCAAAGCACCGATCTCTTCGGTCGGGTGATTACCATCCTGTTTTTCTGAACCATTTTTGCAATTTTGATCCTGTAACAGGTAATTCGATATGGTTGTATTAAGTCAATCATAAAAAATAGAATTACCTTTAACCATGAACTCAAGGGAACGATTAATCAAAACCCTCCATCATCAGGAACCCGATCGTCTGGTTGTGGACATCGGCGCCGGTGGTCAGACCGGCATGGGAGCCTGCGCCGTTGCGAATCTTCGCAAGGCTTTATTTGGAAATACAGGGTACCGGGTAAAGGTCACTGAACCTTATCAGATGCTGGGTGAGGTGGATGAGGAATTGCGAAAGATGTTACAGCTGGATGTGGTGGGAATCCATCCCCCTAAAAACATGTTTGGATTCAGCAATGAAAACTGGAAGCCCTTTACCATGCATGATGGCACAACGGTCGATGTTCCCGGTGATTTCAACTACAGCCGCGACCGGGACGGGGCAGTCTACATGCATGCCGGGGGAGATATGTCCACGCAGCCGCGCGCAAAAATGGCTGCCAACAGTTATTTTTTTGATGCGATTGATACCGGTCATGTCGCGGACTATGAACACCTGAATCCGGAGGACAATACAGAAGAATTTGGGATCCTGTCACAGGAAGATTTGCAATATTATGCTTCAGCAGCAGAAAAGTATTACAGCCTGACCGATTATGGCATATACATGACCCTTCCGGGAATGGCTTTTGGTGACATTGCCCTGGTGCCTGCCCCATGGATGAAGCATCCCAAAGGGATCAGGGGTGTGGAGGAATGGTATCTTGCCACCCTGGCTTACCCTGATTATATCAGACAGGTTTTCGAAAAGCAGTGTGAAACCGCATTGAAAAATATTGAATTATTGGCTGAGGCAGTGGGAAACAAAGTGCAGGTTGTTTTTGTCAGCGGAACTGATTTTGGTACGCAAAACGGTTTATTCATATCCCCTGAAGCATACAGGGAATTGTACAAGCCTTACCAAAAGGCCGTGAATGATAAGATTCATCAGCTGACAGAATGGAAGGTCTTTATTCATTCATGCGGGGCCATTCACCCCCTCATCCCGGATTTTATCGAAGCCGGTTTTGACATTCTCAATCCGGTGCAGATATCGGCTGAAGGCATGGATCCCGGGTGGCTAAAAAAGGAATTTGGCAACGATATTGTATTTTGGGGAGGGGGTATAGACACCCAAAAAACATTACCTTTCGGCACTCCTGAAGAAGTATACCGCGAAGTACGGAAAAACATTGAACTTTTCAGTCCCGGCGGAGGCTTTGTCTTTAATACGGTTCACAATATCCAGAGCAACGTACCCGTAGAAAACATGCTGGCCATGTTCAGGGCAATGAATGATGCCCGAAAGATCCAATCGGCATGCTGAACCATCGGAGCCGGTCGGCTGAAGTTATTTCTTTCCCGTTCTTTTCTGTTTGCTGCGGCGTTTTTCGAACTGGCGGTATATTGGCCAGGCAGCCAGCAGGATAACAACGCCGATGATCATAAGGACCATTCTCGTATTCAGGCTGTCACCCCGGGCGCGGCTCCACATCTCCAGCACCAGGTCATTCTGGTCGAGAAAGTCATGCAACAAAACGCAGCGTTCCACAACGCTGCTGTCGGGGTATTGTATGGGATTTACCGGCAGGCTGTCGTTTCCCGGCCCGAAGAAATAGCTCAGGTTAACGGTTTCGGTGAGCGTCGTGTCGATCTGTGCATCGCGTATCTCAGGGGTTCCGATTGCACTGGTATATCCGCTGACATCCATGTTGCGCAAGGTAATTTCAGGCAGGCAAAGGTAGTTGAGAAAATAGCTTGCTGCTTTTACGTTGCGGGCGTTTTTCGGGATCACCCAACCGTCAAACCAGATATTGCTGCCTTCTTTAGGCACGACATAGTCGAGTGAGACATCAACCGCGGCTGCCTCTTCAATAGCCCATACGGCATCACCGCTCCAGGCATAGTTCATCCATACCTCGCCCTTGGTCATCATCTCTTTTCCGAAATCGGCTTCCCATCCGGCCAGGTTCGGTTTCAGCAGTTTCAGCTGTTTCTCCACCATGGCGATGTCTTCCGGGGTATGGTCGTTTGACACGTCATAACGGGTTCGCCTTCCCGATTCGATCTCGGGCCAGAAACCCCAGATGGCAGCCATATTGTAAACATCCCAGTAATGATCCTTCATCAGTATCTTTCCCTGGTTTTTCGGATCCCAGAAACAGGCCCATGACTGGACTTCTTCGGTGAATATCAGTTTGGTATTGTAAAGAATGCCTGAGGTGCCCCACATGTAGGGTACCATATAATCGACAGCTTTCTTGCCGGGAACACTGAAGGCATCCATACGGTCGCGCAGAAAAGGCGAAATATTTCCAAGGAAATCGCCTGTTTTTCCGAAATTACGGTCGACAGGAAGGAGCATATCGTTTTTAAGCATACGTT
>CAYMJH010000010.1:32081-38867 GCA_964390385.1 uncultured Bacteroidales bacterium | reverse complement strand
AGAAGACTAGAAGACCAGAAGACCAGAAGACCAGAAGACCAGAAGACCAGAAGACTTCCAGACCGCACGACCTTCAGTTTAACAGCCTGACAGCCTATCTCTTCAGGAAAATGAAGCCCGTGCTCAGCGTACCCAGGTCAGGGTGGTCAAAAGAATACCAGTAGGTATCGGACCTTAACGGTTTCCCTTGCCGGTCAATGCCGTACCAGCAATCATCAGGCAAATAGGGATCCCTGGAATACAGCAGTTTGCCTTCACTGTCGTACAGTTTAAATGACGAACCATCCGGCAAACCGTACACCCTCAGGCAGTCGTTGTAACCATCGCTGTTGGGCGTGATGGTGTTGGGTATCCTGAAAGGCACTTCAATTGAAAAGACCTCCTGATGATAACAGCCGAAATCATCGACCAGCGGAACGCTGTATTGAATTGAGCTTTGAGGTGCCGCCACAGGTGCCTGGCAATCATAACAACTGAGGTGAGAACCGGGCTGCCAGGGGCCGTCAACATAGCCGTACCTGGGGGTGAGGGTAACGGATGACCCGGGATTGAGCAAGGTATCAAGTGCGGTTATGGTTTTTTCTGGATACAGGGTATCGCAATGCAGGATAATGTTGAAATACTCGTTAAAAGTACAATCATACCGGCTGGTGACAACGACAGAAAAGTGATCGTGAAAGGCTGTCATACGGGGGGACTGTACGTCATATGCGGATAAACTGATCTCCGGTTCCCAGTCATAAGAAATACCTGTTGAAGCTTCCAGCACGATGTCTTCCTCATAGCGGTAATAATGATCTACAACCCGGTTGGTGTCTGCAGGGTAAAGAGTATCGCAATCGAGGATCAGATGAAATAAATCCATTACAGGGCATTCATCTCCCATTTTGATGACGGCCGTAATGGTTTCCGCATAAGATTTCACGGTCACAACTTGCAGCGTGGTTGACGACACGGCTTCAGGCGGGGACCATTCATAAGTGTAACCCTGGGAAGCGATCAATATTTCCTTATGGTCTCCGTGGTAATATCGGGTGGCTTCATGTAAGACACCGGCCTCGCCCGTTCTGGCAAGGTTCATGGCATCCACCAGGATCATACCGTTATAGGGTTCATCAAGAACATTTAAGGTATCCCATTGCGGTTCGAAAAGCAGGTAGGATATTTCCTGGTCCCCCACCACGAAATTGAATGTATAATTCAGCCATTCGGTATAGCTTATGGGGTCGCTGTCGACCAGCAAAACATCCCTTCCTCCGGCATGATCGGATCCCCATACCTGGAATTTAAGCGGGAAGCCTTCATTCGGTTTCTCAAGATCTGCAACACTGTAATCGGGATTGGTGCATAAATATACATTCAGCTGAAAGCAGGAATTCCTTTCCAGCGGCTTTAACAAGGGTTGGTAAAGGTATTCCCGCTGCCGGGGTCCGTCCCAGCTTTGAGCGTAATGAACGCCCCTGGCCCGCAGCAGGGCAAAATTGCCTCCGTCCACGGGACTGTATAGCCTGTTTCCTGAGCGTGTTGTATAGGATGCCATCAGGTCGGGATCACTGAAATAATCGCCCGGTAAGACATACCAGTCGTAAGGAGGATAGGTATCCCCCAGCGGGCCTTCCAGTGATCCGTTGCTCAGGTACTGAGCCGGCGAAACATTCCAAACCATGAAAAACAAGGTTAAGGGCAATAGTATAAACCGGTATCGGTCAGGCTTTCTCATGGCTTTCTTTTTACGGTTTTGCGGATCCCTTCAGGTTCAAACAATCCGATGTTAAGCCCCAGCATCACCTCATGAGAACCTGAGAAATAACGGCTCAGGGAGGAAACGCTTTGCTCATATCCGTATGCGATATGCAGCCTGCCAACCCGGAAGCCAAGGGAAATCATTACCGATTGCGATGACCTGTAAGCTATGGCCAGCCAGTTATAGTGCTGGTAATACAGTTTCAACCGGGCATAATAATGTAGCGGTTCGTTGTCAATCCTGGCCAGGAAAACGGATGGCTCAAGGTCGAAGCGGAGAAGGTAGAATTTGTAACCGGTCAGAAAAAAGAAATCCATTGTATTGTTGAAATACCTTTTATCTTCCAGCGGGCTGTTTGGATGGAACAATTCATTGATGCTGACTCCCGCATGGAACTGTTCGGTATGGAAGTAAATGCCGAAACCGCCGTCACCGGTCCACGGCAGGCGGTTAAGGTCGCTAAGTTCAGGATCATCCGGGTCGTCAGGATCCAGCAATCCCTGGTTCACCTTGTAATGACAAAGCTGGGCTGCCAGTCCGAATGACAGTTCAGTAGTGCGGTTGGCATTGAACGGAATGAAAAAGGCATAGGTAACGGAAGCATAGAACTGATGCAGGGGGCCATTCTGCCTGTTCATCAGGAATCCCCCGAAGCCCATCCTGTCTTTGGACATCAGGTGGCTTTTATTCAGCATCATGGTGGGGGTGTAGAAGCCGAACCGGCCCAGACGGAATGAGGCTCCGGCGCAAGCAGTGTTGGGAGCATGCTGTGTTCCGATCCAGTTCCTTTGGTGTGCAATATTCACCAGGGGATAGCGGTCTCTTCCGGTGATGGCCGGATTGACAAACTGTTCGAAGTTGTAATGTTTGGAATAAACAGGAGAAACCTGTGCCCGGGTCATGGTTGAAAGAAACAACAGAACAAGCCAGATAAACTGCTGCACGGGGAGGTATGTGCCCGGGGGGTATGGTAACGCTCGCACCTTCACCTTACAATCAGATTTGACAGGGATCTTACTGACAGGCAAGTTAGCGGGAAAAAATGAATTAATATCAATTTTAAAGGCTATAAATCATGGGGTACCGTTGCGGCAATAACGAACAATTTCATGCACATGTATGCCTGTGGTATTCAGCACGGGTATCCCTGCATATTCATGATCCGTCAGGATCAGCGGCAATTCCGTACATCCCAGGATGATGGAATCTATGTGCTGCCCGGTCACCAATTTTTCTATTAAACGAACCAGTAAATTTCTGGTTTCTGCTTTGAAAATGCCCAGTTCAATTTCGCTGAAAAGCTTTTCATTGATTGTTTCTATGTCAGCAGGATCAGGTACCACAACATCAATACCCTGCTTTTTAAACACGTGTGAATAGAAATCAGCTTTCATGGTAAAGCCTGTTCCGAACAAACCGGGCCGCTGAAGCTTTCTTTTTATCGCATCGCGGCAGGTGGCTTCCACGATACTGATCAGCGGCAGCACGGATTGCTGCTGAAGGGAATCGAACAGAATATGAGGCGTGTTGGCTGTGATGGCGGCAAAATCAGCTCCGGCATCTTTAAGCCTTTCAATTTTTTCCAGCATGAAATCCGTGGCCCGGTCATATTCCTTTTGTTTTAACATATCAAGGAATTCCCACATATTCACACTGTACAGAATGATCTCGGGGTAGGCGGGAGGATTTTCCCTGTTTTTGAAATAGCTGATGATCTCCTTGTAATAATCGACGGTTGCCTCAGGGCCCAGACCCCCGATGAGTCCGATGCGTTTCATAGGCGATGGTTTTATTGAACAAGAGGAAAATAGCAGTCTTTTCAATTTCAGGGTAAAGTTAGGGATTTTCTCGGCACAAGAAAGAAGGTGACCAGGGGAATGTAAAACCTTGAGTGTATTTCCATGCTGAAGAACAGGCATTGAATGCTGAAAAGCCTTTTTTTCTATCTTTGCATCATCAGGATTGGAACATTTCAAATCCTTTTGCCGTATCTTTATTTAACCACCTATTGTTAATTTCCTGCATCGTATGGAGGCAGGATAATGATATTCTTATCACCAACCCTTTCGTAAAACAAGATTGATCCGTGCCTGATGCATGACAGGATGACTTACATTATTATCTAAACGTTGGAAAAGGAGATCAAAAATGAAAAATCGCAGTTTGTTTTTCCGGGCAGTGATATTTCTGCTCATGACCGGCAATTCGTTGGCCTTTGCCGGGTGGGAAATCATCAGTCCGAATCCGAAACTGATGGATGTGCAGATCATGGGAGATACCTGGTTTGCGATTGAGTATCATGGAGCTTCTTCAAGCGACTATTTTCTGATTTCAGAAAACAACGGACATCGCTGGGATACCCTTTCTGATTTTTCTTCTGTGTTCCGTATTCGTGTGCACAAAGATAAAATACTGGTAAGAGGGATCTATAAGGGCACACTTGGATTTTATCTGTCTTCTGACACGGCGAAAACCTGGCAAAAATTTACCTGGCTTTATGATGTCAGCGCCCTTGATATGTTGATGAATGACACGGCCATCTTTTTCTTTGTGTCGAAAAGTTCTTCCGTTTCAAGTCCTGTTTACCGTTCCCTCGACACCGGTAAAACCTGGCATCCCCTGCCCATTGAAGCCGGCGACGTAAACTGGAACGGAAACGTTCAGGGTATCAATTTCGGTGTTCATGGCAAAACCATCGGCGTATTTTTAAATGCAGCAGGTTTTCACATATCAAAGGACGGCGGGGACACATGGACAAAATGCATGGACGGGCTGCCGGATCTCGACATTGATTATGGCCCTTTATCCGTAATGCCTGAAGGTTTCCTGGTTCGTTATCCCGACGGGTGGTATGTCTTCAACGGAACCGGTTGGGAGAAAAAGAAATATGTATCTGTTTATTATGATGATTTTCATGAAGAGTGGCGGATACAGGAGACCAACATCCCCAGACCCTATGTCGGTGCATACCGTTTACCCTATGTATTTGCCGTGGACGGGGATGCCGGAGGATATCTTTATTATTCCATAGACAACGGGGAAAAATGGTTTATGTTCTCGGTACCCGGTACGGAATTCACGAGCGTTTTTAAAGGTTCCCTCGTTATCAGCGGCAATTATGTGTATGCGGCATTTAATACAGGATTTGCCAGGAGAAGCCTTTCCGAAGCCATTAATCCGGTGGTAGAAGAAGATGAAAAAGAAGAAGAAGAATTTCCTGTCTCGCCCGAAGAGTTAGAAAATCTGTTGGGCATGCTTGGTCCTGATGCCTTTGAAGATTTGCTCGAAGAGATGGGAATCGACGCCGAAGAACTTTCCCATGAGGAAATGCAGGATTTCCTTGAAGACTATATAGAAGATAATGGCATGACTGATCTTTTTGGCAACAGCCAACCCGGAAGCTGCAGTTACATGGGTATGCCCCTGTGGTCGATGAATGTGGCCAACCTGAAACTGTTCGTAAGGGATATCATTTTTCGTAAAAAAGGGATCGGTCCTGAAGTGAAGCTGGCCATGAATTATATCCATGGCGCCGACAGCGCCAAAGGCATTTTTGGCAGGCACTGGCGCTTCGAATATGAAACCTTCCTGATGCAAGAGGACAGTGCAGTCACTTTGACAACCGGAACCGGCGCTGTTTTTGTCTTTTCGGAAAACAAGGCGGTGGTAACCGGGGCCACAGCTTTTTCCATACCCTGTTTAAAACATGATCAGTATAAACTCCACTGGACCGGCACAACATGGCGGGTGGAAAAAGGGTTGGGATACGAAACCCTGAATTTCGATGCCGCCGGAGGCAACCTGTTTCTATTGAAGTCTGTTGAAGACGCCTATGGAAAAAAACTGAACCTTACCTATGATGCAGGGAACAAACCTGTGTTGCTGACCGACGGGTCGGGGCGGGAATACGGTCTGACATACAGCAATAACCTGTGTGATTCCCTTAAACTGCCCGATGGCAGGTTTGCCGTTTTTTCTTATAACGACAGGGGTATGCTCATATCATCCGCCGACTTTGTCGGGGTGGAAACCCATTACGCATACGATGCCATACGGAACATCCAATCCGTGGATATTGCCGGTAAAATCACGAACTTTCATTATGATTACGCAGCCGATACACTCGGAAAAATCTCGGCTGTCATTGACCCGGAAGGCCGGCAGATCAACTATTTTTCAATCCTTGTCGATTCCTCTGTAAGGTTAACCAACGTCGTTTACCCGGGCAATAAAATGGTCTCCTATCAGACCTGCGATGGTTTTGTTACATCGATAACCAACATGGGTGGCGAGGCAAAAAAGATCTTTTACAACGGGGAGGGGAAACCCGACTCCCTGGTCTGGTACGATGGTTCATCTGTGGTTTTAACCTATGATGCCAGGGGTGATCTTGTATCCAGGCGTGACAGGACGGGAAAGGTCACAACTTATGAATACAACGAAACCCGCAGATTGTTAAGGGAAAAAAGCCATGAAGGGGAAACCCGGGTTGAATACAGCTACAATGCCCGGAACCAGCTGGAAACCATCACGCTTCCCGGGAACCTCATCACGGCTTATGCCTATGACGACAACGGCGCACTGGCTTCCGTAACAGACCCGGATGGCAATGTTTACGTATTCGGTCGTGATGAATACGGTAATATGACCTCCTATACAAACCCGCTGGGCCATACGATGAACTTTTTATTTGGCGACAAAGGATTTTTTCCGGTCGGAAGTACCGACTTTAAAGGCAATCACTATGATCTGGCCTATGACAGTAACGGCAGGCTGACAGGAATAACCATGCCCGACGGGAATAAAAGGACATTTCTTTATGATTGCTGCACACAAACCGGTATAACGGATGAAAACGGCCATACGGTATCCGTAATCCGCGATGCCACCAGCCGGATTCTCGAAAAGACAACGGCTGAAGGGATTTCACTTCCCATTCGGTATGACGAGAACGGATTCATCTCAGGGTTTACCACCGTTTATGGCTCACAGAAGAACCTGTCTTACAATCCGCGCGGGCTTTTAACCCTGGTCAGCGATGA
>CAYMJH010000010.1:3706-32071 GCA_964390385.1 uncultured Bacteroidales bacterium | reverse complement strand
GGGAAACATCCGGTATGCCTATAATGAAAAGGGGCAGCCTGTTTCTGTTATGGACAAAAAGGGCAATGAAACCCGGTTGACATACACGGATGCAGGAGATCTGTCGGCCATTACGGATGCGGCAGGCCAAAAAACACGGTTTGCTTTCGATGAGGACGGGAAACTGGTTTCATTCACCAATGCGCGCAATCAGGCAACAACGTTTATTTATGATGCAGCAGGAAATCCGGTGGAAAAAAGGCTGAACGGCACATCTTATGCCACCTATGAATACGACAACCAGAAAAGGATTATGGCGTACACCGACTCGTCAGGCACAACCGCCTATACAAGGAATGCCATGGGATTTGTGACTAAAATCACCTATTCCCGTGGACTTTCAGTGGATTTTGAGTATGATGCCAACGGAAATACCACGGGAATCACTTATCCCGATGGAATGAAAGTCACCAACACCCCTGACGTTATGAACAGGATAGAGAATGTCAGCTGGGGGACAGCGTCAATCAGTTTTGAATACGATGCGGCGGGAGGTCTCCTGGCGGAAACACGCAGCAACGGAACCCATACTTATTATGCCTATAATAAAGACAAGGTGCTGACTGAGGTCGAGCATACCGGTGCCGACACTGTTTTTGCCGCGGAGTATATTACCATGGAAGAGGGTGTCATAACCGGTATGCAGGTCAGGTTTGTCCCCCCGGTCAGTGTCATACCGGTGAGGCTGACCAATATGAATTCAAACAGCTTAAACCAGATAGACCAGTCATTTATTAATCAGATGTCACTTCCGCATGATGCAGATGGCAATCTCACTGCCTTTTTAGAAAAGGGAGTATGGAGAATGACTGCTTCCTATAGCCACGATAACCTCGTTGCTGCTATAAAAACCAGTGGAAAGAATACAGCGGTAAGCTATGATGCCATGAGGTATCCCCGAAAGATGGCCTCGGGCGGAGTGACGGCTTATCTGTATTACGACCACAAAGGCCGCCTGCTATTTGAAACGGATGAAGAAGGCAATCCGACCATCCATTATGTTTATCGCGGAAAAAGGCTTGTTGCAAGCCAGAACACCGGCGGAGAGGTTTGTTTCTACCATTACAGCCGTAATGGCAATACGCTGGCTGTGACCGGCTCAGACGGAAGCGTCCTTAATGCTTATGCCTACAGCGCGCATGGTGAGGTGATCGGAAAAGAGGAATTAACGGATAACCGTTTTACTTTCCTGGGTGCTTTTGGTGCGATACGGTTTGACGACAAGTATATCCTCACCGGGGCAAGGGTGTACAGTGCACAGATGGGCCGTTATCTTCAGCGTGATCCGCTGGGGATGATCACGGGCACCAATCCTTATTTATATGCTTCCAATAATCCGGTTTCCGGATTGGACCCCTTGGGACTTGATGATCAGAATGAAGCCGTGAACTCCCAGGCCCTGGATCCATCAATTGATAATGCTTATTCCACGGCAGGCGGAACGGCAAATCCTTATGCAGACGATCTTCCCGGGAGGGAGAGTGACTGGGACATCTATGGTTCAGCGCTGAGCAAAACGGCGGAGCAGATCGCCAAGCGGACGGGGCGGCCCCTGCCTGAACTCGAAGCTGCTGGTCTTCTGGTTAAAGATACTGACGGCGGAAGAGTTTTTCAATCATCCTGTGGCTGACTTTATCCCTGACGCGATTGGTAACCCGGTAGCTTATGCCAAGGCGATTCAACATCTGAGCAATAAAGAATACGGCAAGGCTCTCTGGCAGTTCGTTCCCTTTAACAACTCCATGGAGTACGCGGCCGATTATTATGAATCAAAAAAAGAGTATTTCGATCCTGCAAAATTCTCAGGACTTGGCATTTTTGGTGAGTTCAATAACCAGAAAACATTCACGTGTGACCTTTAAAACAAACGATATGAAATCAGTGATCATTACCCTTGCATTGCTTTTTTCGGGTTTACTCTCCTCGGCTCAATCGGTGATCAGTTATACCTACGACAAACAGGGAAGGTTGGTGTCTGAACACCGTGAATCGGTCTACCGGACACAGTTTTCATATGATCCCGAAGGCAACTTTATATCAAAAACGGTAACCAATTATACCGATATCAGCGGTATTGCCGAAAGGCCCGGTGAAAGTGCAGGCCGGATCTATCCAAATCCCGTTCATGACAGGCTCACACTGGAGAGTACTAAGGGTGAAGTTATACGGAAAGTGCGCATCACCGACATGCAGGGCAGGGAATTGCTGTTGATGGATTGTGAAAGTTCACGGGTTAGCCTGGATGTAAAGGATCTTCCACAGGGAATATATGGACTGACTATGCAAACAGAATCCGGAAATAAGACCATGTTGATTATAAGACAATGACCCTGCCGGTGCATCATTACCTGGTTGTGCATATGGATTGGCGGAAAAGCGGAATTGGTATGCTCTTCTGCCATACTGCCACGTGAACAGCTGTTCGAAACTGTTACAATGAGTCTCCGAAATCTTTTCTGAATTTATCTACCAGTTTCTCCGGCCAGTTATCCACAGGTTCAAGCCGGCCGACAAAAAATCTGAGCACCGGCGGCTCTTCAACAAAGCGAAGTCCGCCGATCAATTCCCTGTTCTTGAAAAGCCAATGGATGCGATCAATAAGATAAAGGGTCTGTGATAATGTGAACACGCGGCGGGGGAAGGCAAGCCTCAGTAACTCCATATCCGCCAGCAAGTCGTTGCCATCTTTGTCGCGGATGGATGAAATGGTGCCACGTTCCATCCCCCTTACTCCGGAAGCGATAAAAAGGGCGGCTGCAAGAGCTCCTGCCGGATACTGTGACTGGGGCACATGGGGAAGAAATGACATGGCATCCAGATGGCAACCCAGGGCGCCCGGAGGGGTGATCACAGGAATGCCAAGTTTGTCAAGTTCTTTAACCGTATAAGCAATGAAGGAAGGAGACTGGGAAATAACCGTTTCATCAAGCGTCTCCTGCAATCCCACCGCCATGGCCTCAATTTCGCGGACCGACATACCTCCGTAGGTAAGGAAGCCTTCATAGAGGGGTACCAGGTCCCTCATTTTAAGATAAAGGTCCCTGTTATTGGTACATATTCCGCCCCCCCGGGTAGAGCTGACCTTCCGGCTGGAGAAATAGACAATGTCGGCAAGGCTGCACATGGTATTGAGGATCTCCTTAATGGACTTGTTCCTGTACTCAGCCTCACGCTGCTTTATAAAATAGGCATTTTCGCCAATGAGACTGGCATCCAGCACCAGGATAATGTCGTTGGCATCCGCTACCTTTTTTACCTCATGCATATTGGCCAGCGAGAATGGCTGACCCCCTATGAGGTTGGTGGAGGCTTCCATCCTGATAAAGGGAACGTGTTCCCTGCCGTACCTGGCAATCAGTTCATTCAGTTTGTCAAGGTCAATATTCCCTTTGAACGGATTCGAACTCCTGACCTTCAGTGCTTCGTCGGTGTATATTTCAAAGATGGTGCCCCCGTTGAGTTCCATATGGGCTTTGGTGGTGGTGAAATGGTAATTCATAGGTATCGCATCACCCGGCTTAATGAAGGCCTTGGATATGATATTCTCGGCTGCGCGTCCCTGGTGAGCGGGCAATACGAATTTTTTACCAAAAACCTCATTCAGTGCCGCTTCCATACGATAGAAGCTCTGCGATCCTGCATAGGCATCGTCGGCATGCATCATCGATGCAAGCTGGTTGTCACTCATGGCATTGGTCCCTGAATCGGTGAGCATATCCAGGAAAACATCTTTAGTGTTCAGCAAAAAAGTATTGCAGCCTGCTTCCAGCATTGCTTTATGCCTTTCTTCTACGGGTTTCAGATGGAGTTTCTGTACGATTCTAACTTTGTGCAATTCAACGGGAATCTGGTCTCCGCTGTGAAATCTAACCTGGGGTGTCGCGAATGCTTCCATGGATGCTTATTCAATTAAAATTAGGTCGTAAAAATAGCGGTAACATTTGAATAAGCAATTTATATTGCATAATAATTTATTTGTGATGAATAGTTTTTTATACCTGCAATAATCCTTTCTGCTGGTTCCTGACTGCCGGCCTATACCGTTTGCCAGGCAGGGGAACAAAAAAACCTGCTGTGTGGCAGCAGGTTTTTTCATGGGTGAAAACCTTATTTCTTCAGCAGATCCCTGATCTCGGTCAGCAGTTGCTGATCCTTGGTAGGGGCCGGAGGAGCAGCGGGAGCCTCTTCTTCCTTTTTCTTCAGGCTGTTCATGGCTTTGATCAGCATGAATACAACCAGGGCAATGATCAGAAAGTCGATTGCCGTTTGTATAAAAGTACCGTAATTCAGGGTTACGGCCGGAACAGCTTCTCCCAATTCATTGACGGATGCCTGTTTCAGGGTTGCTTTCAGATCGGTGAAGTCAACACCTCCTAAAAGCAGGCCGAGGGGAGGCATTAAAACATCGTTGACCAGTGAGGCTACGATTTTGCCAAAAGCTCCGCCGATGATAATACCAACGGCCATGTCCATCATATTGCCCTTTACGGCAAACTGTTTGAATTCTTGGATTATTTTCATGATTTTTTTGGATTAAAAAATAAAATGTAGGTTAGAATTTCGCGGTAAATCCGATGCCCAGGATCTCTTTGAACTGCACCTTGGATTTGACGGGCTTGGTCGCCCCGCTTTCCAGTTCTTCCAGGATGGCGATGTCATCATCATAGATCAGCTGTGTGGAGAGAGAGGCACCGATGAATTTTGTGATCTTCATCGTCAGCAGGGTTTCCCAGTTGATATCGATATTCTGCGGATTATTAAGGTAATTGGAAAAGAAATCAGCCTTGGTGGCAAAATTGATATTTTCTACCAGGTCTTTTTTGAAGGCCAATCGGACATAACCTCCGAATTCCCCACGCGATTTTTTGCCGGGATCCACCCCGAAGGCCCCTGCATCGGCCAGAACCTGGTCATTGACGAAGGTGACCTTTGCGGTTAAGGGAGCGATGAATGCGGTAAACACATCACTTGGCTTATAGTCGAGCCCTATGGCTCCCAGTAAATAAGCCGGGGCCAGCAAGGTTGAAATGACACTGTCGTCGGGATAATTGAAACCATCGGTCATCTGGGTCCTGAAATTCAACAGGGCGGAGTAATACCATGATTTGAAAGCGTGCTGTCCGTATTTTGACAATAAATCAAATTTATCATCGGTCTTCTGGACATCCGCATCTTTTTGCCTGAGCACACCATAACCAATGTCCAGGAAATTGTCCCAAACGGAATTACCTTTTTTATAATTGCCGAAAAAACTTGCCAAACCATTAATGGCATATGAACCAACGCCGCCGGCAGCCCAGTTTGTAAGTGAGGTCTGGGAGAAGTTCAGGAACAAGGCGCCTCCCTTTTTCCATCCTTCGACGGTATCGGCGGACTGGGTACGGAGTTTTTCTTCTCCTTCGGTTACCTGCGCGCTTACAAATTGGACTGCAAGGCAAAAGCCCATCAACGATAATAGATAATGCTTCATATTGTGTCAGATTTTTATGGATTTATTTTAAATATAGCAAATAATGCTTACGTATTAAAGTTTTTTATTAAAGTTTATGGCCATTATAAAAATAAGCATGTTTTTACCGCTAAAGCAAAAATTAGCATACAGGCTGCTTGATTTTGTTATAAATATTTATTAAATTTGTTTAGTCTTATATAGGAATAATTCTTATAAGAAGATAATTATTATGACAATAGCCGATCTCAGAAACAGGCTGGTTGAAAAAGGGCTCCGCGTAACGCCGCAACGGCTGTCCATCCTGGACGCTTTGGATAAGCTTCAAAATCACCCGACCGCTGAGCAGATTTTTGACCATGTCCGGAAAAAGTTTCCCAACGTGGCCGGAGGAACGGTGTATAAAGTTCTTGATACATTGGTATCCCGTCATCTGATCAGAAGGGTCAATACCGAGAAAGATATCATGCGGTATGATGGAATTCTGGAAAGCCATCATCATTTGTATTGCCCTGATTCAGCCCGGATTGAGGACTATTTTGACGATGAGCTTAATCATCTGATCGAAAAGCATTTCGCTCAAAAGAAAATTCACGGTTTTAAAATCGATGCCATACGGCTGCAACTGATCGGGAAGTTCCTCAAGGACTGATTTTTATACTGTCAGACCCATGCATACGGCATACAACAATGAGAAAGCAGCGATTAGCAGGTTAAAATATTTCAGCCAATATAAACAGTAACTTTTAAATTAAAACAATTATTATGGAAGAAAATCAAGTAGTTTCAATGCCGCGGATAGGTGAAGCCGCACCGGAGTTCAAAGCAGTAACAACCCAGGGAAATATTAATTTCCCCTCTGATTACAAGGGAAGTTGGGTGATCCTCTTCAGCCATCCGGCTGATTTCACTCCCGTATGTACCTCTGAGTTCATCACTTTTGCCTCGATGGAAGCCAAGTTTAACGAAGCCAATTGCAAACTGGTAGGTCTTTCGGTGGACGGACTATACAGTCATATTGCCTGGCTGAGGACCATCAAGGAGAAGATTGAATACAAGGGGATGAAGAATGTAGAGGTTAATTTCCCGTTGATTGAAGACATCACCATGGAAGTCGCAAAGAAATATGGTATGATCCAGCCTGGCGAAGCCACCACTAAGGCTGTAAGGGCCGTATTCTTCATTGATCCCAAAGGCATCATTCGCACCATAATTTATTATCCGCTGAGCCTGGGTCGCAACTTCGACGAATTGTATCGTGTCGTGATCGGATTGCAGACAGCCGATGCCTTTTCGGTGGCGCTCCCTGCCGACTGGCGTCCGGGTGATGACGTAATCGTTCCCCCTGCCGGCTCATGCGGTGTGGCTAAGAACCGGATGGAAGGCAAGGAAGATATGAAATGTTACGACTGGTTTTTCTGCACCAAACCGCTCGACAAGGAGAAAGTGCTGAAAACGGTTTTGAAAAAGTAACAAGGATATTGATAGTTGAAAAACGGGTGGTACCAGATACCACCTTTTTTTTTATTGGTTGATTGGTTTTGTCTTCCGAAGCCTTCAGACTTTCAGACTCTCAGACTTTCAGACTACCAGCCTATCAGACTTTCAGCCTATCAGACTTTTTTTCCTATCTTTATCCCCATGGAAACCATTGCATGGGTCGGTTTTTCACAAAGCCTGTTTGCCGCGTTGCTCATGATGGCAAAAAGAGAGCGCACGGTATCCGACAGGTTGCTGGCCGGATGGCTGTGCCTCCTGGGATTGGAATTCCTTACCTGTGCCCTTGATTATAGTATTTTTGGAAAGCCTTTACTGTCGAGTTCATTTCTTTTGTTCAACCCCGCTTTTTATCTGTATGTATCCTCGCTGACCAGTAAAAGTTTCAGTTTACGGTGGATACAGTTATTGCACCTGCTGCCCTTCATTTTTTTTGAGATAGGGGCCTACGTCATTAAGGAGACCATATCCCTGCATACTTTCTTTCATTCCGACACCACCCTGGGATTCCGGCTGGCCTTTGCCGTTGCCACCCTTGTTTCGTGGCTTATTTATAACATCCTCAGCCTGCGCCAGGTTATCCGGCACCGGAGAAACCTGGTGAATGAATTTTCTACCATCGAGAGTGCCATCAGCCTGGGATGGCTGCTCTTCATCATAGTGTTTTATATCTTGTATTGCGTTGTGGCATTCATTATCGGTGCCACCGTGGTTTTTCAGGGCACCAACTTGCTATTGCCTCATATTTTTAATTATTCAGCCCTGTTGTTTATGATTTATGCGCTGGGTTTCTACGGTCTTTGGCAAAAGCCCATTTACCGCAGAAACGGGCAGGAGGAAATACCGGTGCGCTATAAAAGTTCCGTGCTGGGTGTCCGGAAAAAAAAGGATATCAGGAACAGGATTTTGGAATATTTTGAAAATGACAGGCCTTATCTTCAGAGTGAATTGAATATGGACCTGCTTTCTTCAGCCCTGAGTGTCCCCAAGCATCAGCTGACGGAAGTGCTGAATACGGAGATTGGCAAGAATTTTTTCCAGTTTGTAAACGGATACCGGGTGGAAGCGGTTAAAGCCATGCTGGCGGACAAGAAAAACCGGTACTCCGTTGAAGCCATTGGTTATGAATGTGGTTTCAGCAGCAAATCTTCATTTTTCACCGTTTTTAAAAACCTCACAGGTCAGACACCGCTGGAGTATAAAAATTCTCTTTCCGGGAAATAAGAGTTCAGCCTTTCAAACTGCAAAATCTGAACCGATAAATCCAGTCCGACTTTTAAAATAAGGACCTGATTCCTTTCGGTTACGGGTAGCTTTGTCCTGTTGTTCAAAACAAAATGAAAAAACATATGGACAAGATTCATTTAACGGCGCTGGGATGCATGCTTTGGTCGTTTGCCTGCGTCAATGCCCAGGGATTATTTGAAAATGCTGTTGTTTCCGAAAATGAAAGCAGTGAAAGGAAAAAAATTGAACTGAACGGATTTGCCCGTGGTTCGGCATATGGAGGCAGCAAAGCTTTCGACTATTCCAGTGCTTTCGGCGAGTTCTGCCTTCAGGGCAGGTGGTCAGGCGGCAGGACCTTTCTGTTCTCTGATTTCAGGGTGAGGGGAGGCCTGAACCTGGGGGAAGAATTTACATCCTTTCAGCTGAAGGAGGCTTATGCCGGATACAGTGCAGAAAAGCTTGATATCTTCCTGGGGAATCAGATCGTGAGCTGGGGACGGGCTGACGGATTCAATCCGACCAACAATATAACACCGAATGACTATTTTTTCCTGTCGGCCGATCCCGATGACCAAAAGTTGTCGAATTTCATGATCAGGACCCGGTACCGTTTTACCGACAGGATCGACATAGACCTTATCGGGATACCCTTTTATGTCCCTTCCGTTTACCGTTATGATCTTTTTGATATGGGTCAGGGTGTCAGATTTACGGATGCAACCCTGCCGGAAAAAACATTTAAAAACAGTTCAGCCGCCGCCAGGGTAAACCTGGAGTATCCCGGCATAGGATTTTCACTGTCGTGGTTCAGGGGTTATGATCCGTTCCTGGGTTTTAACGTGAAACATATTGACTGGCAGGGGGATTTTCCTGCCGTCACCCATACGGCCATCCCTTATCTTAAAAATTCTTTCGGAGCCGATTTTGCCTTGCCCCTGGGGCCATGGATAGTTAGAGGAGAACTGGCCTATAACCGGACGAAGGATTATGATACCAGCCAGGTTATTCCTGCACCGAACCTGTTCTATGTGGCCGGTATAGAGCGCAACATTGCCGGGATTACAGCCATTTTGCAGTATGTCGGTAAGGCTGTAACAGACTTCACACCATTGGAGGAACCTGTGCTTACCGATCCGATGGATCCCCTGGCCCAGATTCAATACGCCGATGCCCTGGTACGTTATAAATCTGCGTTGTTTAACCGGAAGATCTTTAACCAGCAGAAGAAAACCAACCATGCGCTTACCCTTACCCTGAATAAATCGTTTGGTTACGATGCATGGAACGTTGAATTAACCGGTTATTACAATATCACTTCAGAAGAGTACATGTTCCGTCCGAAGATTTCCTGGAAAGCCACGGACGCCTTGTTAATCAGTACGGGTGCTTGCTGGATGGACGGACCGGAAGAATCGGTATTCAGTTATTCCGGCACGGTGCTGAACGGTGTATTCCTTGAACTGAAGGCCAGTTTTTGACCACAGTAAATTCCATGAAGAAAAGCAAACTTATTATAAAGTACAGATGGTGGATCATCATTTCCACCTTATTGATTGTGGCAGCATCAGTTTTACCGCTGACCCGGGTAACCGTCAATCCTGATCTTGAATCCTATCTGCCGGATGCCATAGAACCAAAAGTGAATACCGATAAGATCGCGGAAATCTTCGGAGATCACGAAATGTTGATCCTGGTTTTTGAATCCGATGATGTGTTGAATGCTTCAACCCTTGAACGTATCCGTGATCTGAGCCGGGAGTTTAACAAGTTAAAGGAATTTGACAATGTCATGTCGCTTTTCGACACCAAAAGCATCAAAGGCGAAGACGGGATGATGGTAGTTGAACCGGTGGTAATGGAAATTCCACGAAATGATGCTGAAAGGGAAGTTCTTCGCGCTGATATCCGGAATAATGATCTGGCCTACAAAATGATCATATCGGATGATTTCCGGTATACCCTTATCATCCTCAGCGCGAATAACAGCGTGGATGACGCGCGACTGATGAGGATCATCACAGAGAAACTTTCAGCAGTTCCCGGCAGTGAACAGGTTACCATCAACGGACAGCCTTTTATGCGAAATGAAGCCGCTCAAAAATTAAGCCGTGATATTCTTCTTCTTTTACCCATTGGTCTTGTAGTTATGTTTATTTTCCTGTGGATCTCCTTCAGGGAAAAACGAGGCGTACTGCTTCCTTTCACCGTTGTTGTTTTTTCCATTCTTATCGCCATGTCACTGATCCCCCTGTTTGGCTGGGAATTAAGCATAATCGGCGTCCTGGTGCCCATCATGATGATCGCTATTGCCAACAATTACGGGGTTTATTTTATCACCAAGTATCAGGAACTGAATGCCACGAAACCTGGCTTTACTATGTCACAGATTGCCGTTGAGTCTTTCGATTATCTCAGGAACCCGGTGTTGCTGTGCGGGCTTACAACGGTGGCCGGTGTTATGGGTCTTGTCGTTCATATTCTTTTGCCGGCCCGCCAGATGGGTATTGTTTCAGGTATTGCCATTGCCTTTGCATTGCTATTAAGTCTTTTCTTTATCCCGGCCGTGATGTCACTCTTGAAAAAGGGCAGGGTACAGCCATCATATACAGGAAAAGGCGATGGTTTCATTGATAAAGCTTTGCATATTCTGGCATTTTCTGCCACCGAAAGGTCAAGGCTTGTGATCCTGGTTTTTACTGCCTTTATGATCCTCGCCATGGCGGGATTATTCAGGTTCAGGGTTGCCTCTGACCACAATAATATTCTGCCCCGGAATCACTCTTTCAACAAGTCCCTGGAAATATTGAACACCCATTTCGGAGGCAATAAAATCATCACCGTAATGTTTGAGGGAGACATCAAAGATCCTGTGGTTTTAAAAAAAATGGACCGGTACGAAGAAGAATTTGAGAAAAGACCCGGCATTGGCAGTGTAACCTCACTCGCTACCATCATCCGGAAAATCAGTACGGTGCTGAACGATCCCGGTGATGAACTTTATGATAAGATTCCGGACAGCCGCGAGGCCGTTGCACAATATATTGAATTATATTCCATGAGTGGTGATCCGGAAGATTTTGAAGAAATTGTCGATTTTGATTATACCAGGGCTTTGCTCACCGTTCAATATCAGGCCGAAAGCATGGAAGCCATGGACAGCATAGAGCATGCCATAGAGACCCTGATGAAAGATGATCCGGATAAATCGTTAACGGGCGGTTTCAGCCTGGTTGAAAAAGAAATCTGCCGGTCGGTGGTCACGGGCCAATACAACTCCCTGCTGTTTGCTTTTGTTGTCATCCTGATTCTTTTATCCCTGATATTCAGAAGTATTGTCGCCGGCTTACTGGGAAGTCTTCCCCTGGTATTTGCCGTGATATGCACTTTTGGCATCATGGGATGGGCCGGGATTGAACTGAATATCGTGACGGCATTGTTGTCCTCGGTTTCCATAGGGCTCGGTGTCGATTTCACGATACAGATATGCTGGAAATTGAAAACGGAAATTGCCGGTGGTCATACCATCGCATCTGCCGTTCATATAGCACTGAAGACGATGGGCCGCGGCATTAATATCAATGCTTTCTCGGTTATGCTGGGTTTTTCAGTGTTGTTTCTTTCAGCCTTTCCCCTGATACGTTCATTCGGCTTCCTGATCATTATTTCACTTTTTCTTTGCCTGGCATCGGCCCTGGTTCTTATACCCGCGATCTGCGTGCTGGCCAGACCGGGATTCCTGGGTCCTTACCGGGTACCGGGCGTATCATCAAAAGGCAGTCCCGGTACCCGTCTTCCCGGTGCTTCATCAGGTCAGCCGCTCTCTTCGGAGGAAAGAAGCGAAATCAGTATTATAGAAAATAAAGGGTTATAAATAAAAACATAAAGGATCATGAAAATGAAAGCAATGCTAATGCTCGCCGCTGCCCTCTTCCCGGTAACCGGTATTGCGCAGACAGCAAGGGAGATCAGTGAAAAAGCGACGGATGTGATTGAATATGCGTCAATGGAAATGGTATCCACCCTGAAAATATATGACGCCAGGGGCAGTGAACGGATACGCCAGGTGACGATGGCCATGCGGGAATTCGGTGAAACCCATAAAACCATGATCAGGTTCATCTCTCCTGCCGATGTTAAGGGAACGGCTATGTTGATATATGATTATGAGAACGCCGGTGATGATATGTGGATCTATATGCCGGCCCTGCGTAAAACGAGGCGGATCGTAAGCACCGAAAAGGGCAAGAACTTCATGGGCTCGGAATTTACCAACGCCGATATGAGCAAGCCCAATATGAATGATTATCAGTATACAATACTGGGCACGGAAACCTATGAAGGAAAGCAGTGCTGGAAAATAGAATCGTCCTGCATTAACGAAACAGTTGCCGGCGAGAACGGCTACAGTAAAAAAATATCCTATATTGAAAAAGGCAGTTACCTGTGCCATAAGGTTGAATACTTTGATTCGCAGGGAGCCTTGCTCAAAACACAATATATAAGGCAATATAAAAAACAGCCGAACGGAAAGTTTTTTGCCTACCAGATGGAGATGAATAATGAACAAAACGGCCGCCGGTCGGTTATGGTGGTTGACAAATTCCAGCTGGGTTCAAACCTTCCCGAGAGTGCATTTACGGCTGCAATGCTGGAGAAGTGACCGTCCGGCCTTTTGGGTTCATGAAGTTGGCTCTTGGCTTTTAGCTCTTTAATCTTTAATCTTTAATCTTTAATCTTTAATCTTTCTTCTCTACAAACAGCGTTTGCGTAGGATAAGCGAACTCAATGCCTCTTTTGGCAAATTCATCATAAATATACAGATTGATCGCTTGCTGAAGATCCATATATTTCAGGTAATCGGAACTCATTACGTAATATACAACCTCGAAAACCAGGCTAAAATCCCCAAAATTTTTGAAATGAGCCCGGTCAAAAACGGCATCCGGCTGCTGATCAATTGCTTTTTTAATGATCTCAGGGATGATGCGGAGATTTTCAGGAGTGGTTTGATAGATCACGCCGAGGGTAAATACAATTCTTCTTTTCTCCATCCTCTTGTAATTGTGAATGCGCGAATTGGTCAGGTCACTATTGGCAAAGACCAGTTCTTCTCCGGTCAGACTCCTGATGCGCGAGGTTTTTATACCGATGGCCTCGACAGTTCCCATTTTATTGTCAACAATGATAAAATCACCCACCTCGAAAGGACGGTCAAAAAAGATCACAAAGTAATTGAACAGGTCTCCCAATATGTTCTGTGCGGCCAGGGCGATGGCAATTCCCCCGATACCAAGGCCGGTAATGAATGCTGTGACATCATACCCAAAATTATCAAGCAGGAAAAGAATTCCCAGCACCCATATCACTATGTTTATGATAATCATGATGCCCTTCACCTGTTTGAGCTTGGATCCGGCATCCTTCTCCCTGGTAAATCTTATTTCAATGGCATGCCTGATGGCTGCGGTTACCAACCGCAGCGTGAAGAAAGTTATCACTACGACCGAGGCAATATGAAGGGCTTTCTGCACCCTGGTATCCAGGGTTAATGTGCTGACAGCCGCATAAAACGCCGCAAAATAAAGCAACGGCAATGCCGCTTGTTCAATGGCTTTAACCAGGAAATCGTCGAGCGTGGTCCTGGTTTTTTCTGACCATTTTTTCAACCGGTTGAGCAGGATATACCTGAAAAACCTGAGCAAAACGAGCAACAGGACAAATAAACCTGTTGCGATCAGATAGGCAAGTACGGTATTGTCATAGTATACTTTCTCCAGCATTCTCATAACATGGAGTTTATTGAATGGAACCATTTCTCATGGATAATGCATCCGTGATGTGCTGTATTGAACCTGCACAGTGCAAAGGTAAAAATTTATTTTTTTATGAAGGTCAGATGCCAGCGACCTTTTGTCTATTGGATTTCGCTCATTATAAATGGCACCCGAAAATTGTACATCCGGAGTTTCATTAGTCTTTACAGACAGCAATTGACTTTATTTATACAAATGTTTCAGTGAATCCATCAGATTCAGCAACTCCGGGTATGGCTTTTCATTATGGTTGAGGTAAATGTTGTTATGGAAATCATTGATCTCCTCAAGGACCGATAGGGTTTTTTTCCATTTGTTTACACTTATACAGGCCAGGAACATGTTTCTTTCATCGTTGATCCTTTTGTCGGCTTTCCGTAAGGTATCCTTTCCGTAATCCGTAATGACCAGTAACCGGGCCCTTTTATCCGACTCATCCGGTTTCTCTTCCAGCAGGCCACTGGTAACCAATCGCCTGATCGTGTCCATTCCGGTTGTATATTCAGCCAGATGCAGGCTGATGAGGTCTGTTTTTTTTGCTTTTTCCGTATGGCTCACCGTGTATAAAAACATATACTCCAGCCGGGTGTTAATGGGAATCCCGGTGAAAAACCTGCGGGTGTAAAAATCCTGGTAGCGTGCTATCCTTGAGATATATTCCAGGAAACGTGCCTTTTCATCAAGGCTTTCAATATAGTTGACCTGCTCCGAAAAAGCTGAAGGGAAAATCCGCGCAGCGTGCTTTTTATTCAGCGCCGGTTCCTCTTTAATTTTGATCACCAGCCATTCTGCAAAATCAAGCAGGTTAAGGCTCCCATGCATTTCTTCATAGTTGCCCCACAAGTCTATCAACTGTTTCAGCAGGTCATATTTTTCGCCCATTTTTCGGGAAAATTTGTGTGAAATTAACAAAAATATGCTTAACTTTATATCGGATACGATTTATAAAATATCGCATACGATTTTAAGAACCATTATGAATACCCCTGAGAGTGTGTTGGGCTCTGGCAGGGGTATTATAACGAAATGAAAGGATTGTTATGAAACAAGAAGGCTCCAGTGTTGCTGCCTCCATGGCCTGGGACAATAAGTCCATCACCCTTTCCGACTTCGGAAGAATATTGAAGCAGATCCAGGAAGACCTGGGGAATGACAGCGTGTCTTTGCGGCTTTTGCATCAGCTCTACCTGATGACTGCTGTGGGAAAAAAATACGATCCTGAAAACATACCGGATGATGTTGTTACCATGAACTCTGAAATTCTTTTAAGCCTGGAGGATAACAAAAAAATGAAGGTCAGGATTGTTTATCCCGGGGATGTTAATAATCCCGGGGATATTTCATTATACAGCCCGATTGGACTGGCATGCCTTGGAGAGCATGAGAACTCACAGGTGCATTATTTTGACGGCACTGCACGCCGTCAGGCGGTTATTGAAAAGATTTTGTTTCAGCCTGAAAAGGAAAAGCTTTTCTTTTTGTAGGAATAGATCTAAGATCTAAGATCAAAGATCAAAGATCTAAGAATTCAACCAATCACCAATCACCAATCACCAATTACCAATCACCCAATCAACAAATCAACAAATCAAAAAATCAACAAATACTATGAAAGGTGAAATTAAAATTACAGAACTCGATTATATAAGGCTTTGCGATTTGGTCAACGCGATGAAAGATCAGAAATCAGTTGAACTGAAAAATCTCGATGCGCTGGGCACGGAAATTAAAAGGGCCACCCGAGTGGATCCTAAGAAGATCACTCCCGAGTTTATCACGATGAACTCCGAGTTTGAAGTTACTGACCTTGACAACAACAAGCTGATGAAATTGAAGCTTGTTTACCCGAAGGAAGCCGATTTTACCAGGGGATATGTGTCAGTGCTGTCGCCTCTCGGCAGCGCATTGCTTGGTTATCAGAAGGGCGATACCATTTCTTTCCAGGTACCCAAGGGCGAAAAGAAGATACGGATCGAAAGAGTCCTTTACCAACCCGAGGCGAATGGGGAATTTACGTTGTAAGGAGGAAGATTTGAAAATTTGCATTGCCCTCCGAAGCCTCTGGCGAAGGAGGGAAAATTTGAAAGTTAAGCGTTAAAAATCTTCGCCACCGGCTCACATCTCATCCGGTAACGCAGGCATAATGCCTTTGTTCACATAAATGGAATGCACATGTTTTCGAAGCGATTTCCGGCTGAGCTGAAATACGATGCCGCAAAGTATGGTTACGATTCCTCCGATCAGCATGGTATTCGGTATGCCAATGCCGCTGGCCACAATGCCGGCGAGCAGGTTACCTATAGGCATGGTGCCCATCAGGGCCATGGAGTAAAAACTCATGACGCGGCCCCGCTTGTCCTCATCAGCCAGGGTTTGGATCATCGTATTGATCGCGGCAATGGACATGATCATCGCAAGTCCTCCGAAAAACAGCATGACCAGTGAAAATCCCAAATGGGTTGAAAAGGAGGCTGCGATGAGGGCCAGACCCATGAACATAGCATCCGTTGAAATGATCCTGCCCAGGCCAAGTACCGATTTCCGGCCGGCCATATAAAGAGCCCCCAGCAATGCGCCTGCTCCCAGGGATGACATGAGAAAACCCAGTGTATCCGGTCCGCCATGAAGGATCTCCTTGGCATAGGCGGGTAACAGCACGATGAACGGAAATCCGGTCAGGCTCATGACAGCCAGCAGCAGCAAAAGGGTACGGATGGGCCTGGAACGAAAAGTGTATTTCAGTCCTTCGGTAAAACTATCCCGCAGTTTGGCGGCTTGTTTTGACCGGGGCCTTGCGGGAATATGCAATTTTAGCAAGGCACCAATAACCGCAAGAAAACTGGCAGCATTCAGTAAAAAACAGATCCCTTCCCCTACGATGGCTATGGTAATCCCTGCGATGGCAGGTCCTACCAGCCTGGCTGCATTGAAGATTGCCGAATTCAAAGCGATTGCATTACCCAGTTGTTCCGGTTTTTCAATGAGATCAATCACGAGGGCGTGCCTGGCCGGTGCATCGGCTGCACTGATGATCCCGAAAATGATACTTAAGGTGATAATATGCCATACCTCCACCAGGTTCAAAAGCACCAGCAACGCCATGATGACAGCGTGCAGCAGGAAGCAGACCTGGGCGGCCAGCATGATTTTGAGACGATTATAGCGATCGGTCAGAACTCCAGAAACCGGAGACAGAATGAACATGGGAATATGGCTGGTGAACCCTACCAGTCCCAGCAAAAAAACCGAACCCGTCAGCCTGTATACCAGCCAGCTTAAGGCCACATTGCCCATCCAGGTTCCGATGAGGGAAACGCCCTGACCTATGAAATAGTACCGGTAATTTCTGGAATGAAGGGACGAAAAGATATTCTTTAAGGTATTCAGGTCTTTCAGACCGAGATGGATAGAGGACATTATGATAACCGGTATAAACTTGGAGGTAAAATTAAGAAACCGTTTAAACTTTAAAAATCTGAAATCCGGGAGATATTCCGGCAGGGTATGAGGCCAAAGGTATTTATACCATATCGGAGAAGTTTTTTCATGGTTGGGCAAACACGGACGGGAGACTTTTCGTAAAAAAAGAAAAACAGGAGGATTGAAAATGAAAAGAATTGATTTCGCAAAGCTGGTTATGATGGTAATGGTGAATGCCGTCATAATGGTCGCTTGTTCGAAGGGTGAGGGCGATGAAAACGGAAAGGATGACGGAGACGGAACGGAAGAAGTGCTGACGGGAAAGCTGGCCTTTGTTTCCTATGATGACGGAGACGGTGAAATATATACAATGGATGCCGACGGAAAGAATCTTAAGAAGCTGACCGACAATAGTTTCAATGATGTTCAGCCGTCCTGGTCACCCGATGGGAAAAGGATAGCTTATAACTCCTATGGATATGTTACTGCGCCGGCATATAAATCAATTTCGGAGATCTTGGTCATGAATGCCGACGGAACCGGGGTTTTCCAGGTCACCCATGATCCGGAGGACAATGCCTACGGAGAAGAATGGCCATCGTGGTCTCCCGATGGCAGCCTTATCGTTTATGAATCATTCAGGGACGCCAGTGCCGAGAGCAACGGAACAACGATACAGAATGCCAATATTTATGTTTCTGCCGCTGATGGCAGCGGAGGTGATCAGCGCATCACCGGCCATCTTTTTTATGACGGGAACCCGGCCTGGTCACCCGACGGCAGCAAAATCGCCTTTGTCCATGCCCGGATTGACACCATAGGGGGGAACCTCTATTCAACCGGTTACCAGGTATGGGTAGCGAATGCCGATGGCAGCAACTGGAAAAAGCTCACCGCTCAGGGCAGCAATAATATACGGCCGAAATGGTCACCCGACGGCAGTAAAATAGTGTACCAGGCCGATGAGGGTATCTGTGTCGTCAACCTTGAAGGTAATTACGAGATACTGGTAAACTATGGTGGTAATCCTTCCTGGTCCCCCGATGGCACAAAGATTATTTTCGACGGGGATAGCGAAATTTATGTTATGGATGCCGACGGAAAGAATGTAAGAAAGATTGTCGCAACGGTAGGAGCCAGACAGGTTGTATGGACAGAATAATCCCGGACCACAAACAGTTCACTCCGTCAGGAGCGAACTGTTTGTGAGAAAAGGAATCCCTCCAAATATTTTAACAAAACCGATATTTTTAATATCTTTCCTGTCATTAACCCCCGTGTTGATTAACACGCTACCTGAAAGTTAACAGAATGTTTTTTGCAAACCATAATCTCTTCATCGTTAAACCAGTTAAATGTCATCACCATGAAAACCCAGATCATCGAAAAAAAGAAGCTTACAGGCAGAAAGCTCATGCTGCTGAACGCCCTGGTTAAGCACCAAAAGTTATTTAAAGCGGCCCGAAATGCCTCGGTCAGACTGGCCCATTTCAACGATTACATGACCGCCCCGGAGAAATTCACCCTGGCATTCTCGGAAGCCGACGGGATCTATTTCGAAGGATTGAATGTAGCTGTTATGAATTCCGGCAGGGAGGAAGAAGTTACTTCTATGAAAAAGGAGCTTGCCCTGAAAGACATTCTTTTGACCGAGCCGGAACGCTATGTATATGCCATCGGACACTATGACTACCTGCAGGGATACCGCGACGGCATCAATGCTTTGCTTCAGGACTATGCCAGGATACAGGGTGAAGCCGGTAATGAGGACCTGGTAATGGATGAGCTCCGGCGGAAATTCACTGATGACCAGCACGCTTCCTGGGGTATAAAAGCCCTGAAAGTGCCGGATTCAACCTATACGGGCAAAGGCGTTAATATCGCCATCCTGGATACAGGCTTATACGGGAAACATATCGATCTGAAGGGAAGGAAGATCACAACGAAGAAATTCGTCGATACGGGCTCGGCCGGGGACGCTGACGGCCATGGATCTCATTGCGTAGGCATAGCCTGCGGTTTCAGGGATGAGGCAGGAATGCGATATGGCGTTGCCTGTAAGTCTAACATCTTTTGCGGAAAGGTATTGGATGACCAGGGAGAGGGTTCCGACGGAGGCATTCTGGCCGGGATCGAATGGGCACTGAAGAAAAAATGCAGGGTGATCAGCATGTCGCTGGGAGCTCCCTGCGGGGTGGATGAACCCTGGTCAAAGATATACGAGAATGTGGCGAAAAGAGCCATGAAACTGGGCTGCCTGATTGTAGCAGCCGCCGGCAACGATAGTAGCCGGCCTGATTATATAGCCCCTGTGGGTCATCCTGCCAACTGCCCGTCCATTATGGCCGTGGGTGCTGTTGACAGCGGCCTGAAAGTGGCCCGGTTTTCCTGCGGTGGCATTAACAAGAACGGCGGACAGGTCGACCTGGTAGCCCCGGGAGTATCGGTGTACAGCATGATCAACAAGCAGCATGAGCATGACAGGTGGGATGGCACCAGCATGGCGACCCCCTTCGTTTCGGGTATAGCAGCTTTATATTTTGAGCAAAACCCTGATGCCACACCCATGGATGTTTGGTCATTGCTTACCCAGCATGCAAGAAGGCTTAATCTGAGCTCGATAGATGCAGGATCAGGATTGGTGCAGGCGCCTCAAGGTATATAACATCATGAAAAAAACAGCAAAACAGGATTTTATCGCCTCGGTCGATGATGACCATGTGGATCAGATTGAGCAGATAGCTGATCTGATGCGCTCAAGAGGATTCGAGATCAGTCAGGTGCTCGAAATCACAGGTGTGATCACGGGCAGTGTGACCGTGCAGGTGAATCTCGATGACCTGCAGATTGAAGGGATTGCTTCCATTGAGAAGCAAAGGACAGTGAGAAAGATTAAGGCAAAGTCAGATCCCGGACACAGTAAAAGGACTGCCGCAAGGAAAAAAATGAATAAGGTAAGATCCTGAACAAGCCTGGTTATGCTCCGGATCCGAAAACTCTTTCAAGGATCTTGCCTACCGTTGTTTTTGCCCAGGCAAGAGGATCTCTCCGGATCTTGATCTCTTCCTTCCCCACCATAAGAAAGAGCCCGTCCAATGCCTTCTCGGTTGAAAAGACGCCCAGGTCGGTGGTGATGGAAGAGGGAAGATTAAGACCCTGGCCCAGCATATCCGCCAACATGAGGGCAGTCTGAACATCGGTCCTGGACAGGAAATTATTATAAGTGGAGGTAACATCCCCCCATATTTCAGTGGCAGAATTTTCGCCCACAAGGTCCTTATCCAGCGCTGCATTGATCTTTGGAGCATACAAATTGGTAAGCGGCACATAGGTTTGCTGTGACAAATATTGCGTGGCCGCCGTGGAATCATAGTTCTCGGCCAATGTCGATTTGGCGCCGGAGGGAACGATACCGTTCAGGATATCCCACCCCTGGGAAATGGTGAGACCGGTGATGGCATTTTTAAATATGGGAGCAGCCTCCCTGGCGGCATTTTCTGCGGAACGGTTAACCGCTAAAACAACATCTTCAAATTTCCCTTCGAGACCAATGGTTGAACTGATCATGGCCAGGGTGGTATTTCCGTTGATCTTATCCCTGATCGCAGAGACCTCGGTGGGTAACGGAATCTTAACCAGGGCGTTACCATAATATCCATCTTTCAGCGAAAGTCCTGTTGAAGCAGAGTCGGTACCCACATTCAGAGCAGTTTTAAGGCCTTCTATGATCTCTTCCTCCGTAAGACCGGCAGGAGCATTATCTTCAAGCCATTCGCAGCTTGCCAGTGTAAGGACTGCAACCAGTATGGATAACATTGCCTTTTTCATGGTGCATCGTTTAAGTTTAATATTTATGTTAACGTATTTACGGCAATAAGGTTTTAGGTTTCTTTATAAACCAGCTTTTTGTTATGCTTTCATCATACCTTACCCTTCCTTTCCTTAACAAAAGGCATACCATCATTTCTTCAATCCTCAGGTAAATATGAAAAAAAAGTTTATGACTGATCCGGAATCCTGTTTCCAATTTAATGAGTATTCATAATGCAAAGATATTGTTTACCTTATTTCATATCTAACTCGCCATAGTTATGCATCATCATGTTCAGCATCATGTAGGAATCTTTCATCACTTTCGTCCGCCAAACCGGCGATGAAGGGAAATACATCTCCTGAAACAGACGTTTGACCTTTTGCTCGTTTTTCTCATTTCTATACCCGTAATGGGCGCCCTGGTTCTCGAGTATCATAATGTGCATGGATTTCAATGAGCCCAATATCCCCTGACTGTCGAGGGTTCCGTATTCGAAGCACATGGGAATGCAAAGCACTCCGGGTACAAGACTGTTGCCCCATCGGATGTATTCGCCGGTGATGGTATAAAAATCACCGCTGCCTCCCCAATCGATTTTTGCGCCTTCAAATATCCTTTCAATTCCTTGTAAAACTGCTTCTTCTTCCGGTTTATCAATAAACAGGTGCATAGTGCCTCTCTCACCATAAGCGGTATGCAGATCAACATTGAGCACTACGTTGTAGGCTGCGATCTTTTCGGTAAGAAAGGGTTTCAGCATTTTGATCTGGGATTCGTAATCCTTTCCTCCGTAATAGAAACCTTTGTCAAATTCATATTGTCCCTGGAGCGCTGCCTGGCGCAGAACCGGCATGGACTCCTGCAGGATCTTAAATATGGATATCAGGTGAAAGAACTGGTTGCGAAAACTGCAGAGGTTAACAGGTTTTGCCGGCATCAGGAAACCGGAGAGTGCAGCAAAGCCCTGATTTTTGATCGTAAAAGCCTGGTCATTTATAATGCAATTCCGGTTAAGATCTACATTGTTCTCGGTTGTTTTCCTCGCATATTTAAATCCGTAAGGATTCAGACCATGAAGAAACAATACACCCATATTATCCGGTAGTTGTTGTTTCAGTATTTTATCGATAAACATGAGTTGCACGGCACTGCCAGTTAAGCCCTCAATTCCATGTAATCCCGAATTGATGATCAATAATTTGTCCCGGGTTTTTTGTGCCGGAACATAACACCAGTCAATCGTTAAATCATCATCAACACGGCTGGGGACCCTGAACCTTCCGGCAGCCACACTGTCAAAATCTGCCTTGATCTTTTCCACGCTGTTCACAAAGGCATTGCGGCAATCTTCATACGTTTCATGATAGTAGAACAACTGTGATGAGTCTGCCTTAACTTCAGGATCTTTTGCCCAATAGGTATGGTAACCGATCGTAGAACCCAGTATAAACAGTAAAATAATACCCGTCAGGGTGTACAGCGTTATTTTCAGCGCTTTTTTCATAGGTTAGTTTGTTTAAGGTGATTCGGAAATTGCATTAAAACCAAATTATTATGTTGTCTTTTGCAGCAGTCTTTTTCATTCCCTGATATCGGGTTCAAAGAACACCCAGGTAATATCGGGATTTTCTTTTCTGAGTTGTGCTTCGCAGTTATTGATGTTCCGTATCAGCTGTTCGGGCGATTCCGTTCTTTTCATTTTTGCTTTTATGGCCACCATGATCTGCGGGCCAAGTTGCAGTGTGATCAGGTTCAGTATCCTTTCAATTTCCGGCTGTTTCTCCAGAACGGAACGGATGGCTGCGCAGTTTTCATCATCTGCGCTTTGGCCGATCAGCAAGCTTTTTACTTTGATCGCGAGGAAGACGGAAATGACGATCAGCAGGGTGCCGATACCGATGCTTCCGAGGGCATCATAAACGGGATTCCCGGTAAGGATGGAAACAACCACCGCTATCAGGGCAAAGGTAAGGCCCAGCAGGGCAGCGACATCCTCGCCAAAAACAACGACCAGTTCACTCTGACGGCTGTTTTTCAGCCAGGACCATAGGGAATTGTTATGTCTCACTTTGTTGATTTGTTTCACGCATCCGTAAAGTGAAGAGGCTTCAAGCACCATGCTGATCAGCAAAACTACGATGGCTACCACAGGGTTTTTCAGCCCTTCGTGCAGGCTGATCTTGTGAATACCCTCATAGATAGAGAAAAGTCCACCCATACTGAACAGGATGAGGGCTACGATAAACGACCAGAAATAGATCTCCATCCCGTATCCCAGGGGGTGCCCGGGATTAGGCTTTTTCTTCGTAGCCCGTAATCCCAGGAACAGTAATCCCTGGTTTCCGCAGTCGGCGAAGGAATGGATCGATTCGGCCATCATGGCGCCAGACCGGGTAATCACCGCGGCAATGGTTTTGGTGATAGCAATGCCAAGGTTGGCCGATAAGGCATAAACAATGGACTTTACGGATGCACTCTGATGTGACATGTTATGAAGATTTTAGTACGGAACCATGCTGCCATTTCAAACGGCATAACCGGCACTTCGAATGTAAGCAAACCATTCAACTTTTACAAACCTTTCGCCGGCTGATGCAATGCTCAGCCTGCCCTCCGGAGTCTTACTGGAAAAACCGGAGATAATCCCCGGATTAAAATAAAACAGAAAATTCAGCCCGTTTCTGGTAATTTCACTAAATTGCCATGCATGGATTTGATGAATGACCTGACGAACACTATCGAAACAGGAAGGGAGATCAATAATACAAACGACTGTCAGGAAAGATTTTATTCATATCCGTCGATTATTATGTGTACGATGACAGGATTTTTACATAGGAACATGCATTGCACTAAAAGCAGCCTTCAGATGAAATTTAAATCATTTAATTTCAATCACCTATGATGAAGAAGCTTATCCATGTTCCCCTTTTTTTGGTACTTGCATTGACCGGAAACCTGGTAAATGCCCAGCTTTACCTCGATTCAACGGCAACTTGTGAATCACGGGTTGAAGATCTGCTCGGCAGGATGACATTGGAAGACAAGATCGGCCAGATGACACAGGCTGAAAGAAGCTCGGTTGCCGCTAATCCCGGCAAAATTACAGGTTTGCGCCTGGGTTCCGTTCTCAGCGGAGGAGGAAGCGTTCCTTCCCCCAATACCCCCGAAGCATGGGCTGACATGGTGGACACGTTTCAGCATCGTGCCTTGCAGACGCCTCTTAAAATTCCCGTCATATATGGAATTGATGCCGTGCATGGTCATAATAATCTTAAAAACGCAGTCATTTTTCCGCACCATATCGGCATGGGTTGCACACGGAATCCTGACCTGGCGTCCGCCTGTGCCCGCATTACCGCTTTTGAAGTGAATGCAACCGGAATTGACTGGACATTCGGTCCCTGTATTGCCGTCCCCCGTGACGAGCGGTGGGGGAGGACCTATGAAGGTTTCGGCGAAAGCCCTGAACTGGCGGAATCGTTTGCCCGGGCTGAGGTTTTAGGATTTCAGTCCGATTCCTTAGGCAGTAAAAATACCATAGCCGCCTGCGCTAAGCATTATATTGCCGACGGAGGGACGGCCGGCGGTATCAACGAGGGAGATGCCCTGATTTCGGAAGAAGAGCTCCGCAGCATTCATTTGCCCGGGTATATTTCCGCGATCGATGCCGGTGTTGCAACCGTTATGGCATCATTCAACCGGTGGAACGGGTCCTTTTGCCACGGCGACTCTTTTTTGCTTACACAGCTGTTGAAAAAAGAGCTGGGATTCAACGGTTTTATTGTATCTGACTGGAACGGGATTGACCACCTGAGTGCAGATTACACGGAAGCTGTTAAAATGGCCATCAATGCCGGCATTGATATGGCGATGGCCCCTTATAATTATGAACGTTTTATTAACTCCCTGACCATGCTTGTGGATTCCGGTGAAGTCTCCATGGACAGGATTGATGATGCAGTCAGGAGGATCCTGCGCGTAAAATTTCAAATGGGCTTATTTGAACACCGGTTCACCGACCGGTCGCTTTTCGACAGTGTCGGATGTATAAGCCATCGTGAGGTGGCCCGGCAGGCGGTAAGAGAATCTTTGGTCCTGTTGAAAAATAACGGAGTGCTGCCATTGCAGAAATCCGGAAAGAAAGTGATAGTGATCGGCAGCAAGGCAAATGACATCGGCGTTCAGTGCGGAGGGTGGACCATCACCTGGCAGGGCATGCCGGGAGATATTACCGCGGGCACAACCATTCTTGAAGCCATACGGCAGGCTCAGGGTCAGTCATCCGTTTCCTACAGCACCACTGTGCCTGCGGTTACCGATGCTGATGCCGGTATTGTGGTGGTGGGTGAAAACCCTTATGCCGAATCCAATGGTGATGACAAAGACCTGGTTTTGTCGCCGGCCGAAATAAACCTGGTTAGGGATCTTCATAATGCCGGAATCCCGGTTGTTACCCTATTGTTATCAGGCAGGCCGGTGATCGTCGGTGACATCCTTGATTATTCTGATGCTTTGGTGGCTGCCTGGCTTCCCGGAACCGAAGGACAGGGAATTGCCGATGTTTTGTACGGAGATTATGATTTCAAGGGAATACTTTCTCATTCATGGCCGGCTTCCATGAGCCAGATACCGGTAAATGCAGGAGACCAGGATTATGATCCCCTGTTTGCCTATGGATACGGGCTGAATTACGAATCCTCCGGATTTCATGGTCCCGGTAATGCATCAGGTCAACCGGTCATGGTCATGCCTAACCCGGCACGGGATTATATCATGATAAAAAATCCCGATGTCCCGGTGGTCAATATTGACCTGGTAAATGCATCAGGTACTACCGTCCGAAACTGGAGGATCAGTGGCCATAGCGGTTCTGAAAAACTCTTACTGAACGATTTACCCCGCGGCATGTATTTCATAATTCTTTATTCGGATACGAAAATCCTGTTTACAGACAAATTGCTGATCAATTAATTTGTAATAATTACATATTAACCAGATTATCAATAAAATAAGTAAAATAAATCATGAATGGGAAAGGTTGATATTTTGAGGTGTACAACATATATCATTAAAACAGGAAAAAAATGAAAAGGCAGAAGAAAGCAAATAATTTGTTGATAGCTGTTGCTTGTTTATTCTTTTTAATCCCGGATCTGCTGTCCCGGGATCCCAATTTTTATATCTATCTCTGTTTTGGACAATCCAACATGCAGGGCCAGGGAGAAATCCAGAACCAGGACAAAACCGTAAACAGCCGGTTCAAGACCTATCAGGCACTGGATTGTTCAAACCTGAACCGGACCAAAGAAAAATGGTATACGGCTGTTCCCCCTACTTGTCAGTGCTACTCAAAACTTTCCCCGGCCGATTATTTTGGCAGAACCATGGTCGCTAATCTTCCCGACAGCATCACGGTGGGTATCATAAACGTTTCAATCGGAGGCTGCGACATCAGGCTGTTCGATAAAGATATTTACCAGCAATATGATTCCACCTATACCGACAGCTGGTTTATTTCCCTGGTAGCCGGGTATGACTGGAATCCGTATCAATATCTTGTTAGTCTTGCCAAATCGGCTCAAAAGGACGGAATAATCAAAGGAATTCTGCTGCACCAGGGTGAGACAAATACCGGAGATATTCATTGGCCATCCTATGTTAAAAAGATTTACGGCGATGTGCTGAAAGATCTCGCATTAAGTGCAGATTCAGTGCCCTTGATTGCCGGAGAAGTGTTATCGGCTGAAGGCAATTGCTGTTCAGGCATGAATCCGATCATTAACAGGCTTCCTGATACAATCCCCACAGCGTATGTGGTTTCTGCGGACGGATGTACCGGGCAGGATGTTGCACATTTTGACGCGCCGGGCTACAGGAAACTCGGAAGGCGGTATGCGGTTCAGATGCTTTCACTGATGGGATATGAATGCCATTATGCCGAAGCAGAATGCGGCACTGTGGATTCCCGTTTGCATATACTGGCAGATAACGGCGCTTCCAATTCAGCTTTTGTAGCGGCAAAGGAAATTGGGCCGGCACCCCCTTCAGATGATGCCATGATCATAACAACGAGTGTTTCGGTAAAAGCTGATACTCTTTATTATCTCTATGGACGCTTTAAGAACGCCGGTGCAGGTGAGCATTCAATTTGGCTGAAAACAGATGGCGGTGAATATGAATTGCTGGACAACCTTACCACTAACGGCTGGGAATGGCTGGAACTAAAAAGTCTAAGCCTTGCTGCAGGAGAGCATACATTTGGTTTTGCTTTTGCTGACGACAGTGTGATGCTGGACAAAATTGCGGTTAAGAATTCACAAATTAAACCGGTTGATGTCGGCGAAGAGGCCGCCAGGCTTTGTGATGTAAAAATCACTTCCGGATTTGTTGATGGTTATATTGAAGGCTATGCCCTGGAGCAGAACTATCCAAACCCTGTCACAACCGAAAACACTAATATTGCTTTCAAAATACCCAATACTGGTTTTATTTCTTTGAAAATTTTCAGCTCGCTGGGCGTTGATGTTGATGAACTGGCCGGAAAGGTTTTCAGTGCCGGTGAGCATAGGGTTGAATACAACCCGCAAAAATTGTCACCGGGTATTTATTTTTATTCGATGAAGACTGACAGGTATGCTGAAACACGAAAGATGGTTATCACTGACCGATGACACGGAGAAGGCATATGATGGAACAAGAAAAAAAGCCATTTCCCGGGACCCTGGAAATGGCTTCAGTAATATTATAATATCAATCAGTTTAACATTTAATCTTTTACTATGAAAAAGCTTTGCGTCATTTTTCTTTCATTTCTCTTTTTCAGTAATTATGGTCAACAGTACTCGAAAAAATGGACGGATTTAAACTATGCTGATGATGATAAGTCATATCACCTCCTGGATATTTATTTGCCGGCGGCTCCGGGAGAAGCTTATCCGGTAATTGTTTACCTGTACGGAAGTGCATGGTACAGTAATAATCTAAAAGGGGCGGATATGAATACAATTGGGAGTGCCTTACTGGATGCTGGTTATGCTGTGGTGACCCCCAATCACAGGTCGAGTGGTGACACGCTCTATCCCGGGCAGATTCATGATACTAAA
>CAYMJH010000010.1:0-3696 GCA_964390385.1 uncultured Bacteroidales bacterium | reverse complement strand
TGCCGAAGGCCATCTTGCCGCATTGGCAGGTACATCAGGTTATGTCAGGGCCTATACGGTAGATTCGACCACCATGGATTTGGAAGGAAATTTAGGCCGGTATACCATGTTCAGCAGCGAAGTGGATGCCGTATGCGATTGGTTTGGGCCCACTGACCTGTTGGTAATAGATTCCTGCCGGGGAAGTTCTTTTGGAGCACCGGGGCAAACACCTGAGGAAGTGCTGATAGGGGCAAAGAAAACAGACAACAGGAGCAAATTCATACTGGCCAATCCTGTTACATTCATAGATCCGACAGATCCGCCTTTCCTCATATTTCACGGCGATGCCGATTTTGTAGTTCCATACTGTGAAAGTGCATTGCTTAACCATGCATTGCAGTCAGCAGGGGTGCAAAGCGAATATGTTCAGGTGCCCGGAGGACAGCATTACACGGGCACTCACACTGCAGCCAACATTGCAAAAATGGTTGATTTCTTCAATAACGTATCCGGAAATGATGTTACCGGTTTGATGCCAAGGTCCGGTGAAAATGAGTTACACGTAACTTATAATGCCCAACATGCCGGGATAAGGATACAAGGTATTGATCATGCAGCAATGCTACAATACGATATTGTTGACCTTACAGGAAGAGTAATAGACAGGAAGTTACTTTCATCGGATGAAATTGAACTATCATCTTTAAATAAAGGCGTTTATATTTTAAAGTTGTTTTTAAGGAATGACCATGAAATAACGATGAAATTTGTGAAATCATAACATATGAAATTTTCAGTCGATTACTATGATACAAGAGCTAACTGTGATTCGCGAAGAATTTAAATCAGATTTGGTAATAATAAAAATATTCCTGTTTATTTCTTTTTGCCTGTTCCTGGTTCAGTACACGAGCGGTCAATCCGATTATAAGGAAGCCTTTATCATCACGCCGGAAAATGACACCCTCCATGGATTTATCAAGGATGAAGGGGAAGGCAAATTCACCCGGTATTGCCTGTTCAGGGAAAATATATTAGGCGATACAAGGAAATATTTTCCGGAGGAAATAAAAGCGTTCCGGTTTACCAGCGGGCCCTACTATATTTCCAAAAATATCGGATCGGGCGCTGATATGAATTACATCTTTGTTGAGTTTCTGGTGGATGGTATCGTCAATTTATTTTTCTATTTTGATGAGGAAGGTGAGCATTTTCTCCTGGAGAAGGAAGGTGAATATTTTCAGGAACTTAAGAATACCCAAAATATCATACGGGTTGAAGGCAGTGATCGCATCAAAGAATCCAAGGAATACCTGGGTTTCCTAAATTATGCATTCAGGGATTATCCGGAAATTCAGCCAAAACTTAACAACCTGGAATTATCTCAAAATTCGCTTGTCAGGATTACCAGGAATTATCATGACTACGTCTGCACGGAGGATGAACCCTGTGTTGTTTATCAAAAGAAAATAAAGCCTCCGGTGATTTCTTACGGGATATATTCCGGGATCCGCTTTTACCGGTTTCAGTTTCTTATCGATATGGGAAGTTCGGAGGTTTATCATTCCATACCGGTCGGAGTTTTTTTTAATTCAACTTTGCCCTATACCAGAAACCGTCTGTCCATGCAGCTCGAACTGGCATTCCACACAATGAAGGATGTTTTGATAAATCGCTATACATTGAATTCCAAGAGTTTAAACATTCCTGCACAGATCCGGTTTTCTCTGCCGGTAAAGGACTTTTCGCCCTATTTAGGCGCCGGAATCATGGTCAATGTATTCCTTGGTTCGGGTTTTGAATACGACGGAACGGATCAGTTTAAATTCAGGTCAGTATACGTTGGTTACTTTGCAGACGGAGGCCTGGAATACAAAATCAATTCCAAACTTTCTGTGTTTTCAACCTGCCGTTGTCAGATAGATGAGGGATTGACTCTTGGCAATCCTTATTATTCCAATTTCAGAATAAATTCTTTATCCTTATTGCTCGGGGTGAAATTTTAAACCATACCTCCTGAACCATCCGGGCAGGCGAGGGATTACCTTTTTTTAAAAATATCGAAGGACACGCAACTGAAATAGAAGGGATATCATCTTATTAGAAAAACTATGAGCAAATTTCTGTTACCGGTTTTAATCCTGATATGGTTATCAGCATGTGAAAGGCAGGAAGATGGTTATTTTGAGATATCCGGGGGAACTTACACCGGGACTTTCCAACGGGAGATGGTGTGGTCAGAAAGTGATACCGCCAATATTACCCTTGTTTTTTCTGCCAATAAGTGGTCAGGTACAGGTGATCATGAAAAATATCCTGCCCTTTGCCATGGAACATATTCCGTCAACGGAGACACCATTGATTTCACGAATGAATGTGTCTGGACCGCAGATTTCGATTGGAGTTTAATACTTCACGGGAAATATCGCATTATAATGCAGGGAGACGGGATTGAATTTTACAAAGATTACCGTTCCGCGACATCCGATACGTATGTTGACCGGTACAAAATAAAACGACAGGAAGAATAACCTACGGGTCAGAGGCCCCCGGCTGTCAAACAAAAAACCCGGCAATACCGGGTTGTGCGTTTTTTCGTAGCGAGACCGAGAATTGAACTCGGGACCTCATGATTATGAATCATGCGCTCTAACCATCTGAGCTATCTCGCCCCTTGTCCGCCGAAGCTTAATGCGAAGGCGGAATGTATCCAATATTTCAACTTTATAAGAACGAAGGCCTTTTTTAAAGGACTGCAAAGATATAATTTTTAAAATGAAAATGAAAATCGAAAAATGAAGTTTGTGCCAAAATTGAATGCGTTTGGTTTTTTTAATTCTCAAATTTTCCTATATTGCACCGGAACAAAAAGCGGATCAATCCTATTGATGAAAAAGAAGATCATACTCGAATATACCCTGAACTCGTCGCCAAAAGTCCTTTATTCCCGCCTTAGTACACCGGGGGGGCTTTCCGAATGGTTTGCCGATGATGTCAACGTGAACGGCAATACCTATGTATTCTTTTGGGAGGGCGAAGAATATAAGGCCGATGTTGTGCAACGCAGGGAGAACAAATATATCCGCTTCCGTTGGCATGATTCCGAGGACCAGGAATCAAGCTGCCTGGAATTCAGGATCAGCCAGGATGAACTCACCGGTGACGTTGCCCTTATCATCACCGATTTCATTGATGAGGAAGACCGTGACAGTGCAGTAGAGCTTTGGGATTCACAAGTCGGGAAACTGAAGCATGTGCTGGGATTATAGCCATTTGTTCTGCAAAAATCTTACCTTTGCTTTTATTAGCCTTAATTCGGCAGATTTAAACTTTTGACGTGAAACGATTGCACCGGCTCATAATGACTTCCTTCCTGGGCCCTTTTGTGCTGACGTTCTTCATTGTCCTTTTCCTGCTGCTGATGCAGTTCCTGTGGAGATGGATCGATGAACTGGTTGGGAAAGGATTGGAATTCAACGTCATTCTCGAATTGATGGCCTATGTTTCTGCCAGCCTGGTTTCAATGGCCCTTCCGCTTGCCATCCTGCTGTCCTCGCTGATGACTTTCGGCAACCTGGGAGAATATTACGAGCTTACCGCCATGAAAGCCTCGGGCATTTCTCTGCAGCGGATCATGCGGCCCCTCATCATCCTTGTCCTTTTTCTCTCCGTGGCGGCCTTCTTCTTCGCCAACAATGTAATGCCCTATACCAA
>CAYMJH010000009.1:23115-39196 GCA_964390385.1 uncultured Bacteroidales bacterium | reverse complement strand
ATTTTCGATATTCATCCGGAAATTCCTGGTCGTAACGCTTGTATTTGTTCTTTCACCCTACCTGATTTTTCTCTCGGTGAAATCAATCCGCCCCTCATTGTCCCCAGCCATTATAAAAGTGCAAAAATCCGGAAGTACGCTATCCGGACGCATGATGGAATACAGGATCCACCCGTCATGGACTGAAAAAAACAGGTTCTTGCACATCGTCGGCAACTTCTTAAGGAAATACAACAACCCCATCCTTTAAACAACTCCTGCATTCCTTTCTCTTTTGTCTTTTGGCTATTGTCTATAGTCTATTATCTATTATCTTTTATCTATTATCTTTTGTCTTTTTTCCATTGTCATCTATCTTTGATCAGCATTCTTTTATTTTCAAGCCATGTATGCCATTGTCGATATCGAGACTACGGGGGGGAGTCCGCGAACGGAAAAAATTACTGAGATTGCCATTTTGCATTACGACGGGAACAGGATTGTGCATGAATATTCAACCCTGATCAATCCTGAAAGGGAAATACCTTATTATATAACTGCCCTGACCGGCATCACCAACGAAATGGTGGCCAATGCCCCAAAGTTCTACGAAGTGGCAAGGGATATAGTGACTCTTACGGAAAACAAGATATTTGTCGCTCATAATGCAAGTTTTGACTACGGATTTCTAAAAAGCGAATTTAAGCAGCTGGGATTTGATTTCAGGCGCGATCAGCTTTGCACGGTAAGGCTTAGCAGGAAACTGGTCCCCGGACTCCGGTCCTATAGTCTGGGCAATATATGCAACGACTTGCATATCCGGATCAAAGACCGCCACAGGGCAGCCGGTGATGCGCTGGCCACCGCCCGTTTATTGGATTACCTGATCAGACTTGAAAAGAGCAGCCTGTTGTTCGAGCATCCCGAAGAAACCTTGCTTCGGGGACTTCATCCTGATTTTGACAAGCGGCAACTCGAGCAGATCCCCGAGGATACGGGCGTTTATTACTTTTTAAATGAACATCATGAAGTAATCTATATCGGTAAAAGCACCAACCTGCGCAAAAGAGTGCTGAGCCACCTGAGCAATAATTCCAGCCGCAGGTCGATGCAAATGAAGGAAAGCATTGTCACTGTCAGCACGGAAACAACGGGCAGCGAACTGATCGCCCTGCTGAAGGAATCAGATGAGATCAAGCGGAACAAGCCCTTGTACAACAGGGCCCAGCGTTGGTCGGTATTTACATACGGTCTTTACGCTTACACCAATGCCAACGGATACACCTGTTTTAAAATCGACAAGAATACCGAATCATCAGGACTGCCTGTTACCTGTTTCAGAAGCCTGAGGGAAGCGAGGGAAGAAATGCACCGCCAGGTACACATCAACCAGCTCTGCCAGAAACTTTCCGGTCTATATGATTCCGCCGGAGCCTGTTTTTATTACCCCATGAATGAATGCAGAGGGGCCTGCATTCAAAAGGAAAGTGCAGCAGCCTATAATCAGCGGGCCCGGCTTGTTTTATCAGCATTTTCCTATGGCAGGGAGAATTTCTTTATCATCGACAAGGGACGGGATGACGATGAAAAATCTGCTATAAAAATTGAAAACGGCAGATTCATCGGATTCGGTTTTTTCCCGGTGTATGGCGATATGCAAAACCTGTCGGAACTGGATGATTACATCAAGCCCTATAACGACAACCGCGATGTGCAGCGAATCATTATTTCATACCTGAGACATAAAAAGGTGGAGAAGATTGTGAAATACTAGTAGTTAGTAGCTAGAATATAGTAGAATGCGGCGTGTCTTTCGTCTTTGATCTTTGATCTTTGATCTTTGATCTTTGATCTTATATTTTGGTTCCTGGTTCTTGGCTCTTGGTTCTGATGAATTATTTCCCGTTATTTCTTACTTTTGCCCCGGCTAATGCCAGATTATCGAACCGAAATAATAACAGGTTTTATGGTATTGTTTTTCAGTAAAGAGAAAAAAATTGTTTTTGCCGTCAAGGTGGAAAAAAGACTTTCCGCAGGCGATGTTGAAAAGTTGTCGTGGCTGTTTGATCAGGCTGAGTTGCATTCAGAAGCATCGCTGCCGGGTTGGTATATCGGTCCGCGCAAGGAAATGATTACTCCCTGGAGTACAAATGCCGTTGAGATGACACAAAACATGGGAACAGAAGGCATCGGCAGGATAGAGCAATTCCTGCTTGTCCCGGATGACTCCCCTCATTTTGATCCCATGCTTCAGGCTTTATATCATGGTCTTGACCAGGAAGTCTTCACCATCGTTAAAACACCTGAGCCGATCATTCCCATTCTCGATATTCAGGCATACAATGATAAGGAGGGTCTGGCGCTAAGTCCTGACGAAATCCATTACCTCGAAGCACTGAGCCGGAAATTAAGCCGGCCCCTGACCGATAGTGAAATCTTCGGATTCTCCCAGGTAAACTCTGAACACTGCAGGCATAAGATTTTTAACGGCTCCTTTATCATTGACGGAAAAAAACAGGAGCTCACCCTTTTTCAGCTGATCAAGGAAACGACACGCAGGAATCGTAACCGTGTGGTTTCGGCTTACAAAGACAACTGTGCCTTTTTGGAGGGACCTGAAATATTGCTGTTTGCCCCGTCAACCCAGGATAAACCCGATGGTTTCACCCTCCGGAAAATCCATTCCATACTATCCCTGAAAGCTGAAACCCACAACTTCCCGACCACGGTCGAGCCTTTCAACGGCGCGGCTACAGGAACCGGGGGTGAGATCCGTGACCGTATCGGGGGAGGCCGCGGTGCCTTTCCCCTGGCCGGAACAGCTGTTTACATGACTGCTTATCCCCGGCTTTCCGGAGGCCGTAACTGGGAAAAAAACAACCCTGAACGAAAATGGCTGTACCAGACGCCCGGACAAATCCTAATCAAAGCTTCAAACGGAGCAAGTGATTTTGGCAACAAATTCGGTCAGCCCCTGATCTGTGGCAGTGTTTTTACTTTTGAGTACAACACCGGACGGAAGCTTTATGCTTACGACAAGGTCGTCATGCTTGCCGGTGGTATAGGCTTCGGAGATGCCGAATATGCCTGGAAGGTCTTACCGGAAGAAGGGGACAGCATTGTACTGCTGGGCGGTGACAACTACCGGATCGGCATCGGAGGGGGAGCTGTATCTTCTGTGGCAACAGGAGAATATGGCCATCAGATCGAACTCAACGCCGTTCAGCGCTCCAATCCTGAAATGCAGAAGAGAGTTTACAATGCTATCCGGGCACTGGCTGAATCATCAGAGAATCCCATTCTTTCCATCCATGATCATGGTGCCGGCGGGCACCTCAATTGCCTTTCCGAACTTGTTGAAGAAAAAGGCGGCATCATTGATATCGAAAAACTGCCTGTGGGAGACCCCACCCTGTCAGCCAAAGAGATAATCGGGAATGAATCCCAGGAACGCATCGGCCTGATCATGAAAGAAAATGACCTGCCTCTGCTTGAACGGATTGCACAGCGGGAAAGAGCTCCGATATATGTCATCGGCAAGGTCACGGGAGATCACCAGTTTGTTTTTTCGGGAAGGGATGGCTCACGGCCCATTGACTTGCAACTTAAGGACCTGTTCGGAAATCCCCCGAAGACTGTCATGCTTGACAAAACGGAGACCATGGTCTTTCCTGAGCCTCAGTATCAGCCGGAACACTTTGATGAGTATCTCGAAAACCTGCTTCAGCTGGAAAACATCGCCTGCAAAGACTGGCTTACCAACAAGGTTGACCGTTGTGTTACCGGCAGAGTTGCAAGGCAGCAGACCAGCGGCACCTTACAATTGCCGCTGAACGACCTGGCTGTTGCAGCCCTTGACTATTCCTCACACAGGGGTATCGCAACTGCCCTTGGGCACGCCCCCGCCGCAGGTCTTGTAAATCCCGGGAACGGATCCGTCCTTGCCATTGCCGAAGCACTTACCAACATTGTTTGGGCACCCATTGAAGGATTAATCAAAGGCATTTCATTAAGCGCAAACTGGACCTGGCCCTGTAAAAATCCGGGTGAAGATGCACGACTTTATTCCGCTGTCAAGGCCGCCAGTGATTTCGCCATTGCACTGGGCATTAACATCCCTACCGGCAAGGACTCTCTTTCCATGACACAAAAATATCCTGACGGGAACGTTGTATATTCACCCGGAACGGTCATCATCACTGCAGCCGGTGAGGTCACGGATTTCCGCAAAGCAGTGGAGCCTGTGTTGAAATGTGATGCGGCATCCAGCCTGATCTATATCGATATGTCAGGGTCCGGTTTTGTCCTGGGAGGAAGCAGTTTTGCACAGACCCTGAATGCATTGGGAACCCTGGCCCCTTCGGTCAGGGATCCGGAATATTTTGTCACTGTCTTTAATACCATACAGTCCCTGATTGCTTCGGGAAATATCCTTTCAGGGCACGATATTTCGGCGGGGGGGATGATCATTGCCATGCTTGAAATGGTCTTTTCCTGTGAACAAACCGGACTTGATATTGATCTTTCCACCATTCCCGAGAACGACATCATCAAGATCCTGCTGAGCGAAAACCCGGGCATACTGATCCAGGTCAGTGACCATTCTCCTGCTCTCGACATACTGCGTGACAGAAAGATTGTTTTCCATAACCTGGGCAAGCCTGTGAAAGCTGACACCCTGAGCCTGAAAAAAGGCAGCTGGCAAAAAACCTTGCCTGTAAAAAAATACAGGGACCTCTGGTACAGAACCTCCTATCTTTTGGATTGCCATCAATGCGGACCTGAACTGGCCAAACAAAGATTTGACCACTACAAAGAACAACCGGTTTGGTTTCATTTTCCAGCCGCATTCACCGGAAAGGCTGAAACATTGCGAGTTAATCCGGTACGAATAGAGCCGACCGGCACCAAGGCTGCTATTATTCGCGAGAAAGGAGTCAATGGAGACAGAGAAATGGCCTATCTTATGCATATGGCAGGTTTTGATGTCAGGGATGTTCATATGACGGATCTTATATCCGGAAGGGAAACCCTGGAGGACGTCCATTTCATTGTTTTTGTCGGAGGGTTCTCCAATTCGGATGTGCTGGGTAGCGCGAAAGGCTGGGCCGGAGCATTCCGTTACAATGAAAAAGCACGCATTGCCCTGGAAAATTTTTACCGGCGCAACGATACCCTTAGCCTGGGCGTATGCAACGGATGCCAGCTCATGGTTGAACTGAAACTTGTCTCCGCTCATGGAACTCACCTGCCGGTGATGTTGCACAATGCATCGGAGAAATTTGAATGTGCTTTTCTCAACGTGGATGTACCGCAAAGCAATGCCATTATGCTGCGTACGCTTGCAGGATCGCGACTGGGCATTTGGGTGGCTCACGGAGAAGGCCGGTTCAGACTGCCCGGGGAAGAAAAGGACTATAATGTTGCATTGCGTTACAGCTATGATCAATACCCCGGAAATCCAAACGGTTCTGATTTTTCCGTTGCCGGCATTTGCTCGGTCGACGGACGGCATCTGGCCATGATGCCTCATATCGAAAGAGCCATATTCCCCTGGAACTGGGCACACTATCCTGATGACCGCCGGCAGGATGAAATATCCCCCTGGGTAGAGGCATTTGCTGAGGCAAGGAACTGGATTGAAAAGATGAAACCCCATTAATCCTGAAAGACCTGTTGTGAATCCGAATCGAGTCAGCTGGTTCTCTGAGGCTATCGTGTACCATATATTCATCGATCGCTTTGCCGGCTATGATCCGGCTGAGAATTGGAAGAAACCGGTATTCATGGGAGGCAACCTGCAGGGTATTACAGCCAAAGCGGATTATTTGTCGGAATTGGGGATTAATACCTTATGGATATCTCCCCTTTTTAAATCCGATGCTTACCATGGATACCATGTTACGGATTTTTTTCAGCCCGAACCTCATTTCGGCACCCTTGAAGATGTCAGGAACCTGCTGGAAATTTATCACAGAAAAAATATCAGGATTTTACTTGATTTTGTTCCCAACCATTGTTCTGTCAACCATCCTTATTTTCAGGCTGCGCTGAATGACCGCAAAAGCGTTTACCGCAAATGGTTTATTTTTCATCCTTTCAATGGCAGGTATTCTACTTTCCTGCATTTCAGAGAGTTGCCAAAGTTCAACCTGGATTATGGCAAGGCACGTGATCACATCATCAGTGCTGCCAGGTACTGGCTTTCTCTGGGTTTCGACGGATTCAGACTGGATCATGCGGTAGGTCCATCCCATGATTTCTGGAAAGCTTTTTCCGGTGAAACCAGACGGTCGGACAAGGATGTTGTTCTGATCGGAGAGGCATGGCTGGAAGGGGCCGGATTCAGAGATCTTAAAACCCTGGGGATCCGGAATAAGTATATCCGCTGGCTGACCGGATTCCGTCCGCAGGATATTCAGCTTGAATACAGCGGGGTGTTCGACGGAACGCTGGATTTTTTCTTCCGTCACCGCATTACCGAGTATATTGCCTGGAAGAAGGATCCGGACCCGTATACAAAACATTTGCAGCAAGCCATGAAAAGCCATTATGCCCTGTTCCCCAAGGATTTTTATTTGCCAACTTTCATTGACAATCATGACATGAACCGCTTCCTGTTCGACGCAGGCCAGCATAAGGACAAGCTCAGGAAAGCCCTGGCTTTTCAGTTTACCCTCCCCCAGCCTCCTATTATATATTACGGCACAGAAACGGGTTTATCACATACAGAAAGGATTGACGGACAGGTGCCTTTTTCAGACCTGCAGGCTAGAAAACCCATGCCATGGCAATTGCTGGATCATGATTTGATCCGTTTTGTTAAGGAACAGATTTCAGCACGGAAAAGAAGACGAGCCCAAAAGCATTAATTTTCCTGCTTTTCTTCTATGTCGCTCAGATGAAGGTTCAGGGCATGAACCGATATCAGGATTTCCTTGATGGAAAGAAAAAGCGAAATGATCATCATAATTAGGGCGATACCAAACACTATTTCCGCAACGCGCGTTGTCTGAATATAGATCAGAAACATGCTCATCACACATAGCAGCAGACTGGATATTCCGTATATCTGCATATTCCGGATCAGCAAGAGCCTCCTTCTCAGATTGCGGATCTGACCATATAGCAATTCATTGGGCTTTTCCTTGTATTGCGCGTGAAGCGACCTCACAAGACTGGCCAGCGCCAGGAAACGATTTGTAAATGCCAGCAAAAGAAGGGAGATAGCCGAAAACAACAAAGCGGGCGTGGCCAGGGTGATTCTCATATATACCTTGAAATGGTGGAAAGAAGCAAATCGCGGCTTATGGGCTTTGCCAGGTAATCAATGCAGCCGATCTGAGCATACAATTTCCTATCATCTTCCATGGCATAGGCCGTTTGTGCAATTATTTTCATTCGTTGATTGTAGGACCTGATCTCAATGGTGGCATCCACGCCATTCATCTCCGGCATCTTAATGTCCATCAGCACCAGATCAATTTGATCGTTGCTTTTAGCGAGGTTTACAGCCTCCTTCCCCGTTTTGGCCCGTAAAATTTTAGCGCCGGTTCTTGACAAGGCTGCCTTCAGGTACAAAAAATTGGTCTCCTCGTCTTCGGCGATAAGAATGGTTTTGCCCTCCCAATTATATATCTTTTTGACCTTTCCTCCCTCTTCATGCAATAAACTCAGGTTCCGGTCATTAACCGGCAGGTCAAACGCGAAGCGCTGATCAGGGGAAAAAGCTGCTGACCAGAGGATTCCTCCCTGCAGATCGAAAAAGTCATCAAAAATCTCCAGCCCGTCATGATGTCCGTTCAGCATATCATTGCTGATTCTTAGGGTATCGCTGATAAGATTTTCGATAAGTTCCCGATCATCCTTCTCAAATTGAATCCTTTCCTCATCGGCAAAAAACCTCTTCATGGCGCAATAAATTTTCAGTTATTAATTTACTAATAATTACGCAATATACTGCAATAAGTTAGGTTGAATTTTCCAATCCCCGGGCATTTTTTATGAACCATGCTTTAAATTCCATCAATGGAAGGGCAGGTTGGTTGAATTCACTCCGCTGATTGCTGCAGGTTATCTTCTGTTGATCTGCAGGTCAGATACCTTTACCCGTTCGCTACGCTATGGAGGTGATATCATAGGGAGTCTGCTGGTAAACATAATAGTTGAGCCAGTTGTAATACAATAGGTTTGCGTGGCTCTTCCAGCGGACAATGGGTGGTTTCGAAGGATCATCCTGCTGAAAATAATTTTTGGGGATATCGATGGGCAGTCCCTTTTTCACGTCCCTCATATATTCATCCCTGAGCGTACAGGGATCATATTCGGAATGCCCGGTAATGAAAATACTTCTCCCGTCTCTGGTCATGACAATATAAACACCGGCTTCGGCAGATTCAGATACGATGACAAGGTCTTTAACTTTCCTGATATCACGGTCTTTTATCTCGGTATGGCGGGAATGGGGCGCCAGAAACTCATCATCAAAACCGCGTACCAGCGGAATTTTCGGGTTGCCGATGGTATGGGCAAAAACACCGAACATCTTTTTACTGAGCTTGTACTTGGGTATTCCATAATAATGAAAAAGTCCGGCCTGAGCCCCCCAGCATATGAACAAGGTGGAGGTGACGTTATGCCTCACCCAGTCCATGATTTCCTTAAGCTCATTCCAGTAATTGACTTCCTCAAACTCGAGATGTTCGATGGGAGCACCTGTGATGATCATGCCGTCGAATTTCTGATGGCTAATATCATTGAATGTTTTATAAAAAGCCTGTAAATGCTCGAGGGGCGTGTTTTTTGGACGATGGTCACGGGTGTACAGCAGCACTATTTCAACCTGGAGAGGCGTGTTTGAAAGCATCCTGAGTATTTGCGTCTCCGTGGTGATCTTGACCGGCATCAGATTGAGAATGGCAATTCTCAGCGGTCTGATGTCCTGATGCCTGGCCCTGGTTTCACGCATGACGAAAATATTCTCCTCCTGCAGGATTTCCACAGCAGGCAATTGATCAGGTATGTTCAGCGGCATATCGAAATGATTTGACCATTAAAAATACAAAACTAATATTATTTCCGCTCTTTTAAGCAAAGACTTGCTCCGGTTCTGAAACCAATAATAATTTTGATAATTTTGCAGCCTGCAAAATCGTTTTGCCCCTATGAAGAAACTAGGCCATGGATTTGATCAACCTTTACGGATATACATTTTCTGAGCTCAAAGCCGTTGTTGCAGAGCTTGACATGCCCGGCTATACCGGGAATCAGCTGTGCGACTGGATTTATAGGAAACATGCGGTTTCATTCGACCAGATGACAAACCTCTCGGGAGAAACACGCAGGAAGCTGTCTGCACGCTATACATTGCACAGGCCTCAACCGGCAGGCGTGCAGGTATCGCAGGACGGGACCAGGAAATATCTCTTCCCTGCCCTGACTGACCGGTTTATTGAATCCGTTTATATACCGGAAAAAAACCGCAATACACTCTGCCTGTCTTCCCAGGCAGGATGCAAAATGAATTGCATTTTCTGCCTTACAGGGCTACAAGGTTTCCAGGGAAACCTGCCGGCGGGAGAAATACTGAATCAGATATCCTCCCTGCCTGAAAGAGATCATATAACCAATGTTGTTTTTATGGGAATGGGCGAACCGCTTGACAATACCGATAACGTGATCAGAAGTATCGATATCATGACCGCTGATTACGGTTTCGGCTGGAGCCCCTCCCGGATTACGCTCTCTACCGTCGGCATTTTTCCAGGCCTTGAAAGGGCCATGGAAACTTTGCGCTGTCACCTTGCCGTCAGCCTGCATAGTCCCTTCGACGAGGAAAGACTGAACCTGATGCCCGTTGAAAAGGTTTATCCGGTCAGCCATATTATTGAATTCCTGAAGAAAGCGCAGCGTAAGGGACAACAAAGAATTTCCTTTGAATATATTATGTTCAGGGATCTCAACGACAGCATGCGTCATGTCAACGGACTAACCCGCCTTTTAAACGGCTTGAAATGCCGGATTAACCTGATCCGTTTCCATGAATTTCCGGGCACTCCCTTGCAGTCATCTTCGGAGGAGACCATTCTCCGGTTCAAAAACAGGCTGAATGAAAAAGGCATACTGACAACCATACGGGCGTCCAGAGGCCGGGATATTTTTGCAGCCTGCGGTATGCTGTCAACGCGATTTCAAAAAACCGGAGAAACCAAAGATCATGAAAAGTCTGATCCGTTTTCTTACTGATAGGCCGCCTGTTCTTCAAGGATTTTTATCGCGTCCTGTATCGGGATATGTCTGCCGCCTTCATAGGAAACAACAAAAGCTTTCTTGATATTGCATTCGCGCCTTGTGGCTTCGGCCTCATCAAAAGTAATATAACGGCCTATGGAATACTTATACCAGGTATTCTCGAATATCATATCGATCTTAAGGTCGCCTTTGTATAAGGTTTCCAGGTATTCATTGGACAAAGGCGAGGTATGCGCTGCAATCTGCACCTTAAAAATGATCTCCTTCAGCAGCATGGAATCCACCTCTGCTTCTTTATCCACGGTGGCAAAGATATCTTTCGGTGGTTCTTTGACTGCAGGATCTCTCATTATGGCCACAATCTCTTCCAGCGTTTTATCGTCATCCCAGCCATAGTTATACTCAACCGGGTAATCGGTGTAAATCTGCACGGCCCTTCCCTCGTCCCTTATGGAAAGCTTTTCAAGGCCCAGTGCATCCTTCATGATGATCAGCCCGTATTCAAAGCGATCGGTTTCCAACACCTGCTCTCTTCTGATCAGGCTCCGGTTATAGGTTTTAAGCGCTTTGCCTTCGTAATACCTTGCTTTGTCCATTCCCGCAGCATAGTGGCTTACCCTGGACATCTTTTTCCAGAACACTTCGGCTTTATCTTTATAAACCGAAAAAATTACAGCATGCGCCTCCTTGTATTTTTCCGAAGCCTCGATGAGGGTTTTGAGGGCTTTCTGGTAGTTGTTCGTTATTCTTTCCTTCTTTTCAAGGGTGGAAAGCTGGTCATACAGCTGGTTGGCTTTCTGAAATGAAGCATCCGCTTCGTTAAGCAAGCTGATGGCCCGGTCAAATTTCTTGCTTTCCAGCAGATCAAATTTGAGATTTAATCCTTCGGTATATTGCTTCACGTCATGCTGTGCTGCCAGGAATGGTACCTGCAAGATACAGATCAGGGTGACGGAAATCGTACAAAATCTCTTTCGCAATGCTATCATATGGTCGTTATTAATGGATCACTTAATGGCTTTCATGGAAAACGCCGTGCCATCAAAATTATAAAAATCATTTCAGAAGATAAACCGGAGGAATGGCTAATCAATCCCCGGCACAAAAAAAGGCCGGTTGTCTCCGGCCTTATACATTAACACTCCAGTTTGAATTCTTATACGTCCCTTGCATCGGGTGCCGTGAATACCAAATAGGCCAGCACCGCCATGGAAATCAACGGGAGCAGGATAAGTAATAATGTATTCATGCGGATAGGTTAAGGGTTAAAACTTCGGTTCGTCACAAATATAATAAGATTAGTCAATTAATATTACGTATTCGTCAAAATTTTGTTTCAAAATGGAAGGGTTGTTTTTTTTTGTTGACAAAATCACTGTCAACCAGTTAGTTGCCATTAAACTTGTCCGGACTGGCCTCGCTAGATTGAAGTGGTAAGGTTACGGTATAACGATCTGTTAAACTGCTAAATACTCGGGTTAATTTAAAGCTTTCTTTATTTTTTCAAACACGTATTTGAAGTTCTTGCGTGTTTCATCATCAAAACCGGAAAGATCAGTTGGCTCAGCCTGAAGATAGTTAAGAAAATTGGTGACAAGGATCATCCGTGACAGACCATTGTTTTCGATGTATTCGGAATTTGATTCGGTTATGCCGATTCGTTTTTGAAGGATGAATTTTTTAAAATCAATAGTGGAAAACAGGTCTTCAATTTTGGGAAAGCCTTCAGCCAGCATGATCTTCTTCTGCCGCTGATCTTCTGATGACAAAAAAGATGTTTTTTTGATCCAGTCCGTTATTTCACGTTTCTCAGGGGTATCAAAAATCAGGGCCATGAAATCGAGTTTCCATCCGATGAGCACATTCACAAGGACAGGAATGCTCGATTCGCTGGTAGCCGGAATAAAGTATGCCTTCCCCTCAAAGTCCATCAGTTTGGCAATAGCAGTCAGGTAATAAAAGGTGACAGAATCCTCGACCAGGACATTGTTTTTTTTCTGGATCAATTGCTGATCATATAACCGTGCACCCATCAGGGAATAGATCGGGGTCAGGGTATCAGAGGAAGCTTCGTGCAATGACTTGGCGTCCATAACAAGGGTTTCGCTTCTTTCATCATCCTCATCGGCCCGCTGAATCGCCATCACCCTGTATAGCTTAGAGGGATCTACCAAATGAGGTGAATGAGTGCAATACAGGATCTGCATCTTATCCTTCAGATCCTCAAAAACCTTCAAAACATCTTCCTGTGCCCTGGCATGCAGACTCAAGCCGGGTTCATCGATCAGCAGGACGCGGTTAAAATGGTTGCTCTTGGCGGTAGCCTTAAGTTCCAGGTAAAAAGATAAAAACCACCGCACGCCCCGGCTCCGCTGCTTCGGATAAAGCCTTTCCGTATTGTCCTTGATCCAGAATTCCAGGTAAGGTTTCCCGCTCTTTTCAGGTACCGTGTAATCATAATGCTCAAGCTCAAAATTCAGTCTTATCTTGTTGTCTTTTCCGACATTCTGACTCCAGTAATCCTGAAAATCAATGGTGATGTCACTATTCAGGTTTTCAATTTTCTGCTTCAGGATACGCTGGTTTTTCTCACGGAAGAAATCGGCGTTGAGGCCGGCTATTTTCAAAAAATTCTGCGCCGCTTTGTATCCTTCCACCGCGCCGCTTTCGCGCAACAAATCCTCCAGGTCAATTTTATTCGGCAACAGACTGCTGAAATCCTCAAAGAACTCGAAAATCGGGATGTAATTAAACAGGGTTTTGGCAATCTCTTCCCGTGTCATGTACCTTTTTTCATTTTCGATATCAACGGCAGATTCCACTTCGGCGTCACGGAATCTCTTGCCTTCAAGAACCAGGGATGCAATCCTCTTTTTAATGATCAGCTGCCCGTGAAATTCGCCTGAGGTTTTTTGCATTTGCTGGTATTCAGACCTTAACTGCTCCAGCCGCTGGGCCACGTTCTTTCTTTCCTTTTCAATGGAGCACAGATCATGATAATGCTCGGTATCCCTCAGCTGCTCATATTTTCTGGCAATCTGTTCATCCAGTTGTTTCACCTGCTCGTTGAGTTCCGTATAGGCTTTGCATACACTCACCTTTTCGGATATTTCCTGGGTCTTCATCTTCCTGTCGTCAAACATCCGAAGTTTGTCATCAAAGTCCTTTTCCTTTTCCTCCAATTGCAGGCTCAGTTTCTCAAATTCCTGCTGTGCCATAATTTGCAGATCAGGCTTTTTGCTTTTATGGATGGCTTTACGCGCTTCTTCATATTGTTGGGTAATATCATTCAACGCCTTCCGCGCTTCCTGTTTGGCCTTATCGGCCATTTCCATTTCCCTTATCACAACATGGGCCGAGGCATAAAGATCATCAATGGTCTTGTTGATCTTCTCCTCATCTTCAGCTTTCTTTTTTTCAGCTGATTCGAAATAATTCACTATCGCAGGTTCGGCAATCTTCAACAGATTGTTCTTTGAATCTGTCCACTCGCAGCATAGGGTGAATTCTTTCCGGCCTTCCAGTTGCCTGTTCAGTTCTTCAGGCAGTTGTTCCCGGCCGAGAAAGTGGTGAAAGTTTTCGTCCTCAAGATCGAAAGTGCATTCAATGATGGGATAACTGAGATCACTCCGGAGAACATCATCCGATATCCTTCGTTCCGAGAAGCTTTTCAGCGCTTCCAGTACCGATGTCTTTCCCGATTCATTCTGGCCGATCAGGGAAGTGATATTGTCAAATGCAAGGAAACACCATCCGGTGTCAATGATCGACCTGTAATTTCTGATCCGAAATGCCCGTAATTTCATTTTCCCGGTTTGTTAGTGGTTAACTGTTTCGGTGGTATCGCCAACCTAAGAGTAATACGTCATCAAGCTGCTGCAGGTTTCCTTTCCAGTCATTAAAAATTTCAATCAATTTTTCTTTTTGCCTGTGAATCGGCAACGGGCTAATTTTCAGTATCAATGAACGGAAAGGCTGGTATTTGAATTTTTTTCCCTGCGGTCCTCCAAACTGATCAACAAATCCGTCTGTAAAAAAATAGATGAGATCACCTTCATCCAGCTCACAGAAATGGTCGGTAAACGGCTTTTCTTCAGCAGCTGCAATGCCGACCGGCATTTTATCGCCCAGCAATTCCTGCAACCGGTTCTTTTTGACAATATAGGCCGGATTGAAGGCTCCTGCAAAATTTAGCTGGTTGGTTTCACTGTCAATAATTCCCAGGGCAATGTCAATTCCATCCTTTTGCTCATTGTCATCACCGGTTTGCTGCATGGCGCTCATGACTTTTTCACGCATTTGGTTAAGCACGGCCGCAGCACTCGATGCATTGCCATGATGGATGATCTCATTTAAAAATGTAATTCCCAGTATGCTCATGAAGGCTCCCGGCACTCCATGTCCCGTGCAGTCTGCCACCGCAATGAACAAGCGATTCCTTTTCTGCAGGAGATAATAAAAATCCCCGCTCACAATTTCCCTGGGCATGAAGACGAGAAAATGCTCCGGCATGGATTTTTTAAGGAGAAGAGGGGAAGGTAGCAAAGCTTTTTGTATGTAGCTGGCATACCTGAGGCTTTCGTTTATTTCCATGCGATTTCTTGTCTGGTTCCTGTCTTTACGAATGATTTGTTTTTCTTGCATTGGAATATTAACTTTCATCTTTTTTTGTAACCCTATAAATGATCCCTGACCTGACAGATAATTTGGCTTGGCTATGCCTGCCGGATCATCTGACACAAATTTACAAAATGTATTTTTTAAGAGCCTGACAGAAAGTGGTACGCTATATTTTGCTGGGAATACTGTACTTTTTTATCTTCTGCTTTGTGATATTTGTAATTATCATTTACAGGGCTCCGGAATATATTGAAAAAGAAGATGGTACCTTAATTCCCAAGCCCAGAAAGAAAAAGGCAGTTAAAAATCGACTCCAGCATTTTTAATAAGGATAGCATTCTCATCTTCAATCAATATCAGCAGGTTATTAAATCCATCCGTTAAAATATCATTTATTTTCCCGTTTTCCAACCTGGTCCTTTTCATGATCTCTCCGGTTTGATTCATAATCCATAACAGGTCGTTTCCACCCTGCCGGTCGTTGGTCGCGATCAATGTCCTTCCTGCACCGGCAGGCAGCATTTTCCGGATGGAGGATACCGAACCCGGCAAGGCATGCTGTTTATCCCATGACTTCTTTCCATCTGCATTCAGTTTCGTAAGGGTAATGCCATGCTCATGAATTCCCCCCAGCAGGCATTCCCCTTTTTCCAAAATAACGGCATGTTGATAGGCACAGGGCGCTGCCGGAAGATATTCCCACCGGATATAACCTCCATCATCCATTTTGCAGATCCAGTTGTCGGCAACCACAAGGATGGCCTCATCGGGCATAACACCCAGCCACATCACCTCGCCGGTACCGGTATAAACCCTGTTCCATAACCTTCGGCCTGCATCATTCAAAACCATGATACGGTAATTCTTCTTCAGAGAATCGCCCGGTTCATATCCTCCCAGCAGAATATTGTTGTTGTTGTGGGTAAGGAGCGTGTTGACACACCAACGGCTCAATTTCTGACTCCATACGTTCCTGCCCTCTGCACCCTGCTTGAACAACCATACCTCATAGGCTGAAGGATCAAATCCTGTCCAACTATTTGCAACGATCACAACCTCATTTTTAAGGTTAACGGAAGAAAATAATGCCTGGTCATCGAAAGCATCTCCCAGCGTCTTGTTCCAGATCATTTTTCCGTCACTATCCAGACAAAGCAGCCATATGTCAGTAAGGGAAGTATCGTTTCTCCGGGTGGTGGTAGTCAGCATCAAGCGGTTATCCGCCAGGGAC
>CAYMJH010000009.1:4131-23105 GCA_964390385.1 uncultured Bacteroidales bacterium | reverse complement strand
CCAGAGCACCGGAAGTTTCCGTCTGTTCCCCCAGGTCAAAGCTCCTCGTCCATTGAACATTACTTGAAGTAATACTTGAAGTTGATAAGTATTTCATCCCGATATCTAATGATTTAAGATTAAAGATATCCAGGTATTGTTGCCCTTCGGGATACTTTCTGATGAATTCGTTATAGGCTTCAACCGTCTTGATCTTACGGGCATAGTCATATAGCAGCTGTTTCTGGAGCAATTTCGCTTCAGCCACTTCCAGCGATCCGGAATACCGCTCGATATAATCCTCATAGGCCTGCAGGGTGTTAACGGTTTTGGCCATGGCGAATGCAGCTGCATTACGGTTCCTGACGGCCATGTTATATTCATCGGCATCGGGATATTCGCGGATAAATCCGTCATAGGCCTCAACGGTATTGATCCGGGCTGCCTTTTCGAAGGCCAGCTGGTTGCGGTAACGGACTGCCTTATCAATCTGCGCGGCATCCGGGAATTTTTCAATGAATTCAGCGTAAGCCTCTACGGCAGGCTGTTTTTCAACCTTGCGGAACTCCAGTTGATTCCTGATATGGACAACATTTTTGTAGTACCGGAAATCAGGAAACTTTTCGAGTACCTCATAGGCCAGGGCCAGGTTATTCTCTTCCCTGACGTATTTGATCAGGTGGGCTTCAATGATTTTTACGGCATATTCGATTTTCTTTTTAACGGGCCGCGGAATGGATCTTGCTTCCGTATTGATGAAATACTCGCCGATAATCTCCAGGTCATCCTGGGGCAGTTTTTCCATGTTTTCCTGCAGGGTCCTGCAATGCTGCCAGGCTTTGACAAGATTGAAAAATGGAGATTTATCATCCGAATAAATGAGTGCCAGCCCGAAATGGGCTGCAGGATTTTGCGGGTCAGAGCTCCTGAGTTCCTCGAGGGTGGACCGGGCCTTATCATACTCCAGCTTTTCAAGGAGTTTAAATCCTTTTTTGGCGCTTTGCGAATAGACAATACCACAGCAGCAAAGGCAGGAAAACAGGATGAACAGCGTTTTTTGCATGCTTTATTTCTTTATCAGGGTGAATTCAACCCTGCGGTTCTGTGCCCGTCCGATTTCCGACAGGTTGGATTCGATCGGACGTGATTCTCCGTATCCGGTCGCTTTGATCCTTTCAGGACTCACGCCTTTCATTATAAGGTAATCCACTACCGATCTGGCACGCCCTTCAGACAGCTTCTGGTTATAGGCATCAGCCCCCTCACTGTCGGTATGGCCTGAGATCTCGATCGATTTAATATCGTTTTCAATCATAAACAAGGCCACCTTGTCAAGCTCGGCAAAGGAGGCCGGCAGCAGATCAGTCTTATTAAACTCAAAAAATATATTTTCAAGCACGATGGCCGATCCCTCCTCAATATTATTGAGTTTATCTTCAATCTCGTGCCGCCTGATAACCGGTTCCCTGAAATGCAGGGTATCCGACGATATGCAGTTGTTGGCGTCCATGGCTTTGTAGATGTAAGTCCCCGCAGGAAGATTTCTCAATTCACGCCCGGTCATCCCGTTATTCCATGATACGGAATAAGGAGGCGTGCCCCCGACAACGTTAATGGTGATCCTACCGTCATGGATGATTTTCTCTACTTCACCGGTTAACGGGTTCCTGCCTCCGGTGTAGGATGAATCTACAATCCTTGATTCAAAGTCATGCTGTACACAGGGACAATCCCTGCAATTATCCAGCGGCACCACCATTACATCATCGATGTAATAATAGGCATAGGCTTTATTGCGCAGGTTAACCACGTTTTTATCCGTTACCACGTAGTTGGTGTTGTCGTAGTTTTTAAAATTGCCGATAACCAGGTATTTCTCATTGCCGCCGGCCTGATATACCGTGCAGAATTCTTCCCACTCGTCAATGTTATCCAGGAACAAACCCTCTTTGCTGCTGATCTGAGGCGTATACGGCAAGTTTATATTGATGGTGTTACTGATCTCAACATCGCTGAAATAAAGGCTCAGCTGATCCACTGCAAATCTTGAATAAGAAGCAAGTTTATAGGAAAAACGAACGCAATATTTTTTGCCTTGCAGGAGCGGCTGTGACAACATCCCCTGGATATACTCACGATAGCTTTCTTCCGTTCCGCTTAATATGGCGCCAACATAGGCATCGCCTGTCCTGGGTTCACTCACTCCGGCAAAATTGGAAGGCACGCTGACATTGCGGGGACTGCACCGGTTGAAGTAATCGGGCGTGGCAATGGTCGGGTACGTCCAGTGCGTGACCAGTTTATGGGTCATATCCTGCGGTGTATAGTCTTCGGGACATTTCTCGTATTTTTCAAAGCTGTAATTGAGAACCAGGTTTTTTGCCTGGGAGAAAATCTTGTTCGCCAACATTAAAGGCAGGGCTGCACTAAAAAAAAACAGGAGCACTTTATTAGAATGGTCCATAAAACGCATATTTGAACAACCCTAAAATTATGTAAAATTTCGCAATGGAATTGGCAATTCAGTCAAATAATTGTTGTTATAAAATACTAACTTTGCCCGGCGAGCTTCCATGGATTCTTCATGGTCATTGCATGAAGCAGCGAAAAATGAGCCCCGCCTAAAAAAATAAAACGAGTGAAAGAAGAAATCATACGGTACGTTGAATTTTCAAAGCATCTTGCATTTGTTAATACCGGAGACCTGAAAAACATCGGCCCTTTTATCGAAAAAACCCTGGACATAATGCCCGGGAAGACAAGGAAACTGATCGCGGGCAAAATCCGAAGGGATGATTTCAAAGCCATGCTCAGGAGGAAGGACCCGCATAAGAAATCTTATAATACTTTTTACCTGAACCTGCTGGATATTCTCATCCGCCAGTCGGGCTTTTCAGCAGGCTACATCAACCCGAAATACATTGACAAAAGCTTTCTGCCTGCCGGTATTAAAGGACCCTCAACCTACACAAAGGACAAAATCATCGCCGACCATGTGGCCTTCCTGGTAAAAACCAAAACAGCAAACCTGTTTTTCAGCTTCGGTCACCAGGGGGCTAAATGTCTCAGTATTCTTTCCCGTCACATCTGTTCAATCGACAACAACAGGTTCAGGGATCTGCACGTTATCGTATTCAGGAATGATCAGGAAATGCATAGAGCCCGGCAGGCTGATAAAGCCAGTCTATATAAAAGAAGCTTCTTTACGTCGTTTGATGAAATCTGCAGGCAGGCGATGGAACGCGACAGCCGGTCCTGCGAAAAGATATTATCCCTGGGCCGTTATATGAACAAGACCGGGTCCGTGACCGGAGCAGGGACCGAATCTGCAGAGATCCTCAGCAACGTGCCGGTAGGCAAAAAGCCACACAGGCTTTATAAACTCACCTTCAAAACAGCGGGATCGCTGGATATCGCGCCCGGCCAGTTTATTATGATCTCAACCACAACCCGGAAGAACCGTTGCAGGCCAAGGGTCGTTGATTCCGTTTCCTCTGTTAAGCCGTGCATTCAAAACGGACTGCAGGCAAAACCGGTGTCCTTTCTGAAACGCCCGTTCGGGATTTACCAGGCCCGTTTTGAGCACTTTCCGGTGGATTATCTGTCGAGGCTGCGCCTGGAAAAGGAACTGGCAGGGCTTATATACACCCTGCTGCCTGATACCTTTGAACTCGTATACAAGGTACTGGAAAATGGAGTGGGAACAAACGAATTAACCAGGCTGCGAAAGGCGGATAAAATTGAAATGCTTGCACCGCTGGGTAAGTTTTTCGATGTAAGAAAACTGGCTGGGGAGGAACCGGATGAAATTCATATTGTCGGCGGGGGTGTTGGCATAGCACCGCTGATTTATATGGTGCAGGCTTTAAAATTCTTACATTGCAAAGTCAAGGCATTTATCGGCATTGAAAGCTTCGACACAGTAATCTACAAGGACCGTACTCTCGCTAAAGGCGCCGGAAGTGCCGCATATGCAAGCATCTATATTGATGACCTGGTAAGGATGGGCTTGTCGGAAACCTCCGATATTTATGTATCACTGCTGTGTCACACCGACGAGGATCCGTTCAGGGGTATACGTCATATCTATAAAGGTAGCCTTGTTACCGAACCATATGCCGAATACTTAAGGCGGCACAGCCATTTGAAAATCCATACTTTTTCATGCGGCCCTTTGCCGATGATGAAAAAAGTACATGAATTAACAGCCCGATACGGGATTCCGTCGCATGTATTAATGGAGAAACGCATGGCCTGCGGCATCGGAGTATGCTTCTCCTGCGTCTGCAAAACGATGGAAGACGGAGTGAACCATAACACCCGCGTATGCATCGAAGGCCCTGTCATGGAATCAAAACAAATCAACTGGAATGAATAAGAATCTGAGCGTTGGCATCAAAAACATCTTGCTGAAGACCCCTTTGTTAACTGCATCCGGCACATCAGGAAGCAAAGATGAAATCAATCACCTGCAGAACAGGAAGGAAATCCTGGGGTCACTGGGCGCTTTTGTAACGAAAGGGGTCACCATGGATGAGAGCCTGGGGAACAGGGAACCCAGGATTGCCGAAGTAAGGTCAGGACTGCTTAATTCCATCGGACTGCAAAACAAAGGGGTAAGGAAGTTTTTCGAAGAAGACATTCCTGCCCTGCGCCGGTATGAGATTCCGATCATCGTGAATATTTCTGCCGCTTCCGTGAGCGAATTCGGAACCCTGGCAGGCATGATCCATAAATTAGACAAGAACCATACCGTAAGCGGACTGGAGATCAATGTTTCCTGTCCCAATATCAAAAAGGGAGGCGCTGCGTTCGGAGCTGATCCGCAAATGGTTGAACAGGTGGTAAGGGAAGTGAAATCAAACGTGCCGGATTCCCTTTGTATCATCACCAAACTGAGTCCCAATGTCACAGACATAGTGCAAATCGCTAAAGCTGCCATAAACGGGGGAACCGATGCACTTTCCATGATCAATACCCTAAGGGGAATGGCTATTGATGTTGATGCAAGGAAACCCTTGCTGGGAAACCTGGTGGGCGGGTTATCCGGTCCCTGTATCAAACCGGTTGGCGTATATATGGTTTTTGAATGCTTCAGGAGAATACCGGAATGCACCAGGAGAGAGATTCCCATCATCGGTATCGGCGGCATTGCCCATTACCTTGATGTACTTGAATATATGCTGGCCGGTGCGACAGCTACGGCCATTGGTACGCAATGGTTCATTCAGAACACTGTCTTTGAGGAAATTCACAGGGATTTAAAACGGTACCTGGCCAGTCATCATGTGACGATAGCGAACCTTATCGGTAAGGCCCATGAGGATCGTTGAAAGGTTGGTCCTGTAATATAGCCAGAAGTTTGCAGCAATGAAGGTTACCGTGCCCGCTTAAATCAATAAAAATACGCTGTTCTATTTTGCCTTCCTGTAATGGATGAAAGAGCCATTTGTAAACAATAACACAATTGAATCTATTTCGTTTACATTTGTAATATCCTTAATCTGTTTACTAATGTCAACTTGATTGCTGGATATACTTCTCATCTTATTGAGGTCTTCTGTGCTTTTCATTTCTTTGCCCCCGGATAGTATTTCCGGCTTTGCTTTTTCTTCCCCATCTGCCTGTTCCTTGCTGTCCGTTTCCCCCATCATGGTTCCTTTGCCTGTAAGCAACCAGTATGGATCGATGCCGGGATATTTCTCCAGCACCTTCAGGATAAAGTCATAGCTGGGTTTGTTTCTTCCGCTCAGGATATGGGAAATGCTTGAGCGCTGCACGCCTATTTCTTCCGCAAAGCGGGTGGCGGAAATATTGAAATGGGTCAGTATTTTGATTAGTTGGTCTTTCATTGTCACAAATGTAATCAAAATAATTTGAGTTTGTTTTCACATATGTAATTTGATTTTTTCAATGTTTTACATATGTAACACAGTTTGATTTGCGCTGCTTTGTGTAATATTATTAAATATATTGATGATTTGAGAGTTTTTAGTACGGTCTTTTAGGATCAGGCTTCAAGGACCGGAAGGACAGTTTGCTATTAAATTAATACATGAATATAATACTGTATATAGCTGGTTTACAATATAAAAAATTATGTTTTTTGATCATTTCCAACACTTCTATTGAAAATGCTGGATATTTTTTGAAGTTTTGCAATAGATAAATAAAGTATTGAACAGGTATACAGTTATTTATAATCATATAATTGTGAATATAAAATCATCATTTTTAATGTTTACATATGTAAATATCATTATTTTTTTATCATCATTGCAGTTCGCTGGTTTTTTCTGCAATGCCTTATATTTGTTATATGAAAAGGACATATCGATGATAAAAAAAATTTCCCTGGCCTGGAGAATGATCTTCGGCATCATGGCAGGAATTCTTTTTGCCTTGTTGCTGAAAGATCATGTTATCTGGATTGACTGGATGGGGACTGTTTTTCTGAAAGCATTGAAGATGATCATGATCCCGCTTGTCCTCTCCTCCCTTATCACAGGTGTCGCATCCATCAGCAGTGCCGGGAGCCTGGGCAGGATCGGATTGAAAACCATTGGATATTATTTGTTAACAAGCATCCTGGCCATTCTGACGGGAATGCTGCTCATCAATATCTTTCACCCGGGCACCGGTACAAGCCTCAACCTGACCGGCGCAGCTGTTGTTTCCGATTTGAAGGGTGTATCCGTCAAAGATACGCTGGTGTCGGTGGTTCCGGAAAATATCTTTGCATCAATTGCCAAAGGGGAAATGCTATCCGTTATTTTCAGCGCTCTTTTGTTTGGTTTTTTTATCACCCGGCTGCAGGATAAGCAAAGGACTTTACTGACAGATTTTTTTTCCGCCGTTTTTGAGCTGAGCATGAAAGTCACGCTCTTCCTTATGAAACTGGCGCCCTTCGGAATCTTTGGACTGGTGGCCAGACTGGTTTCCCAGCAGCAGGACCCTGCCGCACTTTTCCAGCGCCTGGGGATCTACATGCTTGTGGTGATCGGAGCCCTGACCATACATACCCTCATTACACTGCCCTCCATCCTCTGGTTTGTCGGAAAAGTAAATCCCTTGAAACATTTCAGCGCGATGTCCGCTCCCCTTATTACGGCATTCTCCACCGCCTCATCCAATGCCACCCTGCCCCTTACTATGGAAGCAGTGGAACACAGAGCCGGCGTTTCCAATAAAATTACCAGCTTCACCCTTCCGTTGGGGGCCACCATCAACATGGACGGGACCGCTTTATTTGAAGTCGTTGCTGCGCTTTTTATTGCCCAGGTCTATGGGTTGGATCTTTCGGCAGGCCAGCAACTCCAGATGGCCATGACCGCGCTGCTTGCCTCCATAGGCGCAGCCGGGATACCGATGGCGGGACTGGTGATGATGGCCATCGTGCTGACTGTGGTTGGTTTGCCGGTTGAAGCAGTTGGACTTATCCTGGCTGTAGATCCGATCCTGGATATGTGCCGCACTACGGTTAATGTTTTTAGTGACACCTGCGGTGCCGTGGTGATAGCAAAATCCGAAGGCGAAATACTGAAAGTGTAAATTCCATTTGATATCTTTGCCAATCTTGCGCCCCTTTCTGCATGAAAATTGCTTTACTGGTATCCATCCTGCTGCAGATAACCGCAGCCGGTGTAGCCCTGGGACTGACCCGGAAAACCAAGTATAACATAAGCTGGGTCCTGCTATCCGTTGCCTTTTTGTTAATGGCCATCCGAAGGATCATTGACCTGATTCCGGTGTATTTCCAGGAGCTGGAAGCGGAAATGTCGGTGATTGACAGGATTCTGGGCATCCTTACCTCCTTCTTCCTGCTGACAGGCGTCATATTCATTCAGCAGTTGTTCCGTTACCTCAAGCGGATCGAAGACGTCAGGCTTGAATCGGAAAATAAGCTCCTGCAGGCAGTTATGGAAACAGAAGAAAGGGAAAGAAGACAGCTGGCAAAAGATCTTCATGACGGGCTTGGCCCCTTGCTTTCCAATATTAAAATGTCGGTGTCGGCTATTGACAAATCGGCCATAACCGGTTTTAATAAAGATATAATTGATAATATCCATACCCTTATCAATGAGTCTATTATATCGCTGAAAGAAACTTCCAACAACCTGAGCCCGCATATCCTTGAAAGTTTCGGCCTGGCCAGCGCCATCGACTCGTTCATTGAAAAAATCAACGCGCTGGGCGGAATGGATGTCTCCTTCAGCAGCAATATTGAGAACACCCGTTTTGAAACCCAAACGGAAATCAATCTTTACCGGGTGATTTGCGAGTTATTCCACAATACCTTAAAACACGCCCGTGCTGAAAAGATTTCCCTTCTCATCCACTTTGGAGACAACCGCCTGGTTGCCCAGTATTTCGATGACGGGACAGGCTTTGATGCCGACAGCCTGCCCGATAAAACCGGCATGGGCATCTCCAACATGCGGTCGAGGTTGAAAACCATCAACGGGAGTATAGCATTTAAAAGGATCAAACCCCAGGGCATGATGACCCATATTGCATTGAAAACTACCGTCAAAAACACCACTCATGGATAAGGTCAATGTTTTTCTTGTGGATGACCATAAACTTTTCAGGGAAGGTTTAAAGCTGCTGCTGAAAAACCTCGACGAGGTCAACGAAATATGGGAAGCTTCCAATGGTGAGGAATTTCTGAAAAGACTTTCAGAGCAGCAGCCCGATCTGGTGCTTATGGATATTGAAATGCCTGTTATGAACGGCATCGATGCCACCACCCGGGCATTGGCCATCTGCCCCGATCTTAAAATCATCGCCCTGTCCATGTACGGAGATGAAGAGTATTTTCAGCAGATCATCGATGCCGGTGCCTGTGGCTTTCTGATGAAGAACTCTGATTTTTCCGAGGTCAGGAGAGCATTGACGAATGTGCTGCAGGGAAATAATTACTTCACGGAGGAAATCCTGTATAAACTGGTAAACAAGTTCAAGACAAAACAGGCCGTGCAGGATGAAACAGAAGTAATCCTTTCTGACCGGGAAAAGGAAGTGTTGGTATGGATCTGCAAAGGATTGTCAAACCAGGATATCGCGGATCACCTTTACATCAGTAAGCGGACAGTTGATCACCACAGGGCCAGTTTGATGACCAAAACCGGTACCAACAATACCGCAAGCCTTGTTGTATATGCGGTTAAGCACAAACTGGTGGAGATCTGACGCTATTTCCAGCAATAGATTATATCCGTCTCTTTGTCTCCTTTGGAAAGAGCTGACCTTATTTCATAGCGGGGTTCCCTGCAATTAGCCAGTTCAAGCGCTTTCAGTATCCACCCTGCAATCCGGTATTCAAGCGCTTCATCAATACCACTGAAATCCAGTATTTTTAAAATGGCGGAATTGGCATTCACCACCTCAACGGCAATGGTGCTGGGCTGATAAAAAGTGGTGAATATCTTGGAAGCTCTCTGAATAAGGAATGTAGGGGATGCAACCAATAAAAAGACCTTGTAGAAACCTTTGAGTGCAACCTCGGCACTATACTTTCCGAGTTCTTCACCCCCGGTCTTGGCATCATGGTGGTAAAACATTTCTATCACCTTATGGATCGGCACGATGTAGGCATCATTGAGCGGATACCATCCCGTTGCGTCAAGTGCCGATTCGTACAAGACTTTGGAACCGGGTGGAAGACTGTTGAACCAGGCATTGTACTGACCGGGATATTTCGTCTTAATAAAATCCCTTGTCGTTTTTATCGCGGTACCTTTAACTTCCATGGTTTTGGTTTTGAAAGCAAATAAATAAAAAAAAACCAGATTTTAATGCTTTGCAGAAAAAAAACTTGCAGTCTGATAGAAATCCTGTTGTTGATAAGTTGTTAACAACATCTGATCTTTTTGGAAACACTTGGTTTAAATTTGTAAACAACAGTTTAAACAGAGGCAAATCATGCAGTATTTCAATGAAACGCTCTCTCTGGGGGAACTCAGATCTGCTTACCGCCGGCTGGCCATGCTGTATCATCCCGATGTAGGCGGTAACATAAAGGAAATGCAAAAGATCAATGCAGAGTATAAAGTACTCTCGGAAGGCTTCAGAAATCCGCCCAGGACACTTCAGGAAGTCAGAATCGGAAATACGGTGTATGTAAACCAGTCGAAATGTGTGGTTACCGCTGTGGAAAAAAATATATTTAAAGCCAGGTCCCTGGAGACCAAACGAGAAGCTTTCTTCAGCAAAGCCACCGGGTTTGCCATGCTGAACTATAAGCTGAAGGCAAGCCTTACCGTCAGCTAAAGCTGACGGCCATGAAGTTCCCTTCAGGAATCTTTTGTGTTGAACCTTTGCAGGCGTGTTACATGATATACACCTTGTATTGCTGACAGTCGTGAAATCAGGGCCTCCAGATGTCCCGTATCCCTGACCGTAATCTTCAAACGGCTGGTGAACATGCCGTCCGCATTGTCCATGCTGATAGACTGCAAATTGATCTTCAGATCCTTGGAGAGAACATTGGAGATTGTATTCAGTATGGCCGGATCATGGTCTCCCTCCATCGCGATTTCGACCGGGAAAAGGGTTTCACGTCCCGTTGCCTTCCATCTTGCCTTGACCACTCGGTAACCATATCGTGAGATCAACTGGGCGGCATTGGGACAATTCAGCCTGTGAATTTTGATGCCCTCTCCGACGGTCACAAATCCGAATACTTCATCCCCGAATATCGGATTGCAGCATCGGGCCAGTTTATACTCTATATTGGCAACCTTGTCGTCAATAATCAGGTAATCATCGGGCTTTATGGCTTTCTCCAAACCCTGCACCGAAGCGCTTTCTGCTTCCATAACCGGCTTCTCTTCCTGCCTTTCCTCCTCTTCGGGTTGGGTGAGAAAATCTTTGATGCCCGTCAGGTTGATTTTATCCGTGCTGATGAGATAATACAGGTCCTGTGCAATTTTGAGCTTGTATTGCTTCATCAGTTTCCGCACATTCTCGTCGTTAAAGGGAATTTTCCAGTTCTTGAGACGTCGCTGCAGGATCTCCTTCCCGTTTTCAGCTATTCTAACCCTTTCCTCATTCAGTTTAAACCGGATTTTGGTTTTCGCCTTGGAGGTAACGACAAAGCCAAGCCAATCTATTTTAGGGGTCTGGTTCTTGGAGGATAGGATTTCCACCCTGTCGCCGTTCTGGAGTGTGTGCCGGATGGGCACAATTTTCCCGTTGACCCTGGCGCCGGTACAGGTGGAGCCCAGCTGGGTGTGAATATCATAGGCAAAATCAAGAACGGTAGCTCCGGCAGGAAATTTCCGGAGATCTCCTTTCGGTGTGAAGACAAAAATCTCCTTCGAATAAAGGCTGAGCCTGAAATCATCGAGGAACTCCCTGGCGTCAGGTTCCGGAGCCTCAAGCACCTCCCTTACCTTTGACAGCCAACCGTCGAGCCCTTTTTCTCCTTCCTCGCCCTTGTATTTCCAATGTGCCGCAAGTCCTTTCTCAGCAATCTCATTCATACGGCGTGTTCTGATCTGCACTTCCACCCAGCGGCCTCCCGGACCAATCACCGTGGTATGAAGGGATTCATAACCATTGGTTTTGGGAACGGAGATCCAGTCGCGCAACCTGAGCGGGTTGGGCTGATAGATGTCTGTCACCGTGGAATACACCTGCCAGCAATCTGCTTTCTCATTTTTCTGCTCGCTGTTCAGAATGATCCTTATGGCAAACAGATCATAGATATCCTCAAAATCGGTATTCTTTTTCTGCATCTTGTTCCAGATGGAATAGATTGATTTGGGCCGGCCACGGATCTCAAAATCAAAATGCTGCTTCTTCAGGGATTCTTCAATCGGTTTGATAAAATGGTGGATAAACTGCCTTCTGTTCCGCATGGTTTCCGCAAGCTTGCGGGCGATCATGTCGTAGGTCTCACGATTGGTATATTTCAGGGAAAGGTCTTCCATCTCCGATTTGATAAGATAAAGTCCCAGCCTGTGTGCCAGCGGGGCATACAGATAGGTAGCCTCCGCGGCCAGGACAATTTGCCTGTCCTGCGGAAGGATCTTCATGTTGCGCATCAGGTATAAACGTTCCGCAAGCCTGATGAGGATGACACGGACATCCCCTGCAAGATTGAGCAGCAGATTCCTGAAATTCTCGGCTTGCGGGGATAATTCCCGATCTCCCAAACGCTGGATGGAATGAAGCCCCTTTACGATACCCCCGACCTGGGGGCCCCATTGTTTGTCAATATCCTGAAGGATGACGGCTTTCTCCTGGAAAGCATGCTGCAGCATAATGCCGGTAATGGAAGTAAGCCCCAGTCCGATTTCATTCAGGGCGATAAGGGCAATGTTCATAGCCGATGCTGCAACATAATTGCCGGTGAGGTCTTTTTTGTCCCCGGTTGAATCAAGCATCAGGGTGAAGGCTTTTTTCAGCAAAACCGGGTCTTTGATTTCCCTGTATTTCCGGATAGTCCTTAAAAGCATTCCATAACGGTGCCTCAGCAATGCAATCGTGTCGTTTACGTGTGGGTTCATATACCGTCATCCAGCAGTCAGGGCAAAGTTAGCCATTGTATTTTATCGTTTAAGGTTAAATCCCTAATTTTATTGCGGCAATTCTGTTTTAAGCATACGCAATGACCCCTTCTTTTAAGCCCGTAAAGCCGGATGATTTATCCCATGCATACGCCCAGGTCTTTATGCTGGGCCTGACTTCTATGCTGGTACAAATCGTTATGCTGCGCGAGTTTATGTTCATTTTTGGCGGTAATGAACTCATTCTTGGAGTGAGTCTGGCCCAGTGGATGATATGGACAGGGATTGGGGCTTTTTTCGGCAAAAAGGCCGGTGCCCTCCGACCTGCAAATCCATTTACATCCAAGGCCATGCTATGGCTGGGTTGGCTTCCGCCCCTATTGCTCTTCATTGTCGAATGCTTCCGTAACAAGATTTTTAAACCCGGTACCGAGATCGGCTTTTTTGACATTATGATCAGCACTGCCATTATATTGGCGCCTTTTTGCCTGTTGTCAGGTTTCCTTTTTACCTGCCTCACGGGCGTTGTCAGCCATCACAACCATAAAATTCCGGCGGAAAAGACCTATGCCATTGAATCGCTTGGCAGCCTGGCAGCAGGAATGCTTTCAAGTTTTGTGCTTTTCTTCCTGCTTTCAAACTTTCAGGTCATGATCCTGCTGCCCTTATGCACCTCCCTCCTGCTCCTGTTTCCATTGCGAAAAAACGGCATCAGGCCATGGCCTGTCATCCTTTTGATCACAACATGGGCCTGCGTAATCCTGCTTTTTGTCGTAAAAGCGGATTTCAAGATCAAATCCTGCCTGTTTCCCCAACAGGAAGTTCTATTTTTAAAGGATACACCCTATGGCAACCTGGCCGTAACAAAAAGTGCCGGGCAACTGAACATCTTTGACAACGGGAAACTGCTTTTTTCGACCGACAATCAGATCGCCAATGAAGAGGCGGTTCATTATGCCATGGCCCAGCATCCGCTTCCCCGCAATGTACTGCTGGTTTCGGGAGGCATATCGGGCCTTACCCATGAAATCCTTAAATATGATGTCGAACATATTGATTACGTGGAAATCAATCCTGCCATCTTCACGATTGGCAGGAAGTTTACCACTTCTCTGGCGGATGACCGCATTCATCTTATCCGCCAGGATGCCCGGAATTTCATAAAAAAAGCCGGCAGAAGGTATGATATGGTACTCATCCAATTGCCCGATCCCTCCACCGCCCAGCTAAACCGTTTCTATACCCTCGAGTTTCTTTCACAGGTTAAAAAAATCATGCACGAAACGGGTATTGCCGTATTGAATATGCCCCCTACGGCCAATTACCTGAGTCCGGAAGCCGTCAGACTGAATTCGGTAATTTTCACTACCTGTAATGCCGTTTTCGAAAATGTTTTGATCATACCGGGAGAAAGGAACTACTTCCTGTTATCCGATAAACCCTTAACTGTTAATATTACACAATATATTGTAAATAAAGAAATTAAAAATGATTATTTAAATTCTTACTACATCGATACCTTATCCCTTCAGGAACGTTCACAATACCTGTCCGGGCAGCTTGATCCCGACGCTCAGATAAACCGGGATTTTAAGCCTGTTTCTTATTTTTATTACATTCACTATTGGCTGAGTCAGTTCAAACTGGGTAAAAACCTGATGGGAATCATGTTCGTTGTTCTGATCGTCCTGTTTACCGGTGCCGGGATTTTGCTCAAACCATCCACCGCTGCCTTGATGATCACGGGTTTTTCTGCCTCCTCCCTTGAGATTATACTTTTGCTTGGCTTTCAGATTCTTTCGGGTTATATCTACCAGGCGATTGGTGTCTGCATGGCTGTTTTCATGGGGGGGCTTGCCCTGGGTGCGGTTTCCCGCAGGGTGGTTTTCCGGCAGCCCGGCCGGGGCGGATTCATCATACTGCCGCTGGCGATGGCGGTCATCGCGTTGCTGATCCCTGCTATACTTGTCACACCTGTTGTGCAATCCGGCATTGCAGTTACCCTCCTTGTTGTCTTATTGCTTTTGTTTGTCATTGCCTTTGCCGCGGGGATCGTTTTTTCCATCGCGGTTCAGATGCGGTCCGGAAGGCTGACGGACGCTGTTGCGGCTTTATACAGCGCCGATCTTATCGGTTCTGCAGTTGGGGCCTTCCTGACGTCTGTCTTCCTGATCCCCTTGCTGGGTATTATGAATACTGCTTACCTCACCGGAACCCTCCTGCTGCTTTTTGCCCTGTATCTCTTTATAAGGCGAAAACATCTTTCGTAAAGCCGGTTCGGAGGAAGGCTATTTTTTGTGCAAACTCCAATCGTTTTTCGTAATTTTGATCCGTTATTCCGTTCCTCCCGATAGGATTGGCTGCCATGAAAAAAAGGACCTTTATAAAGACCGGTTTGCTGGGTGCAGGCGGGGCATTATGGTTGATGCGGGCAACGGACCTGTTTCCCTCTTCCCTGTCAGCCGCACCTACTGCACATCCTGCAAAAAATGCGGACAACCACAACCGATACCGGAAAGAGGCGATGTTTTCCTCTTCCACACCGGTAGGCGTGAAATGCCTGATTTGCCCGAACAGTTGTTCCGTGAAGGAAGGAAATGCCGGGGACTGCAGGAGCCGTATGAACATAAAGGGGACGCTTTATTCCATCGCCTACGGAAATCCCTGTGCTGTCCATACCGATCCCATTGAAAAGAAACCGCTGTACAATTTCCTTCCGGGCAGCCGGAGCTTTTCCATAGCGGCAGCAGGATGCAATCTGGCTTGCCTGAATTGCCAGAACTGGGAAATATCACAGACCAGCCCGCTCGAAACCCGGAATTATGACCTGATGCCGGACAAAGTGGTGGAAGAAGCCATATCCCGCGATTGTGCGTCAATTGCCTATACGTATTCCGAACCGGTTACCTTTTATGAATACACCTACGATACCTCAAAAATTGCCCGTTCCAGGGGAATCAGGAATGTCATGGTGTCGGCCGGATATATCAACGAAAAACCCCTGCGTGAACTTGCGGCTTATATAGACGCGGCCAATATTGACCTGAAATCTTTCAGCGACGACCTTTATATGAAACTCAACGGCGGATCGCTGCAGCCGGTGCTCAGAACCCTGAAGATCCTGAAAGAAATGAAGGTTTGGCTGGAAATAACCAACCTGGTGGTGCCGGGGTGGACAGATGACCTGAACATGGTCACCCAGATGTGCAAATGGCTGGTCGACAATGGTTTTGAAGACAATCCCCTGCATTTCAGTCGATTTCATCCCCAGTATAAACTCACCCAGTTGCCTTCAACCCCGCTCAATACCCTGGTTAAATGCCGCGAGATTGCCCTGAAAGCCGGGCTGCATTATGTCTATATCGGGAATGCCCCCGGATTGCAGGCCGAAAGTACCGAATGTCCGAAATGTAAAAAAACTGTGCTGGAACGGAAGGGTTACAGCATCATCACCAACCATATAGTCAATTCCCGGTGCAAATTCTGCCATGAGCCCATCGCCGGGGTATGGCAATAGCTCTGTCTGCTGGTCTGCTGGTCTGCTGGTCTTCTGGTCTTCTGGTCTGCTGGTCTGCTGGTCTTCTGGTCTGCTGGTCTTCTGGTCTTCTAGTCTTCTAGTCTTCTCACCCTTTCACCCTTTCACCCTTTCACCCTTTCACCCTTCCACTTTTCCACCTTTGAACCTATTCCTGATCCAGCTGTTTATCCCACAACAGCAATCGTTCACTGATAATAACAGGGATAGGCAGTTTACCGGTCATACTGGCAGAATCGTCATTCACCGGAATTATCATGTTGTTGGCCGATTATTCTTTTCCCGGTTTACAGCAGTTCGTAGTTTTGTTCCTGATATTGGAAACCAAAAATGTTAAAAAAACAAAAATAGTAGTTCATTTATTACCGAACTAAAAAAACTTATTATACATTTGCGGCCAAAAACAGAAAAGAATGACTTCAGAGGAAAGAATAAAACGGCAGAAGGAGTTGGTTGAAACCCTTGGTAGAGTTTATGAAAAGGATGGATTTCAGCCGATTTCCGGGCGCATTCTTGGCTTGCTTATCGTTATGGATAAGGAGCAATATACCTTCGACGAGATCGTGGAAGAACTGCAGATCAGCAAAAGCTCGGCCAGTAATGCCCTGCATCTGCTGGAGATACGCGGTTTTATCGAATATGTGACCAGGCCCGGTGACCGCAAACGCTATTTCCAGCTGAAAAAGCTTGACAAGTTCACCCTGGTCAATGAACACATCATCAAGCTCAGGTCGACCAGCGATTATCTTCAGGCCGTGCTGGAGCTGAAGGCCAACCAGGATGCTGAGAATTCGATGCTGATCCGGAACATAATCAACATCGTGAATTTCTTCGTTGACAAATTTGAGGAGTTGAAAAAAGAATACCAGACCAAACAATAAAACATGATTCCCATAGTTCTTTTGGTTTTGAAATGATTAAATAAAGTTTACTAAATTATCTATCGTACAATGAAAGTGATTCGGTTATTTTTTTTGGGCGCCCTTTTAGGCTATGGCACATGGGCGTCTGCTCAGGAGCAACCTTACCGGCTTACCCTGGCCCAGGCCCGTGAATATGCTCTCCAGCATAACAAAAGCTTGTTGAATGCCAGGGACCAGGCGGTTTCATCAAAGGAGATGGTCAGGGAAAACATCGCCCAGGGATTGCCCCAGGTCAACGGTGGCATCGATTACATGACCTACTTCAATTACGAGTTTGAGTTTAGCTTTGGGGGCGGTGAAACTCCCGAACTGCCTGATTTCACACAACCTCCGTATGATATGGGTGACGCTGCCTTATTTGGCAATATTATGAATCTGATGGGATCATCCTCCGAGCCCATCGTCATGGACGACCAGTTATCGGGAAACATCCAGGTTTCCCAGCTGATCTTCAGCGGCCAGTATATTGCCGGCATAAAAGCGGCGAAAATAGCCCGCAGGCTTGCCGACCAGAGTGTAGTGGTCAGCGAGCTCGACATCAAGGAATACGTCACCAATTCCTATTTCCTTATTCTTACAACGGAACAAACCCTGCGCATTTTAAGTGAGAACCTGAACAACCTGAATGAAATTCAAAAGCATACCCAGAATCTTTACATGGCCGGTGTTGCGGAGGAAACCGACGTCGACCAGCTGAAGATCACAGTGAGCCAGCTGAAAAATACGCAGAAATCCCTTGAACGGATGAATCAACTGAATTACAACATGCTGAAGTTTCAGCTGGGCGTCGCTCCTGATGCCAATATTGTGCTGGCTGATGATCTTGTAAGGGTGCTGGAGTTTGTCGACAGTGAGTCGGCCCTGTCCGCTGACTATGATATAACTCAGAATATTCATTATTCCCTGATGGAATCTCAGGTTGAGCTGAATGAAAAACTGCTGAGCATCCAAAACATGTCCTATTTACCCACGATAGCTGGCTTTTACAGCTATACCGAGAAGTTCATCTCCACGGCATTTGACCTTACACCCAACCACCTGGCAGGTTTCAATGTTTCGGTCCCGATTTTCTCCAGCGGCGTGAGAAGGTCTCAGGTTGCACAGGCTAGAATCAACCTTAACATTGCACAACGGAACCAGGAGATGGTAAAAGACCAGCTGGAAACACAAAAAAGACAACTGCTTTTCAATTACCAGAATGCCCTCGATAACTTCAACACGCAGCAGGAGAATGTCGTCATTGCCGGCCGCGTTTACAAAAGCATTCAAAACAAGTACCAGCAGGGGCTGGCATCCAGTCTTGACCTGACCCAGGCCAACAGCAATTATCTCAATGCCGAGAACAATTACATGTCATCGGTACTGACCCTGCTGCAGGCTCAAACCTCATTGGACAAGCTTTACAATAAATTATAATGCATTTGCATAACCATAAAAAACACTTATAATGAAAAGAATTTTTTTAATACTGATGATGGCAACCGTTGTATTGGCTTCCTGCAACAAAACATCCAAGCCTGAAGCTGCTGTTGCAGGCTCTGACACCACCGTTTATCCTGTTTTAACCATGGCACTTGAAAAACAGAAGGTTGCACAGAAAATTGACTATACGGCCAACCTGATGGCCTATGAGGAAATCCATTATGCACCGGCTTCACCGGGACGGATTGAAGAAATCAATGTCGAGGTAGGCAGCAGGGTCAGCAAAGGCGATGTCATTGCCCGTATGGAAAGAACGCAACTCATCCAGGCCAGCGAACAATTGCAGAATGCCCGTTCGAATTTTGAGCGCATGGATACCTTGTATAAACTGAAAAGCATTTCCGAACAGCAATATGAAGCAGCCAAAACACAATACGAGGTCATCAAATCCAATGTTGATTTTCTAATCCGGAATACAACGCTGGTTTCTCCCATTAACGGCATTGTCACCGGCAAGTATTTCGAGGGCGGCGAACTGTATTCCGGTGCCCCCAACACCGCTGCCATGCGGCCTCCGGCCTTGGCAGCGGGGAAAGGCGC
>CAYMJH010000009.1:0-4121 GCA_964390385.1 uncultured Bacteroidales bacterium | reverse complement strand
ACACCGCTGCAGGCAAGGCAGCCGTTGTGACCCTGATGCAGATCAATCCGCTGAAGGCCAAAGTGAATATCTCGGAAAGATACTATCCTAGCCTGAAGAAGGGAATGAGAGCTGCCGTGAAGGTTGATATATATCCTGACCGGCAATTCCGTGGTGAGGTTTTCCGGATTTATCCCACCATCAGCGCCGACACAAGGACATTTCCCGTGGAACTCGTCATCAGCAATCCCGATGAGATCCTGAGACCCGGCATGTTTGCCAGGGTATCGCTTGACCTCGGTGAAACCTCTTCCCTGGTCGTACCCGCTGCGGCAGTGGTTAAACAGGAAGGAACAAATGAGCGCTATGTTTACCTGGCCAACGACGGCCATAAAGCCCGAAAAATAAAAGTGACGCTCGGCGAGCGTTATGATGACAAGGTAGAGATCATTTCAGACCAGATCAGGGAAGGGGATCAATTGATCTATTCCGGCCAGGAGAAACTGATGGATGGTTCTTCCATTACCGTGGTTCAGTGACCGGCCTGTTCAATTAAGTCTTAACAGTAAAAAGATTACCGCTATGAGTATTTACGGAAGCTCTGTAAAAAAACCCATTACCACTATAATGGTTTTCGTCGCCATTATTGTGTTTGGTCTCTATTCCCTTGTGAAATTACCCATCGATTTTTACCCTGAGATGGAATTACCTGCCATAATGGTATTTACAAGCTACAGCGGGGCCAATGCCTCGGATGTGGAAAGAAATGTCTCGGAGGTCCTTGAGGGTGGTCTGAACACCGTCACCAACATTAAACAGGTTTACTCTTCATCCAGGGATAACGCATCCATCGTAACACTCGAATTTGAATACGGCATAGACCTTGATGGTGCCGCCAATGACGTAAGGGATGCATTGTCCTTTTATTCATCCTATCTGCCTGAAGATGCAGAGGACCCTGTTATATTCAAATTCAGCACCAACATGATGCCCATTCTGTTCTATGCCATAACAGCCGAAGAAAGCTATGCCGGCATCAAGGACCAGCTGGAAGAAAAAGTGGTGAATCCGCTGAAGCGGATCGACGGGATCGGGAATATCAGCCTTATCGGTATCCCCACCCGTGAAGTAAGTATCAATATCGATCCGCGCAGGATGGAAGCCTACAATCTCACCATCGAACAGATCGGCAGTGTGCTCAGGTCTGAAAACCTCAACATGCCCTCGGGTATGGTCGACATGGGTCAGATGAGTTATCCCCTGCGTGTCCAGGGTGAATTTCAGGAAAGCGATCAGATCCGTAACATCGTGTTGGGCAATTACCAGGGTAAAACCATCCGCGTAAAGGATGTTGCTGTCGTGAATGACTCCATAAAAAAAATGACGGTTGATGAAAGGATCAACAGCAAAACGGGTATCGAGATGTTCATTCAGAAACAATCGGGAGCCAACACGGTCAAGATTTCCAAACAGGTTAAAAAGCAACTGGCCGAACTTCAGAAAACCCTGCCTGCTGATGTCAAGATCATGCCCATCTTTGACACCAGCGAATTCATCACCGATTCCATAAATAACCTGACAGAAACCCTGCTTTTTGCTTTTCTTTTCGTAATGGTTATTGTGCTGTTCTTCCTCGGACGCTGGCGGGCCACCTTCATCATTGTGCTTACAATTCCCATCTCACTGGTAGCCGCTTTCATCTACCTGGGTATTTCAAAGAATACCATCAACATCATCTCCCTGTCCTCGCTGTCCATTGCAATCGGAATGGTGGTGGATGACGCCATCGTGGTGCTTGAAAATATTACCAAACATATTGAACGGGGTAGCACACCAAGAGAGGCCGCGATTTATGCAACCAACGAAGTATGGCTCGCTGTTATTGCGTCCACCTTGACTATCATAGCGGTGTTTTTCCCCATGACTATGGCATCAGGCCTTACCGGGGTGATGTTCAAGCAGCTGGGATGGATCGTTACCATTACCATCGCCACCTCGGCCATTGCCGCCATTTCACTGACGCCCATGCTCAGTTCAAAACTGCTGACACTGGAATCCAAAAGGAAAAAGGCCGGACGATTCAGCCATGAGCGTACCGTACTTCCATTTTTAAACAAACTGGACGATTTTTATGTGAAATCATTGAAATGGAGCCTCAGCCACAGGAAAACAACTATTTTCATAGCCATTGCCATTATCGTGACATCCGTATTCCTGGCAGTCTTGTTTGTTAAAGCGGAGTTTATTCCCCAGGCAGACCAGGGACAGGTCTCTGCTGAGATTGAATTGCAGGCAGGGATAAGGGTTGAAGAAACCTCCAAACTTGCCAGAAGGATCGAAGCCTTCATCGAAAAAGAAATTCCCGAAAGAGACCTTTATTCCACTTCATCAGGAGCCGATGACCAGGCAGGTTTTGCAGCGCTGTTTGGCAATTCAGGTTCGAATGTCATCAGTGTTACCGTCGCCCTGGTAAAAATGTCTGAAAGGGAGCGTTCTGACCTGGAAATTGCAGAACAATTACGTACCTACCTGGCGACTTTTCCCGAGATCGTAAAATACACCGTTACAACAGGCAACACCGGTGGTCCTGGCATGATGGGTGGAAACACGGTAGATGTGGAAATATACGGTTACGACTTCGACAAGACATCTGCAATGGCCAATTCCATTGCTGATAATATCAGAAAAATAAAGGGTGCCAGGGATGTTTCCGTCAGCCGTGAAAAATCCAAACCTGAATTAAGGATCATGCTCGACCAGGATAAGATGTCGGCCAGCGGATTGAATACGGCAACCGTTTCCGCCATGATCCGAAACCGGGTATACGGACTGACGGCCTCACAATTCCGTGAGTCGGGCAATGAATACAATATCGTGGTCAGGTTTGACGAAGATTTCAGAAATTCCGTTACGGATATTGAAAACATTGCCATCCCTACCCCGACCGGCCTTGTCCGCCTGGGTGAGATCGGCACCGTGGAGGAGTTCTGGTCACCTCCCAATGTTGACCGGAAACGCAGGGAAAGGGTGGTTACTGTTTCCACCACCCCGTATAAAGTGTCCCTTGGCGAAATGGCCGATAACATAAAAGCAGTGGTCGCCGCTACGGATATACCCGATGGAGTGCAGATTGAAGTGGGAGGAGCCTATGAAGACATGACGGAATCCTTCAGCGATCTTTTCATGCTGCTTTTGGTGGGACTTATCCTGGTATACCTTGTGATGGCCTCTCAGTTCGAATCACTTAAAATGCCATGGATCATCATGATATCCATTCCCTTCTCTTTCTCAGGTGTGATCCTTGCCCTGCTGATCACAGGCACATCCCTCAGCGTCATAGCCGGCCTTGGGGCCGTGATGCTGATCGGCATCGTGGTGAAAAATGCCATTGTGCTGATCGATTATACCAACCTGATGAGGGACCGGGATTACTCCCTGGATGAAGCCATAACCCGTGCCGGACGCTCCCGTCTGCGCCCCGTGTTGATGACTACGGCCACAACGATCCTTGGCATGCTACCGCTGGCCCTGAGCACCGGTGAAGGTTCAGAAATCTGGAAACCTATGGGTATTTCGGTTATCGGGGGACTGCTCTTCTCAACCCTGGTAACCCTTATCATTGTGCCCGTTATATACCGCATTGTTGTCCGCAGGGCACAAAGGCGGCAATCCAAAGAAACGGAAGAATTAGAATTCATGGAAGCATAAAAAAGAACGCATTATGAAAGCAATCATGATCATATACAACCAGGCGCTGACAGAGAAAGTGGAGTATATGCTGGAGAAACTGAATATCAGGGGATTTACACGGTGGGAATCCATTTTCGGAACCGGGACTACCGAAGGAGAACCCCGGATGGGCACTCATACCTGGCCCGAAATCAACTCCGCTACCCTCACTATTGTCAATGATGATATCGTGGATACAGTGCTGGACAAAGTAAAAAAACTGGATGCCATCAACCATGAGGTCGGTATCCGGGCTTTTGTCTGGAATGTCGAAAAATCCGCCTGAACCAGTCATTTCGACAGAGGAACCAAATAAAACCCTGCCTGCTGATAGCGGGCAGGGTTTCTTATTATTAACAGGCTGTTAGACTGTTAGACTGTTAGACTGTTAGACTGTTAGACTGTTAGACTGT
>CAYMJH010000008.1:37808-42870 GCA_964390385.1 uncultured Bacteroidales bacterium | reverse complement strand
GTGACTGGGTGACTGGGGAATTGTCTTTGATCTTTATTCTTTAATCTTAAATCTTAAATCTTTAATCTTAAATCTTTAATCTTTCAATCCCCCTTCAATCTCCTCATCAATAACAACGCTGTTCGCCACCGCAACATCATGCGCTGAGAACATCCCCAGCACGGTTTTCCCATCGCTGGCCGTGAAGTTGCTCTTTATATTGGCCGGTGGCACGCTGAACAGAAATCCGGTCATGTTCTGGTTCAGCATCTGCAGGTAATAATTGAAGACGAATGATGAAAGGGAAGTCTGTTTTACCCATATAGTGTCACCGTAATTCAGCTGCCGGTCTGCGGATTGATCCGGGTCATGAAAATCAGTGAAGATCTCAAGGTCGGAGCAGTAATTCCCGTCCACCAGCGCATCGTCGGCGATGGAAAGGTATTGAGCATCGCTCAACAGGGTATCGTTGACATAAACATCCCATTTGTAACAGTTACCCAGGCCGGCAGGTTCCTGGGCAAAGACAAAAATACCGAGAAACATTCCGTCTCCCATTATCGACGGTTTCACGCTGACGGAATCGAGGACTGCCACAGGGGCAAGTCTGTCCTTGGCAGTAAGGGTTACCCCCTGCGACAGGATCGTTACCGTATATTCACGTCCGGCCATTCCGTAATAATCAACGCCGGGTGGGACGATATAGTACCCCTTTCTGCCGGGATCCTCAACCAGGGTTATTGCACGGGCCGGTTCTGCATCATCGGTGATGGTTACCAATGCATTGCTGATGCCTTCATAGGACTGGTCGACCGAAACCGGCAATCCTTTCGTCAGGAAAACAAAAGGTTCATCCCGGGTGGTGATTTTGGCTTCCACAGCAAAAAGATTCGTGTTTTCTTCCTTCAGATCGACCTCAATGATATCTTCACAGGAAGTGAAGGCCAGTATAGCCAACGGAAATATGTAGCCATATTTTTTCATAATGGATTTCATTTTATGGATTAGAAATTGAAATTATAGGTAATGGATGGTATCACGGTGCCGATGATCGACAGCCTCACAGGCCGGGAAATATCCGGATTCTCAGTATCCTGTCTGAAGGTTACGGAGTACGCGTTCCTCCGGGCATATACATTGTAGCATGACAGGTTCAGCGACTGCTTGAATTTCCGGCGGTCATTTTTCCTGAAATCATAGTTGACTGAAAGATCAAGCCTGTGATAGTCGGGCAGGCGGTTACTGTTGCGGCTGGTATAATAATACAAGGTATTTCCCTGAAGTTCATACCTGGCAGCGGGATATGAAACAGGATTTCCCGTGGCATATAACCAATTGGCCGAGAAAGTCAATCTTTTGCCCAGTTCATAGCTGGCAATCAGGGAAAGGTCATGAGTCCGGTCATAAGCCGAAGGATAAGCCACGCCTTCATTAATCCCCGGAACTTTCTTCATAGTCCGTGCGAGGGTATAGCTGATCCATCCCGTGAGTCTGCCTTGTTGTTTTTTCACCAGCACTTCGAGTCCGTATGAATAACCTTCTCCCCTAAGCAGCTCTGTTTCGAGATCTTCTTTCAGGAAGATCTGTGCCCCGTCCTTATAATCAATAACGTCTTTCATCTTTTTATAATAGGCTTCAACGGATGTTTCAAGGGCATCATTAAAGAAGTTCCTGAAATACCCCAGTGCAGCCTGGTCACAGATCAGCGGCCGGATATATTGATTGCTGGGCAGCCAGATATCAAGCGGGGTGGGGGAGTTCGTATTGGATATCAGGTGCAGGTTTTGAACCATCCTGTTATAGGATGCCTTAACGGAGCTGTTTTGGTCAACCGAATATTTAATACCGAGCCTGGGTTCAAGGTTGCCATAAAAAGGGGCTATGAATTCCCAACTGCTGTATTTCCTGGTCCTGATCATCTCTCCGGCCTTTGGATTTTCGGCATCCAGGTATTCCCGTACCGTGCCTTCACCGATCTGCTGAAACATGGAATACCGCAAACCATATTTCAGTACGAACCGGTCACCGAACTTGTGTTCGTTTGAAATATAAAGGGCATTCTCAACGGCGTTGTATTGCGTCAGTTCAAGGTCAGAAAAATAGGAGTTCCCGCCTGCCTTTATGGTGCCGGGTTCAAAGTGGTGATAGATGGCATTCAATCCCATATTGATCTTATGCTGAGGATTGAGATACCAGGTAATGTCCTCTTTGATATTGTAATCCCTTATCTGGGATGACCAGTCAAACCGGCTCGTGCTGTTTCCGGGCACTCCCATATTGTAGGTGTAGTCGGAATAGATGACCGAGGTGTTGGCAAACATTTTTTCACCGAACACATGCGACCAGCGTAATGTTCCGGTGACATTGCCCCAGTTCATGTATACCGATTCACCCATGGCAAAACAATCGTCTCCTGTATAAGCCGAAATATAAATACGGTCTTTCTGCCCCAGCTGGATGTTGGTTTTTGCATTCAGGTCATAGAAATACAGCTTGTTTTCTTTTACCTGTTCAATGCCGGCAAGTCTGCCCACAAAATCTGCATAGGTACGCCGGCCGGAAAGGATATAACTCCACCTGTCTTTGATCACCGGTCCTTCCAGCGTCAGCCGGCTGGAAATGCTGCCGATACCGCCTTCTGCGTGAAAACCCTGCGAGCTGCCCTCCTTCATGCGGATATCAATCACCGATGAGGCCTTACCCCCGTATTCAGCAGGAATACCGCCTTTATATACCTGTATGTCTTTAACGGCGTCGGAATTAAAGACAGAGAAAAAACCCATCAGGTGGGATGCATTGTAAACCGGGGCTTCATCAAGAATCAGCAGGTTCTCATCCGGGCCTCCGCCCCTGACATAAAGACCTGAACTTCCTTCCCCTCCGCTTTGAATTCCCGGAAGTAGTTGTATGCTTTTGAGAATGTCGACCTCACCCATAAAAGACGGCAGTTTTTCGACCATCTTCACGGGCAGTCTGGTCATGCTCATCTCGATGCTTTCCACGTTCCGGCTTTTCATATCACCGGAAACCACAACTTCTTCAATTTCCTGTGCATCGGTTTCCAAGGTGATGTCCTGGCTCCGGTTTGAGGTCAGGTGGATGTTAAGACGCTGCGGTTTATAACCGATGTAGGAATAAACGATGGTATAAATCCCGGGGGGAACAGATATGGAATAGAAACCATAGGGATTTGAAACCACTCCGGTACCCAGCTCTTTAATATACGTATTGGCACCAATGAGTGCCTCTCCGTTGTTTCTGTCTTTCAGGTATCCGCTCAGCGTATACTTTTGTCCTTTAACAGCGGTCAAGGAGCAAAACAGCATTAAAATAACAGTAATTCTTTTCATTGTTCGATTGTTCAATAGATGGTTTGATTTCTGATTAATTATGATCCGGTTGGAAAGACAATGAACCTGCGGTCAGGTTGCATCACAGGATTATCCCTGTTTTTCGCGATTGTTTCCAGCCTTTTCCGGCAACAAAATTGAAACGAATTACAGCGGCGATGAAGACAAAATCTGTGAAGGGGGGTAAATTACCGGTGAACGGTGAAAAACGAATAGTGAACAGTGAAAAGTATGCATTAAGCTATTTGGGGATTTAGGTATTTAGCGGTTTAGCAATAACTGAAAGACTATTAAACCTAAATTCCTAAACAGCTAAACCCCTAAACCCCTTACAGCCCGCAGCCTATCCAATCTCCCTGTGATATTCCTGCAGCGATTTCACCTTGTAGTCGCCGTTACGGCGCTCCCTGATGCCCTTGGTGGCAGCAGTGGCGGCTGAAGTGGTTGTAATATAAGGTATTTTGTACTTGATGGCATTTTTCCGGATATAGGAATCGTCATACTCGCTGAGCCTTCCGGCGGGTGTGTTGACCACCAGGTTGATTTCACCGTTTTTGATGGCATCCACGATATTGGGTCTCCCTTCATGCACTTTCTTGATGGCGGTAGCCGTAATGCCGTTCTTTTCGAGAAAAGCCTTGGTTCCACCCGTGGCCAGTATCCTGAATTTCATATCCCTGAAGCTCATTGCTGCTTCCAGGATCTTCGCCTTATCCCTCTCGGCGATGGTGATCAGCACGGTTCCGTTCACCGGCAGAGGCACCTGCGTGGCCTCCTGCGATTTGAAGAAGGCCAGTCCGTAATTGTCGGCAAATCCCAGCACTTCACCTGTTGACCGCATTTCCGGTCCGAGCAGTGGATCTACGGCAGGAAACATATTGAAAGGAAATACTGCTTCCTTGACGCCGTAATGATTGATTTTTCTATGGGTGAGGTTAAAATCCTTTAATTTTTTGCCCAGCATGACCTGGGTTGCAATTTTGGCCATGGAGATATTGCATACCTTGGAAACCAGGGGTACTGTGCGTGAGGCCCTGGGATTGGCCTCCAGAATGTAAACGACGTCTTCGTAAATGGCGTACTGGATATTCATCAGCCCGCAGACCTTCAATTCAATGGCTATTTTGCGGGTATATTCATTGATCGTTTTAATATGTTTATCAGGAATGACAACCGGTGGTATTACACAGGCTGAATCACCGGAATGGATGCCTGCATATTCGATATGCTGCATCACGGCAGGGACATAGGCGTCAGCACCGTCAGATATGGCGTCGGCTTCGGATTCAATGGCATCTTCCAGGAATTTGTCGATCAGAATCGGCCGTTCAGGTGATAGGTCAACCGCAGCGGTAACATATTGCCTGAGCATTTCTTCATCCACCACTATCTTCATCCCCCTGCCCCCGAGAACGTATGAGGGCCGGACCATTAACGGATAACCGATACGGTGAGCAATCTCCAGTGCTTCATCAAGGGTGCTGGCCATGCCCGACTCGGGTTCGGGTATGCCCAGGTTTTTCATGATTTTCCTGAAACGGTCACGGTCTTCAGCGAGGTCGATGGCATCCGGACTGGTTCCCAGGATCTTCACCCCGGCCTCTGCCAGTTCGTTCGCAATATTCAGCGGCGTCTGTCCGCCGAATTGCACGATCACCCCCTCGGGTTTTTCTTTTTCATAGATGCTCAGGACGTCTTCCACCGTCAGCGGTTCGAAATAGAGTTTATCGGCA
>CAYMJH010000008.1:0-37798 GCA_964390385.1 uncultured Bacteroidales bacterium | reverse complement strand
GGATTGCAGTTCACCATAATCGACTCAAAGCCTGCCTTACGGATGGCAAAGGCGGCATGCACGCAGCAATAGTCAAATTCAATGCCCTGGCCGATGCGGTTCGGTCCGCCTCCCAGCACCATGATCTTTTTGCGGTTGCTGACAGACACCTGGTCCGGTGCGTTGTAGGTGGAGAAATAATAGGATGCGTTCTCGACCCCGCTTACGGGGACAGGCTCCCACGCTTCTTTTATCCCCAGGGTCAGCCGCTTCTCCCGTATCTTCTTCTCGGGTAATCCCAGCAGCTTCGACAGGTATTTATCGGCAAAACCGTCTTTTTTTGCTTTTACCAGCAAGGCATCGGGGATCATGCCTCCCTTGTGGGCAAGGATCTCCTCTTCGAGCATGACCAGCTCTTTCATCTGCCCGAGGAACCAGGTCTTGATATGTGTTTTTTCACTCAGCTGGAGGATGTCGGCTCCTTTCCTGATGGCCTCATACAGGATGAACTGCCTTTCGCTGGATGCGTGGTTGAGCAGGTTCATCAATTCCTCCAGGGATTTCATATGGTAGTCTTTCGCAAATCCCAGTCCGTAACGGCCTATTTCCAGCGACCTGATTGCCTTTTGCAAGGCTTCCTTGTAATTCTTGCCGATGCTCATCACCTCACCCACGGCCTGCATCTGAGTACCCAGCTTGTCTTCAAGCCCTTCGAATTTTTCAAAAGCCCACCGTGCGAACTTAACCACCACATAATCGCCCGAAGGCGTGTATTTATCAAGCGTTCCTTCGCGCCAGTAAGGGATCTCATCAAGGGTAAGCCCGCCTGCCAGCAGGGATGATACATAGGCAATCGGAAATCCGGTGGCCTTCGAGGCAAGGGCCGATGAACGTGATGTGCGGGGATTGATCTCAATCACCACCACCCGGTCGGTCATCGGATCGTGGGCAAATTGCACATTGGTTCCCCCGATCACGCCAATGGCTTCCACTATATCATAAGAATACTTTTGCAGCCGTTTCTGAAGTTCGGGACTTATGGTAAGCATAGGGGCAGTGCAGTAGGAATCACCGGTGTGTACCCCCATGGCATCAACATTTTCAATAAAACAAACAGTGATCATCTGGTTCTTTGCATCACGCACTACCTCCAGCTCCAACTCTTCCCATCCCAGTACCGATTCTTCGATCAGTACCTGGTTCACCAGGCTGGCTGAAAGCCCGCGACTGGCTATGGTGCGCAGCTCCTCAACATTGTAGACCAGGCCGCCTCCGGTTCCTCCCATGGTATAGGCGGGACGAACGACAACGGGATAACCCAGCCCGTCAGCCACCTTTTCAGCATCTTCAACGGCATTCACTGCGGTGCTCCTGGGCATGTCAATGCCCAGGCTGGTCATTGTCTCCTTGAAAGCCGTGCGGTCTTCCCCCCGCTCAATAGCATCGATGTTAACGCCGATAATCCTTACGCCGTATCGGGCCAAAACACCGCTTTTGGCGAGCTGTGACGACAGGTTCAATCCGGTCTGCCCGCCCAGGTTGGGTAACAATGCATCGGGCTTTTCTTTTTTGATGATCTCCGTGAGTGCATATTCGTTTAACGGTTCAATATAAGTGACATCGGCAATCTCCGGATCGGTCATAATAGTGGCGGGATTGGAATTCACCAGGATGATCCTGTAGCCCAGCGAACGCAAAGCTTTGCACGCTTGTGTGCCGGAATAATCAAATTCGCATGCCTGCCCGATGATGATAGGACCTGAACCTATGATCAGAACGCTGTTGATGTCTTTTATTTTTCCCATGTATGCTTTAAGTTTTCGGGATGAAGGGGATTATAATAACGGCCGCAAGATAAAAAAAAGGTGACTTCCAAGGTGGAATTTTGAATGATAAAGTTTTGAACAGCGGAATAATATAGTGACGAGTGACAAGTGACGAGTGACAAGTGACAAGTGACAAGTGACTGCAAGACTGGACGACTGCACGACTTTCAGACTGCCAGACTGCAGAACTTACAACCAATCATTTCTTCTCCTGCTTTTTCTTCTTTGCGAACATCCTGATCAATCCGCTGTTCTGGATGGCCTCGGAAGAGCGGGTCACCTCCCTGATACCCTTATTCAGCTGATCGAGGAAGATCTCGAGGGAGTCGGCAAAAGCCGTATCGGCAACAAAACGGCTAAGGGCATTCTCATTGTCATTCAAACGGTGACTGAAATGTGCCAGGTTACGGGTTGTCTTTTCAAGATTAAGGCTCGAGGTGTATAAATTATAGGTGAGGGCTGTGTCGGCAAACAGCCAGCCGAAAACCCCCTCTCCGGCGTTAACCTTGTCGGTTATTTCGGCAATATCTTCGGTGATGGATTGCAGATGTAAGCCAGCTGAATCGAGATGGTGCGAAAACAAAGTGTCGGTGAAAAGTTTCCCCGTCAGACCCTGGCCCCGGTTTGCTTTCACCGAGATTTCCGCCAGGTTGCCTGAGATCGTTGTGATATTGCGGCTGGTGATATCAATATTTTTCGTTACGGTAGTATCGGTGAATATTTTCCCGAAAATTCCGTCGCCCCGGTTGATCTTGTCGGTTATATCCAGCAGGTTTTTTGAAACGAAGGAGATATTCTCGCTCGATTTTTTGACTTCCTTCATTATCTCATCGATGTCCACCTGCTCGATGGTCTCCAGGATGTCATTCTCGCTTACGGGAGGGCTTCCCTCGCTACCCGGCAGGATAATGACGATCTTGCCCCCCATCAGCCCCTCGTTGGCAATGGTTACTTTCGAATCCTGCCTGATCACCTTCACCACATCCTTTTTGATGGTGAATCCGGTTTTAACACGGGTATCCGCCAGTAACTCGATACTGTTGACGGTTCCGATATCGATGCCGGAGAAAAGCACTTTATCGCCTATCTTAAGCCCTTTGATATCCCTGAAAATGGCTGAGATCTTGAGGGGATTCCCAAACAGGTTTTGCTGTTTCCCTACGATGTAAATGCCCGCAATGAAGATAAAAATGCCCAGGCTGATGAATAATCCGATGTTGACGGCTTTTTTTCGCTGCATGACTGGTTATGGTTTAGGTGGTAAAAAACATGGAGACACGCCGGTCCTCAGAATTTTTCAGGTCCCTGAACAGGCCTTCGGCAACAAATCTTCCTTCATACAGAAGGCAGATCTTGTCTGCTACGGTCTCCGCACACTTCATATCGTGGGTGACGATGACCGAAGCTGTTCCGTGTTTGCGCTGAACAGCTGTGATAAGTTCACTGATCTCCTGCGCAGTGAACGGATCAAGGCCTGCGGTAGGTTCATCGTACAGCATGATCTCAGGTGACAGCATGAGCGCCCTGGCAAGTCCTGCCCGTTTTTTCATGCCTCCCGAAAGCTCGGCGGGCATTTTGTCTATGGCATCCAGTAAGCCCACACTGCGCAGGTTGGTCTCGACCCGCTGATCCATTTCTGCTGCCGGGGTTCTGAAGAAACTGGCGTTGCGCATCATCGGGAACAGCAAATTCTCCCTCAGCGTTATGGAATCATACAAGGCTCCCTGCTGAAACACATAGCCGATCCGGGTCCTTACTTCATCCAGCTCGGCGTGGGTGCAGCGGAGGACGTCGGTATCAAAAACCCTGATATTCCCCTCGTCAGGAGTCAACAAGCCCACGATGCATTTCAGCAGAACCGTCTTTCCTGCTCCCGATTTTCCGAGTACGACAAGATTCTCGCCGGGACTGAGTCTCAGGCTGATCTTGTCGAGGATTACCTTTTCCTCAAAGGCTTTGCGCAGGTCTGATATGTCAATTATGCTTACCGGTTCCATTTTTCAGATCTCAAAAAGGCTGGTGATCTGCACGGCAATGAGGTCGATGAGAAAAATGACCATGGAGGAGATGACTACCGCAGCATTGGCGGCATACCCCACACCTTCGGTCCCTTTGCCTGCATAATAACCCTTATAGCAACTGATAATGCCGATAAAAAAACCGAAAAAGAAGGTTTTTATCGTTGCCGGAATAATATCATAGAAGTAGATCCCGTCAAATGCCTGGGAAAAGAACAAAGGAAACGATATGTTGCTGTAGGCCTTCATGCCGAGAAAGGATCCCAGGAAGGCAATGAAATCAGCATAAAATACGAGAATCGGCAACATGATGGTAGTCGCCAGCACCCGGGTCACCACCAGGTATTTAATGGGATTGGTCGCCGATACTTCCATAGCGTCGATCTGCTCTGTCACCCGCATGGAGCTTAGCTCGGCACCGATGCCCGATCCAACCTTCCCCGCAAAAAGCAGGGCCATGATCACCGGACCCATCTCCCTGATAACGGAGACAAACACCAGGTTTGGCAACCATGCCTCGGCTCCCAGGTCGGCCAGCATCGGTCGTGTCTGAAGCGTCAGCACAAGTCCCAATATCAGGCCTGTGACGCTGATCAGGAAAAATGACCGGTAACCGGTTTTGTAAAGCTGGTTTATCAGTTCATCAAACTCAAAACGCTTTACGAAAAGATTATTGAAAAATAGTCCGGTGAAACGGAAAATATCGGTCAATTCAACCAGGAAAGCTTCAATATTTTTAATCAACATTGATTTTTTCATTTCCTTGGTCCAAAGATCATTAATCCTGCTTCAATGCCCTGACCCCGGTAGATCGATCTTGCTGCTGTAAAATTACTGAATTCCAGCCAATAAAACCAAATGTTGACCGGAAGTGACACCCTGCCAGGGTACCCCCACCCTGCCAGGGTACCCCCACCCTGCCAGGGTGTCACCTCGTTTTACCAATGGGAAAGCCGGATCGACCGGCGGGAAGATTTTTGCATCATCCGGCAAGGGGAGCTGTTAATAAAAGTTAAATGCATTTGAAATATTTGTGAATTTATGTACGTTTGGTAAATAGTAGCTGATAGCTGGTAGCTAGTAGTTAGAATGATAAATCATTAACCATTGACCATTAACCATTAACCATTAACAATGAATGCATTGATTCCCAGGAGAAAATTTATCCGGTCAGCCGCGCTGGCAGGGGGATCTTTAGTGTTGATCCCGCATCTGAAGGGCAGCGCGATGATTCTTTCTGCTCCGGCTGAAGGATATTTTCTTAACGAATTCGGCATCGATGATGCAATGTGCCGTAAACTGCTGTCAAAGGCATTATCGCGCGGAGGCGATTATGCCGATTTATATTTTGAGCATACCTTGTCGAATTTCATCGGACTGGAAGACGGCAAGGTAAACCGCTTATATGGCGATATCACCCTGGGCGTGGGTATCCGCACTGTTAAAGGCGATCAGGTGGGGTACGGATTTACGCAGGAGCTTACCGAAGAATCCATGATGTCGGCTGCAGCCACAGCTGCCTCGCTGTGTGACGGATCTGCAAAAGTCATGCCGGGTCAGTTAGCAAAGCCGACTCTGTCAGATTTCTATCCGGTTGACCCGACCAAGATCGATATTCCGGCCAAATCCAAACTGCCGGTTGTTCAGCGCATCAACGAAAGGTGTTTTGCCTTATCTCCGCTGGTTGTTAAGGTGAACGCCGGATTTTCCCAGGATGTGAAACGCATCATGATTGTTACGAGCGATGGTGTTATGGCTGAAGATACACAACCTTCCGGATATATCTATGCATCGGTTGTGGCCGAAAAAAACGGAAAACGGGAAACGGCAGGATGGAACCTGGGAGGGAAACGTGATTTCTCTTATTATACCGATGAAGTTGTTGAAAAAGTGGCCGGTACTGCAGTGAACAATGCCATTAAGTTGTTTGATGCAAAACAACCTCCCGCGGGAGAGATCCCGGTTGTCCTCGGTCCCGGTGTCACCGGTATTTTGTTGCACGAGGCTATCGGACACGGCATGGAAGCCGATTTCAACCGCAAAAACATCTCTACCTACAGCACCATGCTGAACAAGAAAGTTGCCGAGCCATTTGTCACCATCATCGATGATGCCACGAATTCCAACCTTTCCGGCAGCATCAACATCGATGATGAAGGCATTCCGGGTAAGAAAACCATCCTGGTTGAAAATGGCATTTTAAAAGGTTACCTGCACGACAGGATATCAGCAAAGCATTATGGGGTTGACCCGACAGGAAACGGACGAAGGCAGAGCTTTGAACACTATCCGCTGCCCCGGATGCGCAACACTTATATGCTGGGCGGGGACGCCGGTCCCGATGACATCATCAAAGCTGCCGGGAACGGCATTTATGTCGAAGATGTCAGCAACGGTCAGGTGAAGATCGGAGAAGGTGACTTTGCTTTTTATGTTTCACAGGGACGAATGATTGAGAGCGGAAAACTTACCGCGCCCATAAAAGATATCAACATAATGGGAAACGGCCCGAAGATGCTGGCTAATATTATTATGGCCGCCAATGATCTGGAGATGTTCCAGGGCGGCGGCGGCATGTGCGGCAAAAACGGCCAGGGTGTCAGGGTGTCCTTCGGACTTCCTACCTGCCTGGTGAAATCAATGACAGTGGGCGGAACCCAGCAGAAAGGAGGTGCATCATGAATCCGGCGATGTTTGAATTGATTAACTGGGTGGTCGACCAGGCCAACAAGGCAGGAGCAGCCGACAGCAAAGTGTATCTGTCCAAACGGCGTTTTGTCGATATCCGGTATCGCGATAAAAGACCTGATACGATCAAGGAAGCTACTACACAGAGCCTGAACCTGGAAGTGTTTCTGAACGGGAAATATGCCTCGCAGTCAACCCCTGATTTGCGGAAACCTGCCCTTGAAAAATTCATTAAGGAAGTGGTAGAAAATGCTTCCATCCTTGATCAGGATCCCTTCCGATGCCTTCCCGACCCGAAGTATTATGCCGGGCAACCGAAGCAGGACCTTGAACTGAGCGACAAAAGCTATGCCGATTACTCTCCCGAGGAAAGACATGCTGTCGCCAGGACAGTGGAAGCTGAGAGCCTCATCAGGGGCGGGGAGAAGGTGATCTCAGCGGAAGCCATCAGTTATGATTCCTGGTATGAGGAATATGTGAAAACCAGCAATGGTTTTCTGGGATCAATGAATTCAACGTATTACCAGAAAGGCGCTTCCGTAACCATGCAGGATGAAGGCGACCGGCGGCCAAACGGCGGATACTACGTCAGCAGCCATATCCGGGAAGACCTGCCTGATTCCGGACTTGTCGGGGAATTGGCGGCAAAAAGAACATTCGATTTGCTCGGAAGCAAAAAAATACCCACCGAGGTGCTGCCCGTGATCATCGAGAACAGGGGCGTCAACCGTGTGCTGAACGGATTCATGCAGGCGCTCAGCGGGCAGAACCTGCAGCAGAAGAGATCTTTCCTTGCCGGTATGAAAGGACAGCAGGTCGGCAGCAAGATCTTTACCCTGGTGGATGATCCGCACATTTTACGCGGACTGGGTTCAAGACATTATGATGACGACTGTTTTACGCCGGTTCGCAGGGAAATTGTGAAAGAAGGACAATTGCTTGATTTTTTGATCGATTGGTATTACAGCCGAAAACTGGAATGCGAACCCACCACCTCCTGGCCTTCAAACCTGGTTCTCCCTCCGGGAAGCCGTGGTATTGAGGAGATCATGAAAGACCTCGGAAGAGGGATCCTGATCACGGATTTCATAGGGGGAAACTCCAATTCAACCACAGGGGACTTTTCCGTGGGTATCATCGGAAAACTGTTTGACAAAGGTCAGTTCGTTCAATCGGTTTCGGAAATGAACATTGCCGATAATCATCTGAAATTTTGGAACAAACTGGTTGAAGCAGCCAATGACACCTGGATATACAGTTCGATGCGGTTACCAAGCCTGGTGTTTAAGGATGTGGTGGTGGCAGGGATTTAGAAGAATAGCTGTTTAGGGATTTAGGTATTCTGCTAAATCGCTAAATAGCTAAACCCTAAATAGCTAAACTGCTATACTCCTATACTTTTCACTTTTCGTTTTTCACTTTTCACTGGTAACCGGTTACCGTTTACTGTTTACCTTTTCAGGATCACCAACTCTCGTACTTATAGATCCTCTTCGATTTCAGGTTATTTTTGGGATCGTAAACAAGCTTTTCTATCCGCTGGTTGGCAGTGTTGTATTTGTAGGTTGTTGTTTTTGCGATTTTGCCCGATGCATCGTACTCGGTTTCTTTGATCTTGTTACCGGCTGCATCGTATTCATATTTGAAATGCATGATGAAAGTTCCCTCATCATACTCCTTTTCCTCAACAACATTCCCTTTTTCATCATACCGGACGTCCAGCTCGGGAAATGCTTTTTCCGCGCCTTTGTCAGTAACATATTTGGTCACGGTCATCCTTTTCAGCCTGGTTTTGGATGGTTTGTTTTCCTGGCTGAATGCCATGGCCGGAATCAAAAGAATCAACAGCAACAATACATGCCTTCTCATACTTTTACTTGCATTTTTAATTTATACAGTATACTCATTATTTGGAATAAGGTTACCGGTTCTTCGCGTCAACCTGCATCAGCATTTTTCCATTTTGGTTTTGTGAAAATTAAAATTTGCTAATGGGTTCTTTTGGAAGGGTATTTTTCAGGTCTGTCGCCTTGATCCCCCTTCTTTCGGGCAGAGATAAAGTGCCCAAAGGGGCAGGTATTGAGCCTTTATTTTTTCTGGCCTGCCTTAATGCTGTTGTTCCTGTTTTGATTATAGGCATAATCTATAATCCTCAGCGTATCATTATGCTCGCTGCAAAAAATCTTTATCCAGCCATAATGGTAATCACCATCCTTTGGAAAACGGAATCCCAGGCACTTTTCGCCTCTTCCCTGGAACTGACCTGCATTCATAAAAGTACCCAGCACACAGATCCTGTTTGTCCACCTTCCTTTCTCATCAATCAACTCATCCTGATTCAAAGCATCAGGGTATCCATACGTGGAATTATCCAGCACCTCAACTGCCATGGGGTGAACTCTTGCAGCAAGGGAATCAAAATATTCGGGGAGGCCGTTTGGATTATACTTGTTCAGATCAATGATCTCGAAACTGATATCCGGATTTTCGTCATCCAACAGATCAAACGATCTCAATCCGGTGGAAATGAATTCTGCATTGATCAACCCTGAAATGATGCTGTCGATATGGACGGAGAATTCATCGTCACTTTCCATCAGGGCTTTTGTATCCCTTATCAGGATCAATTCCTTGTTTACGGTATTATAAACAATCTGATCCTTGCCGGCTCTTTCACAACTTGTGCATGCGAGGACAAGGATTACTATGACCGGGATAAACATAATGGATTTCATAAAAGGACAAGTTTAGCTTTTAAATGGCATGGCAAAGAGATGTTTTACACTATGCATGTATAAAGGATTAAATATAGCGGTTTTTTTTATACATTGTTTCAAAGTACGCTGCAACCCTCTGTCATATTTATTGTCTTTTGCTAAATTAACCTGATCGACCCATGAAAAAAACAATCATCCTGTCTGCCTTCTTGCTTTTTTTATTGCCATCCTTCATTATCGCCCAACCCTATTCCCAGTCCATCAGGGGGAGGGTCATCGATATAACCACCCAGCAGCCTCTGCCCGGAGCCAATGTCATTGTGCTGAACACCGACCCTGTGAAGGGAGCCGTTACCGGTGACGATGGCTGGTTCAGGCTTGAAGATGTTGCGCTCGGAAGGGTGAGTATCGACATTAGTTTTATCGGTTATCGCCACGCCACCTACCAGAATTTATATCACATCGCGGGGAAGGAAATGATCCTCACCGTCGAACTGGAAGAGGAAGCACAGCACCTGGGCGAAGCGGTTGTAAAGGCTTCAAGTCAGAAAAGCCGCCCCAACAACGAGCTGGCGCTTATCAGTGCCCGCTCCTTTACCGTTGAGGAAACCGAAAAATATGCGGGTAGCCGCAGTGATATTGCCCGGATGGCATCGGCTTATGCCGGCGTATCGTTTGCCAACGATGCGCGAAACGATATCGTGATCCGTGGCAACTCACCGGCCGGCCTGGTCTGGAGGCTCGAAGACACCGACATGCCCAATCCCAACCATTTTGCCGAGAACGGCACTACGGGCGGCCCGGTCAGTATGCTGAACAACAATGTGTTGCGTAACTCCGATTTCATGACCGGCGCTTTCCCCGCTGAATACGGAAATGCCCTGTCGGGTGTGTTTGACCTTAAAATGAGGAACGGAAACAATGAGCAGTTCGAGCACATGTTCCAGGTGGGCTTTAACGGGCTGGAACTGGGATCCGAAGGGCCATTCTCGAAGAAACACAGGGCTTCTTACCTGGCCAATTACCGGTTCTCGGTCATGGATTTTGTCAGCCTGCTGGGGGTTAATTTCGGTACTACCGGTGTGCCGCATTACCAGGATCTTACCTATAAGCTTAATTTTCCGGTGAGGAAAGGCCTTATAACCTGCTTCGGCATCGGCGGCATAAGCAGTATAGCCATGCTCGACAGCAAGGCAAAGGATGTCAGCCTATACACCAATGAAGGCCAGGACCTGTATAACGGATCGAAGATGGGAACTGCAGGAATTTCCTGGTTGCGATACCTTTCCCCGAACACCTACGCAAAATTCATTCTGTCAGGCTTTTACCAAAATGGATTCACGGAAATTGACACCCTCGATGCGGATAATAATAAAACCCGGTATTTTGATCACAGTATTTCAGAATACAGGCTTACCTTTTCCGCCTATTCGGGAACGAAATTCAACGCCTCACTTTCTTCCAAGGCGGGACTCATCATCGACCAGATGGGTTATGATATGCAAACCCTCCAGTATGATTATGATTCACTCAGGATGATAACAAGGCTTCAGGAAAATAAAGCGCTGGGTAAAGGTGGTTACCTCTTAAGGAGCTTTCTTCAGCTGAACTGCAAGTTATCCGAAAAATGGACTTTTACGCCCGGCCTGCACCTGCTGTATTATACCCTTACGGAGAAACCCTCTGTTGAGCCACGAATGGGTATTTCCTGGCAATACGGAGAACGCCGCAGCATAAACCTGGGATATGGGATGCACGCCAAAATCCATACCCTGGGTACTTACTTTCTGGGATCTTATCTCTCCGACGGCCAATATGCCGAAACCAACAAGGATCTCGGGTATACCAGGTCGCATCAGGTGGTACTGGGCCACGACTGGAATATCAATGAACACCTGAGGATGAAGACGGAGTTGTATTATCAATACCTCTATGATGTTCCGGTTGAGCAGAGTCCCACCAGCTTCAGCCTGCTGAACAGCGGAGCCGGATGGGGTGTGTGGGCCTATGACAGCCTGGTGAATGAAGGTACGGGCAGTAACTATGGACTCGAAATGACTTTTGAGAAGTTCCTCAGCAAGGGATATTATTACCTGATCACGGCCTCACTTTTTGATTCAAGGTATACGGCAAGCGACGGGATCGAAAGAAATACCGCCTTTAACGGCAATTATGTACTCAATGCACTGGCGGGAAAGGAGTTTACCATTAAACAGAATTCCATGCTTTCCATCGACCTGAAAGTAACCTGGGCCGGGGGCACACGTTACATTCCCCTGGATAAGGAAAAATCAGTCGAGGAAAAGACTACCGTATATGATATGAGCGATCCTTACCGGAACAAGTATCCCGATTATTTCAAGGCGGATATCAAATTCGGGTACAAGATGAACAGTAAAAAAATAACGCATGAGTATCTGGTCTTCATCGAGAATTTTACCAATCATAAAAACGTGTTCATGGAAATGTACAAAAAAAGCGAGGATAAGATCACTACCATGAACCAGCTGGGCATTTACCCGATGGTGCAGTACAGGATCACTTTTTAATAGGGACAAGGGACAAGGGACGAGGGACAAGTGTTAAGTGATCCGATACTGAGCGTCCGCTTGTGTCCCCTTACTATTTGGTTATTGGGTGATATTGTGATTGAATGATTTGTTGATTGATTATGGATATACAGGTCCAAGCGGACGCTTGAACCAGGAAATCATTTTCCTCCTGTTCTATTGGTCAAACATTCAATCTGTAAATCTGTAAACCTGTAAATCTGCAAATAGTTGAATAATTATTTGTTTTTCAATTGTTTATTTTGTATATTTTACGCCTGTTTCGTGGAGAATATCCTGTATTGGCGGTTCTCAAAAAAGGAAATTTAACAGGATTGTGCCGGATGAAGACGAACTGAATTATAAATGTTTGTTTTTAATGTTATGGCAATGGCAAGTACAAGTTTTAAAGTATCATTTAATGGCACATATATTCATGTGCAGCTGGATCCCGGGTTTGAAATATCACCCGAAACGATGACACGTATATATGCTGAAGTTGCTGAAGCAAGCAGGTTGTATAATTGCCGCAATGTGTATTCGGAAGGCATCATGCCCAGCCGCCGTATGAATATGGCAGCGGCCTTTGTTTCCGGCGACCAGGTTTCACATACCGTGGCCGGAATGAGAATGGCCTGCTATTTCAAGGGATATCATGCCGACGAGCTGACCGATTTCTTTAAAACCGTGGCCCGCAACAGGGGTACCATGGTAGAATTCTTTACCACGCAGGAAGAAGCATTCCGGTGGCTTGGTGTTCAGCCGCCTGGCGAAGAGCCGGAAAGACAGCCGGATAACGGGAACGTAACGCAGTATTTGTTATAGTAGACCAGCATACCAGCAGACTTTAACCCTTTTTCCCGCCAGCCCGTCTTTATTCATAATAACATTTTTTCTATTATCTTAGTGCCTGATATCCAACATCCTTTTGCCATCTATGAAGAATTTCCCGATCTTTTTCATCCTTGTCCTTTGTCTCATTCTCATTGCATGTAAAAACAGGGAAATCCCCGGAGAAAGCAAAAAGCGATCGGGTATTGCCCACCCCGACACCGCCTCGGTTAATGCATTATTCTGGGAGGGTGTTAAATTTCTCCATAAGGATCCTGACAGCGCTATCGTTTATTTTGAAAGATCCCTGCAACAATCCACTGAGATCAATTACCGCGACGGAATCGGCTATGCCTATGACGGCCTGGGAGAAGCCTATTTTTTTAAATACGTGTATGATACTGCAATATGGCTGCATGAAAAGTCCTATGATATCTTTGAGAAGGCCGGCAATAAAAACGGGATGGCCCAGGCATTGTTCAGTCTCAGTTATGACCACAGTCTAACGCAAAACATGCATAAATCACTGGAGTGTGCCCGGCGATCGCGAAAACTGTTTGAAGAAACCGGTAATCTCATGAAGGTATATGATGTCACTGATGCCCTGGTTTATGCCTATAACCAGTTTCACATGGACAAAACGGTGGATTCGCTTGTCAATGATCTGATTGTAATTGCCGAAAAAATAGGGGACAAGGAAAGACTGGCCAACAGTTACTTCAACCTGGGCACCCGATACGTTGAAAAAGCATACCTCAACCTGGCTATTGAAGCGTTCTTTAAGGCGCTGAAATTTGCAGAGGAATCCGGCGATTCAACAGAAATATCCAATGCCCTGGGAAGCATAGGACTTGTCAATCTGTATCTGAAAGACTATGATAATGCGATAAAGTATTACACGCAGCAGGAAGTTATCCTGAAAAAAATGCATAACGAGTATGATTTATCCACTGCTTATGCGAATCTGGGAATAGCCAATAATGAATTAAGGAATTATCAAAGCGGACTGGATTTTCATAACAGGGCACTGGCTCTCAGGAATGAGATAAACTATTCTCAGGCTATCAGTAATTCACTTTATCATATTGGTTATACATATTATCTTATGGAAGACAGTGCTGACAAGGCGCTGAACTTTGTAAACCGTTCGCTTCAGATCGACGGAGATATTCACAATTACAATGGGATAGCCCAAAATTACATGTTAAAAGGTAAAATATACATCCTGAAACGGAATTTTCCTGAAGCAGTCCGGTTCCTTGAGCAAGGACTTGCTTTAGCGAGACAATATAACTTTACGGATGTCATCAGGGAAACATCTGAAACACTGAGTAAACTGTATGCCGGCGAAAAAGCATTTGAAAAGGCATACGCCAACATGATGCTGTTTAATGAGATCAACGACAGCATTATCAGCGGTGAGAATTTCAAGAAAATCACGCAACTTGAGATGCAACATACTTTTGATAAAAAGCAAAATGAAATCGAAGTCAGCCACCTTCAGGAAAAGCTGCAATTTGAAGCAGAGCTCAAAAGGAATAAAATGACGCGGAATTTCTCCCTGCTGGCAGGGACACTGATCGTTGCCTTTGGCGTGTTCCTGTTCCTGGGTTACCGGAAATCAAGAAAGGCCGACAAAGAAAAGGAGGCCCTGCTGAAGGAGATCCATCACCGGGTAAAAAATAACCTGATGGTGATCAGCAGCCTGCTGAACCTGCAATCGGGATCCATTACAGACGACAAAACCAAATCCGCTGTCAGGGAAAGCCAGAGTCGCGTGAAGTCCATGGCACTTATCCACCAGCTGCTGTATCAGTCGGAGATGTTCACCAGCATCGATTTCCCGAAATACCTTGAACAGCTTATGGCCTCCCTGCAAAGCACATATCATAGCCCGGGCAGGAATATCCGATACGTTATCCAGGCCGATCCCATAAGGCTTGACATCGATACTGCAATTCCCCTGGGGCTTATTACCAGTGAGCTGGCGACCAACGCCTACAAATATGCGTTTGCCGACAGTACCGATGGCACGATCGAGATCAGTCTTCACAGGGCCTCAGACCACCAGTGTATGCTGTGCATTTCCGACAACGGGAAAGGGCTGCCCCGAGACTTTGACATGGAGAATACCGCAACACTGGGACTGAAACTGGTGAAGATACTGACCCGGCAAATCAAAGCAAAGCTTAGTTATGAAACAAAGGAAGGCGCAGCGTTTAAAATTCTTTTCACCGAAAGCATTTATTGAATAATCTGTTATATTTACAGCGAATTCGTTTTTCATTCCTGCACCACCATGAGTACAATCAAAATCCTGATCGTTGAAGATGAACTGATCATCGCCGAGGATATGAAAGGTATGCTCCGGGAAATGGAGTATGAAGTGATCGGCATGGCCGGTGATTGCGGGGAAGCAGAAGAAATACTGGCACATGATATCCCCGACCTTGCCCTCATCGACATCCACCTACGCAGTGGCGATGACGGGATCACCCTGGCCAAATCCATAAGGGATAAATACCAGATCCCCATTATATTTATTACCTCCTATTCGGACAAGACGACCGTTGAGCGAGCCAAGCAGGTAAGACCCGAAGGATATATCGTAAAGCCTTTTGAGAAGGCTGATCTATACACGGCCATTGAAATTGCGCTGTTCAACTATTCGAATCCGTTAAGATCCGGTGCAGGAGTTGAGAAGGAAGAGACGGAAAGCGTCGTTATCCGCGACAGCATTTTTATCCGGAAGGATTATATGCTGATCAAAGTAAGGTTTGATGACCTGATCTGGATCAGGTCGGAACTGAATTACCTCGAATTGCACTGCAGGGAAAACAAGCATCTTGTTCGTTCCACCCTGAAGGATTTTTTGGAAAAGCTCCCTTCAGAAATGTTCTTCCAGGTGCATAAATCCTATTGCATCAACGTGAAGCATGTCACTGCCATTGATCATAACAACATTTTTCTGAACGATGTACAGATCCCCATCGGGCGGTCTTATCTCGATACGATCAAAAGGATTTTTGACCTGGAATTATAACAATACCTCCGGTATTTCATCCCCGTATTTTTGTTGTTCATCCCTGCACCGGGTAGTTGGCCACAAATTATTTCCGGTTACAGCCCCTTATCATAAATTGACAGGGTCTTTAGGCTCAAATTTTGCACTGTCAATAACCTGAAAAATGCGTATCGGAACCGAAATAAGGCCCACCCGCGAACTTCCTGATCCCTTGCTTTTCGGGCATGCTTTTGGCTCCACCGCATCCCATAACCATTGGCATGATGGGGAATACGGGATAAAGGTCATTGCCTTCCTGAACATGAACATACCCCGGCCGGGATATGTGGCGCTGCAATGTAACGGATATGCCGAGTTCAGCAGTCATGACCGGATCATGGATATCGGGATAGGTACCGACCCGAATGCTTTCAGGCGGAGCATCCGTATGGAAACTGCAGGAGCAGGCTGCCATGGCGGGTATGTTTTTCGGATTCCATACAATATCACGGCAGTATTACCCGTAACCCCGGGCATTATTACTTTTTACGGACTGGCCAGGGGCTGGCCGGGTTTTTCCAATGGCAAAGCCTGTGTGAATCCCGGTGAACTCACCGGCCTTTGGATACCGAAATAACGACAGCTGGTTCATTCCCCTTCATCCTGACATTCCTGTCATTCATCCCAACCCTGCGCAGTTCAGCACAATAATTTGACAGGGCATGGTTTCTCTGATAATTTTATTGCCATTATTGTCTGGGATGTCTTCTTTAAAACTTCAACTATGAAAAAGCTCATTGGTTTTTTATCCGTTTTATTTTCTGCACTGGCGCTCTGCGGCCAGACGCAACAGGTTATTGCAACCTCAGGGGGATCGGGTCAGGCCGGCGAAACCGTTATGGACTGGACCCTGGGTGAACCTGTTATTACAACCCTTACGGGGGGCGATGACATCCTTACACAGGGTTTTCATCAGCCCGTCCTGACGGTTACAGCCATTAAAGTTTCTGATAATCTTCCTTATACCATTGATGTCTATCCGAATCCAACCCATGATCTCCTGCTGATCCGGCTCAAGGATTCTGACATCCAAGGATTCCTGTATCTGCTCTATGATATGAACGGGAAGGTATTGGAGCTAAAGCTGTTTGAGAGTGACATTACGGCTGTTAACATGGATCAGTATCCTGCCGGCCTGTACCTGCTGAAGGTCATGCAGCAGGATACGGAATTAAAGACCTTTGAAATTGTTAAAAACTGAAGACTGAAAATCCGATCCATTCATCCCATGAAAACACCTCCGCTTCACCAACGGTTTTTAGGCCTCGTGTTACCGGCCCTGTTACTTATCTTTTTTGCAGGGTTCTCCGCTTCCGGCCAGACACATCCAACCATGGATCACAAAGCTGATGGGCTTAAATCCACCCGGGAAATAAAACCACTGCCCGATTCCACCCTGGAGGAACTTTATAATACTTCCTCAGGGCAGTGGGAAAGATCCAGGGTAATCAGGTACACCTATACAGCCGGCGGACTGGAATCGCAAAAATTTTATGATGACTGCAATGACGTGGATGATTTTAAGTATGACTATACATATGATACGGCCGGTATTTTAATCTATTATTATCGTAGTAGATGGGATACGGCAACCCACCAATGGAAGCAGGATCAGCAATATGAAAATACCCTGGACATTGACGGGAACGTGTTGCAGCGGATCGGCTGTTATTGGGATGATATTGACAGCTTATGGCAAAACCTGCGCATGTATGAATACAGCTATGACGCTTATGGAAACGTTATGCAGGTATTCTTCAGGATCTGGGATGAAAGCAAAAGCCAATGGCGGAATTATGATAAAACCGATTATACAAGGGATGAGAATGGAAAAGCAACCTCCTATACCTGGCAGCAGTGGAATCCATCAAACAGTCAATGGTACAATGCATTCAGCATGGAATATACTTATGATGAGGAAGGCCTCGAAGTAAATTTAGTTCAATGCCGCTGGGATACTGTTGCCTTGCAATGGATCAATCATTATAAACAGGATAATACCTGGAGCGCTGAAGGATACAAACTATCAGAACACGAATGGAGGTGGGATACCACATCAGGCACCTGGATTAACTATGAAAAAACAGAATATGCTTATGATATAAACGGTGTTAACAGTTCGGAGGTCGGGTCGTTTTGGGATACCGATGCCGGACAATGGATCTTCGAATACAGGGAAACTCATTATTATGCCGGATACAGCGGTACAGAAATGCCGGGAAAAGATGAAGCAGCAATACACGTCTTCCCCAATCCCGCTTTTGAATATTTAATCATAGACACAGATCAGGCATCCTGTTGCACCCGTATAGAATTATATGACATGCAGGGCAGGAAAGTACTCTCCCGGCAACTGGATGGCAACAATCCGCTGGTTCCGGTCAGTCATCTCAAAAACGGGATCTACCTGTATGTTGTCTCTGGCATTGAAAGACATTCGGGAAAAATAGAGATCCAAAGGCAGTGAAAAACGAAACCTGCCTGCCGGCTAGGCAGGAACGAAAAGTGAAAAACTCAACATTCTAAGCCATGAAAACACACTTCGTGAAACGGCCAGGCGTCAGTATAAACCTTTTATGGTTTATGATTGTTTTTTTTCTGCCTGCCGGGCAATGTATTCTTGGCCAGTTTAATCAACTTATAGCTCATCCGGGTACAAGACATAAATCAGTTTATGAATCAATTCACCTGCTCGATTCAATCATAGTGGAAAGATATAACCAAACAACCGGCCAATGGGCACAACGCTATAAGGAAGAATATAACTACTCAACCGGGGGCAGACTTCTGCAGATGATCTATGGTTCCTGGATGAAAACCGAAGGGGACAGGCACAAATACAAAGTGGATTTTACCTATGATGCCACCGGAAATCTAATAATGGAAATGGGTTGGCGCTGGGATACCATCACGGTACAATGGTTAAATAATTATATGAGTGAAAATACATATGATGCAAACGGCAACAGAATTATTGAAACAAGTTATTTCTGGCACAGCGATGATAGCCTTTGGTTTGACGATTACATCTATGAATATGCCTATGATGAAAACGGATATATGACACAGGAAAGCTATAAGTTTTGGGATGAGTACAACAACAAATGGCAGTATTACAGCAGATTTGATTATACCAATGATGAAAACGGGAATTGTACACAATTCAACCGGTTCAAGTGGGATGACATTTCAGACAAATGGGTGATTTCATACCATTATGAATACATTTTTGATGAAAATGGTCATGAGATTCAATTATTGGTTTCTGCCTGGGATACGATACTCCATCAGGGTATACCTGATACAAAGCATGATTACAGCTGGGATGGCAACGGGAACATGATCCGGGATCTGTATTATACATGGGACACGATCACCGGTCAATGGGAAAACTATAAAAAATATGATTATACCTATGATGTTAATGGCAATGTGAGCCGATACACATACGATATGTGGAACAAGGATATCAGCGACTGGACATACTTTGACAGGGCATTTAAGTATTATTCCCTGTTGGATATTACCGGCACATATGGTAATGAATTATCGGAAATAAACGTCTGGCCAAATCCGGCTTCCGATTATCTGATATTCGATATTGATGAATCTGGCGCAGTCAAGGTGGTAATCTATGATATGCAGGGGAGAAAAGTGCTTGCCCGTCAACTGGATAACAGTAAACCACAAGTCCCGGTGAGCCATTTGAATAACGGGATATATCTGTATGTTATCTATGGCAGTAAAATGTATTCGGGGAAGGTGGTGATTAGAAGATAGAGACAAGGGACAAGGGACAAGGGACGAGAAAAAATGACAAGTGACCCACCTTCGCCGCCAATGCACAAAGCTATTTCAGGCTACGGTGGGCGCAGCAACCGACAACTATCATAACAACCAAAAAAACTCCTTACCATGAAAACCATCAACCCATACAGAAGCGGTTCGTTGCATTATGCTTTCCCGGCCGGCCGGTTAGCGTTATCATGTGCCTGGGCCATTCTATTGGCCTTCTTTTCTATGACCTTTGCTTATAGCCAGTCTCCCAACCTTTTCAACTACCAGGCTGTTATCCGGGACGGATCGGGAGCGATAAGAGCCAATACCGGAGTTAACATCCGGGTAAGCATTCTGCAGGGCAGTGCAACGGGAGCATCTGTTTTTTCTGAAACACACAGTGCGACTACCAATGATTTCGGACTGGTAACCTTAAGGATCGGATCTGTTGAGCCTGCAAGCTTTGCCGGAATCAACTGGGCAAGCGGACCTTATTGTTTAAAACTGGAAGTGGACGGAAACGAAATGGGAACTTCCCAACTCCTGAGCGTACCCTATGCGTTATATGCCGCAAGCGGGGCAGGTGAACAAGGCCCGCAGGGAGTACAAGGTCCGCAGGGGATACAAGGTCAGGCAGGTCCGAAAGGTGACAAGGGAGATAAAGGAGATACCGGGCCACAAGGTCCCCAGGGTATAAAGGGCGACAATGGGGACACCGGCGCACAGGGTCTCAAGGGTGATAAAGGTGATAAAGGGGATACCGGCGCACAGGGCCCTCAGGGCAGTAAGGGCGATAAAGGTGAGCAGGGTATCCAGGGTCCTCAGGGTGCAACAGGACCAGCAGGTCCGGCAGGTCCGGCAGGTCCTCCGACAACAGATGCATCTGCCATGACAACAGGAATCTTAAATGTGGCAAGGTATTCAGCTTATGATGATCTGAAATCTGAAAACAGACTCAATAATGATGATCCGCTGGATATTCTTGTAAGGGCAGAGGCAGACAGGAGATATAATCGGAGAGTCGCTTTTTTTGCTGATGTTTCCACTCGAATTGATGCTCCATATGGCCAATATAAAGTGAACTTCGATCATGAAGTTTTTGACGACGGCAATGATTATAACAATACCACCAACGAATTCATTGTTCCCTATTCGGGGATTTATAATTTCTCAGCCTCGTTGAGTGTTAGAAATTTATTTGCCGCTGCAAATTTTGGTTTGGTAATGTACGTCAATGGTATTCAGTTACTTTCGTTAATGAATATGTACTTATCTGATGCTTGTGTTCTGAATGGTTCTGTTACGCTTAGACTTAAAGCCGGAGATAAAGTTTCAATTTATACAAATTGCAACGATGGGGATTATTGGATAGTGGGAAGTTTATCTTCTCATTTCTGTGGTCACCTGGTATATCCCGATTTGTAAAACAAACTTAAAAGCGAAATAGCCTGTCCATGCATTTTGAGAAGTTGACAAAGAGAAGTGACTGGGGTCAAGTATGAGAATGGAAATGCATTCCAATGATAATCCAATCCATCAAACAATCAAGCCTATGAAGACATTAACCCTTAAACTAAGAAACTCCCTGCTGAGCTTTGGCTTATTTGCCATGTTGCTTTTTCTGTCTGCCTTGCATCCGGTTTCGGGCCAGCCATACCCAAAAGCTATTCCTCAACCTGAAAGGCAGAAATACGCTCAGGAAGAATACCTGCTGCTCGATTCAATAGTGTATGAAAAATATGATACACTTACCGGACTATGGGAGGTATATAAAAGAATTTTATACCGTTATGACAATGAAGGCAAAACAGAACACAAGCTCACCTATGCATGGAATGAATCCAGGTTCATCTGGGAGCTGTCAAAAAATGAATACCATTACGATCTGAATGCTGCTTTATCGGAACAGATCCAGTATTACTGGGATACAATCGCCAGCCAGTGGTCCAATAATACCCGGTGGCTGTATTCCTATGGCACGAACGGGTATACGGATACGATGACCGTAATGTATTGGGATAAAACAAACCGGGTGTGGTTCAATTCATCAATATGCATCTATTCTGTATATGATGAAAGCGGTAATATCACAGTATGGTGTTCATACAAATGGAATGTCAATACCAATGAGTGGCTGTATCAATATAAATATGAATATTCTTACAACGAGCTGGGCCATATGAATTACAGCTGTACCTATAAGGGAAACGAAACCGGTAACGAATGGATCAATCTCACGAAAACGGAATATGAGCTGCAGGATGCCGGTGGCAATTATTTGCAGCAAACGGGTTATGACTGGGACACCGAAACAAGTCAATGGGTTGCTAAGAGCAAATCTGCAGTCACATACGATTCAGAGGGTAATGAAATCGTTGGGATAGTCAGCAAATTTGATGGAACCACCAGCCAGTGGAAAGAGACCATAAAATACGAATATACCTATGATGATGAAGGAAATGAGACGTCATATATTTCCTATAACCGGGATGAAGGCAAGGATGAATGGATCTCCAATAATAAAAAGTCATCTTATTATACAGCTGATGCCCCTGCCGGGCTGTTTGAAAAAAGCATAACGGATATAGTCTGCTGGTTTATTCCGGCAGGCGATTATATTGCTGTTGATTTGAATGGATTGACCGGCAAGGGTTGGGCCGAGATTTTTGACCTGCATGGAAGGAAAATGATTTCCCGCGAAATCGGTGATGACAATCATATACCGGCAGGCAATTTTAACGACGGGGTTTATCTTTTCCGGATCATGGTTGGCAGCAGGGTATTTACGGGGAAAGTGGTGATAAGAAGATAGGGACAAGGGACAAGGGACGAGGGACAAGGAAGAGAGAAAAGAATGAGAATGGGAATGAGAATGAGGAAAGGAGGCCCCGGTGGAGGTACAATATCGGTAGCCCGGGTTGAACAGTACCCTTGATCCTTAAAAGGTATGAAAAACAACAAAGAGGCGAAGTTTTTTCAGCTAATTAAAAAATAATAAACAATCCCATGAAAATCATACAAAAACCTAACCTGTTAAGGATTTCCTCCTTCCTGTTGGCGAACCTTGTTATTGCTATCGCGACTTCTTTTGGTCAGGTTCAGGATGGTTTTAACTACCAGGCCATCCTGCGCGATGCCGCGGGAAATATTAAAGCCAATGCTTCCGCAGTGTTGCAAATTGAAATTCTAAAGGGTAGCGCTACTGGTGCAGCAGTTTTCTCCGAATCTCATAACACCGCCACAAATGCGTTCGGGTTGATTAACCTGGAAATCGGATCGGAAAATGGTTCAGGATTTTCGGCCATCCATTGGTCTGAAGGTCCCTTTTTTTTGAAAGTTTCGGTCAACGGCAATGATATGGGAACTTCCCAAATCCTTAGTGTACCCTATGCGTTGCATGCAAAAACAGTTGAAGAGGACAGGGTGGATGATGCCGATGCCGATCCGGCCAATGAATTGCAAACCATATACCTGAGCGGGACCATGCTGACGTTGTCCAATGGCGGCGGTTCGGTAACGCTTCCTTCCACCGGGGGCGGTGATAACTGGGGAACACAAACCGTTGTGACCGATGCAACCTTATCAGGGAATGGCTCAGCGGCGTCACCTTTAAAAATAGCACCACACGGAGCTGTCAGCGGTCAGGTATTGAAATGGAATGGTTCTGCCTGGGCACCCGGCGCAGACAATGAAGGGGGATTGACATTGCCATATGAAGGAACAGCTGACGTACCAAGTTTTGGTGGCGCTTTTACCATGAATGTGAATGGAGCCTATGCATCGGCAATACGGGGTATTGGAAAAACCCAGGGTAACGGTGTGGAGGGAATAGGGACCTGTGGAGGGATAACAGAGTCAACGGGTGTATACGGGCATACGGAATGCGAAATGGGGTATGGGGTTAAAGGGTATAGTCCGTATACCGGAGTTCGTGGCCATGCCTCTGCTGTATCAGGTACCACCTTTGGAGTGTACGGAGAATCTGATTCACCTGACGGATATGCAGTTTATGGTACAGCTCCGAAGTACGGTGTCTATGGCATTTCATACAACACCAGGGGTCGTGCCGTTACAGGCACATCCAATGGAACTTCAAGCATAGGGGTTATGGGACTGGGTCTGACGACTAACAGCACCGGGGTCTGGGGCGAAGGTGCCAATTATGATTTTTATGCCAATGGTCCGGGAACGGATTACGGAACAGGGTCTTCCATACGATGGAAAAAGAATATACAGTTAATTTCCGATCCGCTTGAAAAAATAAAAGCTATCCGGGGTGTGTCTTTTGACTGGGATGAAGCCCACGGCGGGCAGCACGACGTCGGCATGATTGCTGAAGAGGTGGGAAGGGTCCTTCCCGAAATAGTGGTGTATGAGGAAAATGGTGTGGATGCCAGCGGCATGGACTATAGCAAAACCACGCCCCTGCTGCTCGAAGGGATTAAAGCCCTGCTCACGGAAATCGAACAACTGAAAAACGAGAATGAAAGACTAAAAGCCAACCAGCAGAAACTGACGGAGCGGCTTGATGCGATTGAAAATCGGGTGAGTGAATAAAGAATAACTAACGAAACATAATAAAAAATGATATGAAAAAAATCAACCAGAACATTATCCTCCTGCCGGCATGCCTGGTGATATTGTTGCTCATCACCTGCATGACATTACAGGGGCAGGCCCCGGCCGGTTTTAATTATCAGGCCGTGTTGCGCGACGGATCCGGTAACCTGAAAGTTAATACCAATGTTACCATTCAAACAAGCATTTTGCAAGGCAGTGCGACAGGAATGCCTGCTTTTTCTGAAACACACAACACCACGACAAACGATTTCGGGCTGGTGAACCTGCAGATCGGATCCGTTGAAACCGCCGGCTTTGCCGCGATAAACTGGGCAGATGGCCCGTATTTCATAAAACTTGTGGTCGATGGTACTGAAATGGGAACTTCTCAGCTCCTGAGTGTGCCTTATGCCCTGTATGCCGCAAGCGGGGTGGGGGAACAGGGACCCAAAGGCGATAAAGGAGATACAGGCGCACAGGGTTCCCAAGGTCCTAAGGGTGATAAAGGGGATACGGGCGCACAAGGTTCGCAGGGGCTCAAAGGCGACAAAGGTGACAAGGGGGATACAGGCGCACAGGGTCTGCAAGGCCTCAAAGGTGACAAGGGTGACAAAGGTGATACGGGTGCACAGGGTCCGCAGGGTCCAAAGGGTGACAAAGGCGACAAAGGAGATGTCGGTGCTACCGGTCCTGCCGGACCCGCCACCACCGACGCATCCCTGCTGACCTCGGGTACGTTGAATACCTCGAGGTATTCGGCATACAGCGACCTGGGCGCTGAGGGAAGGATCAATAATGATGCAATAGATGATATCCTTCTCCGGCGTCAAAGCGATGAGCGGTATAATCTCAACCTCAGTTTCCTGGTTCGTAACAACGCATCATACTATGTAACCACAAATTCCAATACCGTGCGTTTCAATCAAAAGGTTTTTGGCGGTGTGGATTTCAGCACAAGCACCTACCGCTATACGGCTTATGTTGACGGGGTCTACCATATTTCAACCTGTGTAAATGCATTAAACTTTGAAGATGGGGCCTCTTTTTCTTTATCCTGCTATGTGAATGGAGATTTATATTGCAGGCTTGCCTTCGATTATGCCAGCGGCGGCATGATCGCATTGAGCGGATCTGCCACTATTATGCTGGATCAGGACGACTATGTAGATATCCGTATTTACAGCAGTGATGACAACTATATCGTTGTCGGGGATAATGCATCCAGTTATACCTGGTTCAGCGGGCACCTGGTGAACAGAATCTTTTAACGGACAGGAGAACAATGCCTCCGCCTTTATATTATTTCATTCCAATCTGTTCTTTATTTTAAAAAGATCGATTATATTTGCCGACCGAAATATTTGGTGATTTAGTGATTTTGAACCCTCAATCACCAAATCAAAAAATCGCCAAATCATCACATAAAATCGGGGTATGGCGCAGTTGGCTAGCGTACTTGCATGGGGTGCAAGTGGTCGCCCGTTCGAGTCGGGCTACCCCGACAAAAGAGCTGTCTGAAAAAGGCAGCTCTTTAATTATATTAGGGGTCGGGCCGGACTATTCCACTATCCGGTCCGACCCTATTCTACCAACGGCCGGTTTTTTATAAAAATCCACGGTAATTGTGAACATACCAGGGAATTAATCAGTCTCCCGAATGGATTACCAGCAGGGATTTTGGGCCGGTGCAGCCCATTTGGCAACTTCTTCGTTGAATATCTTCCTGCGGCTGAACAACCAGATGCCGTTTACCTTTACGATCACATCCTCATAATGGCCGTATGAGTCAAGGTTAGCGCTGCGCCGGGAATTGTTGTTCGACATATGAAACCAATAGGCTCTTCCGTATGCGGTGTCGCCTTCAATTTTCAGGACAATGTTGACAATGGAATGCCTCCCTGTGGCCGGGTGAAGCTCCGGTTTCCCAGGTGCAGCCAGCGTATCATCGCGACGGGGCATGGAAGCCAGGATATGCCTGATAGAGTCGCGGCCGCGCCATTCTCCTTCGCCGATATCGAGAATGCCGTCCTCGGTAAAGGTGGCTACATAGCTGTCGAGATCGCCAAAATCGAGGGCGAACATATAACGGGCCTGCAGGTCTTCGATTAATGCACGGTCTTCAGCGTAGCTGTTGTTTCCGCTTTCCTTTTCTTCAGACTGGCACGAGACAATTGCAACCATAGCGACAACAAATACTGTGATGATCCATGCCATGGAGAACCTGTCTGGCAAAAATACTTTTGAAATGTTACATAGCGTATTCATAACGGTATCTTTTAAGTTAATTAAGGGATTCATCAATAAAAAAATTATCAAAATCCGCCGGGTTTCGTCTATCGGCCATTTGCTCATTTGTTTGCCCTGTGGCCATTTTTTTGGCCAGCCGGTGACAAAACCTGTGGTTTCTATCTTCGGAATGGGCTTTGATCCATTTTAGTTCCAGGAATTTTCCATGACACAATTTATCAAGTTGTTGCCAGTGTGAAGCGTATCTTACCTCTCGCCCATAGGCCATCTGCCAGTCATTGAATCTCCAGAAATGAATCCATTGAGCAAGACCGCGGATTACAAAGCGGCTATCGGTATTGATCCGGATTTTCTCAACCGGGGCGAGTCGCTTCAATCCTTCCGTTACAGCCATAAGTTCCATTAAACCACTGCTTCCGCCGGGATAAGAACCATAAAATAGTTCCTCGGCACCCTCTTTGTTTATTATAATTCCGGCATAACCCGACCGGTTTGATTCTTTGGCATATGAACCATCGGTATAGAGTATATGAATGCAAGATGTTCCTTCAGCACTGACACTGATCACTGGATTATTACCTCGCCGGTCGATACGGATATAATGATTATAGTCCGGATTGTGCAGGAAGGTGAAGTTCTTGATAAATACACACTGTATTTGCTGCCCCGGAAAGGGCTTTCCTTGCAAGGCCGATTTGATTACTTTTTGAAGTTGGAATTGATGGTTGGTAAGTATCTCAGACAAGCCATTCTGATCATCAAATGAAAAATGAGCAGATGCTTTGTCGTATTTTACCCCAATGCTCTCCGATTCATCCGAAACATCAAAAGCAATGTGCCTGTCGTCAATTGAAACAAGGGTCAGTATGAATAGTCCCGGTTTCACTTTCAACTGATTAATCACCGAAAATAACAAAAAATCTATAGAAAAAGGCCGGAATAATTTTATTGCTGTCCAGCGGCTCCCATTCGCCAAAAGTTTCGATGTTGACGTGCACCTGGGGATCGGGCTGGTCCAATCCCAACCGGGTTCTGTCAGGGGTAAATGACCTCACGCCCAAAGGGGGTGAGTGCCAGGTGCGCCAGCTTGAAATGCTGCTTCGCAAAGGGAATACCGATGATGGTGATGCCCAGCAGAAAACCGAAAAAAATATGGGTGATGAAAATCCAGAAGCCGCCTACAAACAACCAGATCAGGTTCATAAGAGTGGACAGACAGCCGGGCTGGTCCGCGCGGGTGCGGATATCCGCACCGAACGGCCATAATTCCAGCACGGCCAGCTTAAGGGTTTGAAGTGCAAAAGGGATACCAATGATGGTGATCATGAGAACCACGCTGGCCAGCACATATTCAACCGCCGTGAAGAGCCCCCCGAATAAAAGCCAGATAACGTTACCGATGAGACGCATAGGTTAGCCTGCGATTTAATGGTATATAAAAAGAGTTTGATATCCTGTCCTGCTGACACAATAGGTTACCTGAGCAACATCTGACGGGATTGGCTGACCGTTTCTCTGCCCGTATTGATTTCCATGCTGCAGATATATATACCGGGAGCTACCCTTATATTGTTATCACTGCATCCATTCCAGCTTATTTCGAAAGTGCCTGCAAACTGGTGCTGATGGATGAGGGTACGCACCTTTTCTCCCTTCAGGTTGTATATGCTCAGCCGGATATCGGCAGGGGCCGGCAATGTGTAACCGATGGTGGTTGAAGCATTAAAGGGATTGGGATAATTTTCCAGGAGTGTAAAAGAGCCCGGATTGTCAGCACTGCGAGGCTTAACAGCAGTTGGGACATATCTCAATATCTGAATAAGCTCAATACCTTCACCGGTGCCCAGGTTGCGGCTGTACTGTTTGTCTGCAGCGTTGTTCCAGTGCTCATGCACGCCCAGGCTTGTTAGGGGGATGCCGTCGTTTTCCGGGTCATAGACCGTGCCCGAAGGCGGATTGCCGGCCTGTGCCGCTTCGTGGAGATAATTATCCGGCGTACCGGCGACTACGGCCCCCTCTGACCGTAAAAAGTCCAGCATGACGGACTCAGCAGCGACACCATCCTGGCTCATGAACAAACTCGAGGCCGGCCCGCCATTGAAGGGCGGGGCAGACCAGCCCTTATAGCGAATGCATTCCCCCATAAACAGCAGGGTTTTGCCGCCCAGTTCTTTGTGGCCCATAAGATCGACAAGAGCATTGTACGATCCCATGGGGAGCATGGGAATGTCTGCGGCGAAATTGAGTGAGGCAACAGCCTTATGCATAAAGAACGGGCACCAGCCATGGTAGTAATAGGAATTCCCGGGAGGAGGATCGGGATGCCATACCGAGCCGAAGAAGTTTTTGGCACAGAGGGTGACGCCAGCCAGTTCATGGGTGCGCATCAGGGCGAGGTTGATGAGATACCTGGCCTCTGAGACAACCGTAGGCAGGCAGACCTTGCCGCTGCCCGGAACGAGGGCAGGATTGCCATAGTGAATCACACAACTGGTATCGGGCACCACCTTTTCACGGGTGCCGGGATCTTCACCCGGACCGGATTCATAACCACTGCGGTCCGTGGCATCACCTTCAGCCCAGCGCACACCGGGAAAGTCGGCATGGCAATACTGGTAAACCGGGTTGCCATGATAAAAGATGCAGTCATAGACGGTGATATCTGCTTCCGGTACACCGGCCATGGTCACCAGTTGCCGGAGCAGGGCATGAAGCATTTGCGGACAGGGCCGGTTATCCTGGCTGCTGGTCCATTCGTAAGAACGGGAGAATATATTGTTGACCTTGATGGCGATCTTGTCACCCGCCTGGTAACCCACATCGTTTTGGCCGTAACGAGTCCGGTTAAAGTACCTGAAGAGGGAATCCCAGGACACAACCGGATCGGCAATGCCGGTGAGGTTGACCAGTGCCTGCTCCATCATCCTCCGGGCCACTTCGGGATCGGTGCGTCGATCTTCCCACCACCAGCCAGTGGTGCTGCCCTGGTCACAGAGCAGGCTGTCATAAACCCATACGACACGCCCGGGGTGGATCCCTTTGGCAGTGCCAACAGGACTGTTGGCCGGATCGGTGGGTACAAAGGCGGATGTATTTAATGTATTTACGGCTGATGCGGCAACATCACGCGTGTCATTGAGGGTGAAAAAGCACAGCAGGGCTGCTGCTGCAAAACAGATGGCGCCCACCAGGTAACGTTTTCTTTGAAACAGTCTGCGGGCCTTTCGCATGATCAGGGTAGAACCCGCCAGCCCCAGCAGCCAGGCAATAAAGCCGGCAGCCATGGGTTGTGCCACCTTCTGGCAGGGATAGGCCGCACGGCTGGGCTTGGGCAAAACCCGGATGAGGACCCAGATGACAGAGGCCAGGCCAAGCACAATCCAAAGCCATAATGCTTTTCTTTTTCCTGATTCAGGTCGGGTTATCTTGCCGGTTTGCTGGCACACGGTTAACCGTTTAATTACCAGTTGTCTGATTTTTGAGAACATGAGATACTTTTATTTGAAAAATACTATTTCCGATTCGGTTTAAATGTATCAAATGTTTGTATAATATACAAGCTATTTACTATCGATCATAAATTGCTTAATCATGATACTGGTGCAATATCGGGTTTGACAGCAGGAGGCAGGCCCCGCCATTGTTTAATGTAAATATTTTCCTGTTTCGTCACAACTTACTATCGTCTAGTCATATATAGATTGGAAATCCCGACATTTTTCGACTTCTTTCGTAAAAGTATCGAGGAGCACAATAGCTGATTGAACCATAAATCACATACAGCCATGAAAAATAAAGATGGTTTGCAGATGACCGAAGAAAGGATCAACGATTTCGCAACCGGCCTGGCAGAATTTGCGATGGATTTTGTGTCGGATGATGATGCAAATGCCTATGAAGCCAACGATTTTCTAAAATTGTTCAACCAATGGTTCCGGCATTTCATTCGTTATGCTGAAACGAACGGAATGTTCAACCCGGGTGAGAAAGAGGCATTACTTGATAACAGCCATGAGCTGGAGGGTGCCATCAAAGAAGCTGCAATTGGTGCAGCCAGGGAACTGATCATGGAAAAAGTTTAACCGGAGCAGATTCCCTCTCACTGCCCCGGAGCACTGCGATCCTGCAATGATATCCCAAAGCTTTCCGGGACATTATTCCTCTTATTATTCATGAATAGTCTTAATGATCAGTTTAACACCTTAAAAGGTTTTTCTGTATAAATAACTATTCTTAAAAAATATTCATTATTTTTAATATCATTTCTGTTCCGCAAAATATTATATTACAATGAAGAAGGGTATTTGCATTTCAGGGTTGCTCCTTGTATCCCTTCTTGCCTTTTCACAATCAACACATTTATCCTTCCGTACGGTCACCACCAGCCTGGGTTTATCCAATAACTGGGTAAGAAATATTTACCAGGACGATATCGGGTACTTATGGTTCTCCACTGCGGACGGACTGAACCGTTTTGATGGTTATGAGGTTAAAGTGTTCCGGCTTGCCGATCCCGGAGGCCAGAGCCTGGGCGATATCCATTTCAATGCGGTAATGAAAAAGAACGATCACGAATTATGGGTCTGCACGGATATGGGGGTGTACACCTTCGACTTTTACCAACAGAAAGGTTTCAGTCAGCCCCTGCTTGAAATGACCTCTGTACTTTGCATGGCGAAGCATCCGGACGGACATGTCTGGTTTGGCGCCAACAGCGGTCTCTATTTATATGATCCGGCCGACAGCAGCCTGAAGGTTCTTACCCGGGAAGGTAAATCAGTATCCAATGACCATTACATAAACACACTCTACCTTGATTCCGGAAACACCTTGTGGATAGGCACAAAGAACGGGCTGAACCGGCTGGACAGGAAGGATTCCGTTTTCCGGACCATTCAGGTCCCGGGCTTTCAGGATATGTTTTCGGGCAAAGACGTCATGGCGGTCTGTGAGGACCGTGACAAACGGTTATGGATCGGCACAGCCCTTGACGGACTTTTTGTTTTGTTGAACGACCGGCCGGAATCAGGTCGGGTGATGCCGGTTTTGAAAGGAAACGTATCATGCCTGCTGGCGGATGAAAGGAACAACCTGTGGGTCGGGATGGAAGGAATTGGGCTGTTGTCGCTGGATGCTTATATTCCGGGTGAAGAAACCCCCGTTGCATATTACCGCAACGATCCGGCGGAGAAGAGCAGTCTGAGCAACAATGCCGTGGTATGTTTCCTGGAAGACCGGATGAAGGATATATGGATAGGCACACTGGAAGGAGGTGTGAATTACACAAGCCACAGGGAAAAACATTTTCAAAGCATGAAAGCGGAACCTGCGGCAGGCAGGAATTCGATCCGGAATAACATGGTTAATGCCATACTGGATGAAGACAGGTATCTGTGGATCGGGACGGAAGGAGGCCTTGACAGGTTAGACAAACAATCGGGCCGGTTTACGCACTTTGGTTATGAGAGCAATAATCCCGGGAGCCTCGGGGCCAGTGCCGTATTTGCTCTTTTCAGGGACAGCCGGGGAAATCTCTGGGTGGGAACCTGGTCGGGCGGTTTGCATCTCTTCAACGAAAAGAACGGAACATTCCGGCGTTTCCTTACCGGAGCTGACGATGGTACCATCAGCAGCAACAACATAATAGCCATTCAGGAAGACCACCGCGGGAACCTATGGATCGGCACGCAGGGAGGGGGCCTTAACCGGTATAAATATGAGGACGGCACATTCCGGCGATTTATTCACAATGACACCATCCCGGGAAGTCTTTTTCATGAGTCGGTGAATTCAATCCTGGCAGCATCAACAGGCCGGCTTTATGTGTCTACTTATTTCAGCCTTGAGGTTTTCAACTATGAGAAGGAGGAATTCTCTCATTACATCTTTAATCCTTCTAACACCCAGGCAGGAGGCAAGATCATTTCCCTTGCGGAAGACAGCAGAAAGAATATTTGGGTGGCCAGCAACCTTGGATTGATGTGGTTTGATGAGACAACCGGATCATTTGTTCCCTACCTGACCGCAAAGGACATTCCGAATCGCACAGTTTTCAGTGTTCTCGAAGACGGACACGATAATTTATGGATCGGCACTGACGATGGACTCTATCAAATTATGAAGGGAATATTCAGACCCGTTTCACCGGATTACAGGGTGTTTTATAACAGTGACGGACTGGCGGGCAATGAATTCATAAAAAGATCGGCCTTTAAAAATGATGCCGGGACCATGTTCTTCGGAACTTCGGGCGGGTATTCGTGGTTCCATCCCGACAGTATATCCATGAATACCGATGTGCCGCCGGTAGTGCTGACGGAATTTCAGCTCATGTATGCACAACCCGATAAAAAGGGCCGTTATTCTTCCATCCCCGAAAATATCAATGCCATTGACAAACTCTATCTTTCTTACCGGAATTCGACCTTTACCATACGTTTTGCCGCTCTGAATTATCTGCATCCTGAAAAGAACAAATACCAATACAGGCTGGAAGGTCTCGACAGGGAATGGATTGATGCAGGCTACCAGCGTTCGGCAACCTATACCCACGTTCCTCCCGGCAAATATATCTTCCATGTAAAAGGATCCAACAACGACGGAGTATGGAATGAAATCCCCAAATCGGTTTCAATCATTATCCGTCCTCCCTGGTGGCAGACACTGGCATTCAGGATATTTGCAGTCCTGATCCTGCTTTACGGTGTATTTTTATTCCGGATATTGTATCTCAGGCAGCAGAATGAATTTCTGGAAGAAAAGGTAAAAGAACGTACCACTGCGTTATCTGAAGCCAATGTTTTGCTTGAGGAAAAACAGGAGGAGATACTGACCCAGAACTATGAACTGGAAAATCACCGGAATCATCTTGAGAACCTTGTTGAAGAACGCACAGCAGAACTGGTGCAGGCGAAAATGAAAGCGGAGGAATCCGACAGGCTTAAATCCTCTTTCCTGGCCAATATGAGTCATGAGATCAGGACTCCCATGAACGCTATTTACGGGTTTTCACGTTTGCTGCATAATGATTCACTGCCTGTGGAGGAAAGGAAGAACTTCCTTGATATCATTTCAAGCAATTGTGAATCACTCCTGGTCCTTATCAATGATATCCTTGACATCTCTATCCTGGAGGCCAACAAGCCCACCCTGGCAAAAGACAGTCTCGATCTCAAAGCCTGCCTGACTGATATTGAAAACCAGTTTATAATAAAAAACCGGAAAGACATCGAGTTTGAATTTGTGAACAAAAACGATAAGAACAGCCTGTATATTATAAACGATAGGGTGAGGTTCAGTCAGGTTATCACAAACCTGTTGAACAACGCTTATAAATATACCGATTCAGGGCGTATCAGCTTTGGTTATAAGGTAGAGGAGGATAATCTGTTATTTTATGTGTCCGACACCGGAATCGGTATACCTCCTTCGTATCTTGAAAAGATCTTTGATGAATTCTATAAAATAGAGGATAATCCTGAGAAATTCTACAGCGGTACCGGCATTGGCCTGGCGATCTGCAAAAGGATCATCGGACTCATGGGGGGCAGGATATGGGCAGAATCTGAACCCGGAAAAGGTTCAGTGTTCTATTTTTCACTTCCCTATGTTCCTGCAGACATCCTCCGGGAAAGTTTAATCAGTGATATGCGCAAGGTTAAAGCGTTGCCCCCGGGATTAACCCTGATTGTGGCCGAAGATGATCCGGTTAACTTTGAGCTTCTCAGGGTCGTGCTCCGGCCTTTGGGGGCAAAGATATCCTGGGCCAGAAACGGCGCCCAAGCCGTTGATTTTGTAAAAGCTCAGCCGGTCAATACAAAATGCCTGGTCTTGATGGATATCAGGATGCCGCGAATGGATGGTTTTGAAGCGGCCCGACGGATCAAGAAGATCAATCCTCACCTTCCCATTATTGCAGTCACTGCATATGCCCAGAAAACCGACAGGGAAAATATCCTTAAAGACAGCTTTGACAGGTACATTTCAAAACCTTTCAAAGTTGAAGAGCTGCTATCCCTGGTCATGGAATTATGTTCACGGGAGAATTAGCGGCTGATATACCGGATCCCGGTGCCGTCCCGCTTCGGAACAAAACACTGAAACCCCAAAAGTATTGCATCGTATATGATTTAAGTATAGCGACATCAATTTTTTCTTCATGAAGTTTGTTTTATTTTTTCTTTCTGTTCTGGCTGCCATACAGCCAACTTTCTGCCAAAATTCCAAAAAAGACAGCCTGATCCGGGTGATCAATACGACAAAAACTGATACTGTTAAGGTACTGGCATTGAAAGACCTGACCCTGCTCCTGAGCAGAAATGAACCGGAAGAAGCTGAATCGTGGTGCCGGCAATGCATTGAACTGGCGGAAAAAATCGATTATGCCGAAGGAATCATCCGTTGTCATAACAACATGGGACTGGTGAAAATTTACATGTCGGATTATTATTCCGCCCTGGAGCACCTGAACATTGCCCTCAGCGAGGCAAAGAAAGTGAACAACCGGCTGGCCGTTTTCAGGGCACACAACAATATCGGCAGTGTTTATATCACCATCAGTGATTACGGCAAGGCCGTGGAATCATTTACCAAGGCGCTGGCCATTGCCGAAGAGCTCAATGACCTCAAATCCATGGCTCAATGCTATAACAACATTGCCATTATTCATAAGGACAATAAAGATTATGACAAAGCCATGGAATACTATGATAAGGCGATCGGATTATCCAACGCGCTGAATGATAAGGCTATATTGGGCAGTGTATACAGTAATATCAGCAATATCGAATCGATCAGGGGAAACCTCACCGGTGCCATTTCTTATTGCCATAAAGCGCTGGCGATTGCCATCGCCGGTAATGATCAGTATGGAATGGGGATCGAATATGCAAATCTTGGAGAATATTTCTTCAAAATAGCCGCCAGTAAGGTTTCCCATCAAACAGATAAACGCACAGCCATCGACAGCAGCCTGTATTACTATAATAGGGCTCTTGAAATGGCAGATAAGCTTAAAGATGAACAACGCATCTGCAATTCAATCATGGGGCTCGGTCAGATTGCGCACCTAAACCGGGAATACCGAAAAGCACATGCGTATTTTACGAAGGCTGTTGAAATATCAAAAAGAATCGGCATGATAGAAAACACCATGCTGGCATATGGATCACTGATCAATATTAATGAGGCCATGGGCCGTTATAAGGAAGCCCTTGATAATTACAGGGTATATAAGGCATACAGCGACAGTATTTTCACCACGGAAAGTCAGAACTCCATCAACGAAATGGAAATCAGATACCAGACTGAAAAGAAAGAGAAGGAAATTGAGTTACTGAACCGGCAGAAAGAAATCCAATCCATCAGAAACCGGTTTCTGATGGCTGTCATTGTGATCATGATTATACTTCTGGGTTTCATTCTGTATGCATTCATGGATAAAAGAAAGCACAACAAGGTGCTGACACTTAAAAACGCTGAAATCAATAAGCAGCGGGAGGAAATCAGCCAACAGGCCGATATCCTTGCCGAAGCGAACCACGAGATCACCCTGCAAAAAAACCTGATTGAAAAAAGCCATGAAAAAATCACCGACAGCATCAACTACGCCAAGTATATTCAGGCAGCCGTAATGCCTTCTGATGAAAATATCGCCCGGATACTGCCGCATTATTTTATCCTGTTTAAACCCTGTGATATTGTCAGCGGGGATTTTTATTTTATAAAAAAGGTAGACAGCAGGATCTATATTGCGGCAGCCGATTGCACCGGGCACGGTGTTCCGGGAGCTTTCATGAGCATGCTCGGGATTGCCCTGCTGAACGAGCTTGTGCGCAAACCCGAAATAAAAGGGGCTGCTTCACTACTCGAGATGATGCGGACGGAGATAAAATCATCGCTTCAGCAAACGGGGCAGCGTGGTGAGCAACGCGAAGGGCTCGATATTGCCCTTTGCATTCTGAACAGCGAAACACGGGAACTGAATTTTGCGGGAGCGTACAATCCCCTGTGGCTGTATCAGAACCATACGCTGACTGAGATCCCGGCCGACCGCCAGCCGGTAGGTATTCACCTGAAAGAACAGCCGTTCACCGAGCATACCCTGCAGCTCGGGAAAGGAGATACATTCTACATCTTTTCCGACGGTTATTATTCGCAATTCGGAGGCGGCAACAAGGAAAAACTGAAAACAAAACGCTTCCGGGAGATCATTACCGGTATCAGTAAGCTGCCTTTCTCCGAACAAAAGGATGAGCTTGAATCCCGCTTTTACCGGTGGAAGGGCGACGAATTCCAGGTCGACGACGTCCTGGTTATCGGCATACAGGTATAATCATCCGCTTCGTTCAGTTATTAATGTTATCTTAGCCTAATCCGGATTTAACGATTTATGTGACATGAGGACACAGTCCTTATATTAATTTTTCAGCCGGAAAATGAGCACCAGTTTTATAATCAACGGGGATTTATACAACAGGGTTATCACAGTTGTTGCCGAAGCCAGATCCTTTGTATGGATAGGCACAGCTGATATAAAAGACATGCATGTACATTACAAGGGTGACGTGAAGTCTTTCCTGGCCATACTTGACGGTCTGATCAGGAAGAAGATTGCCATCCGGCTTTTGCATGCAAAAGAACCCGGCGCCAACTTCAGGAAAAGCTTTGACCAATATCCCTTGTTGTGGAAGGACATGGAAAGGCAGTTATGTCCGAGGGTTCATTTCAAGCACATCATTGTCGACGGCAAATTTGCCTATTCGGGTTCTGCCAATCTTACGGGGGCAGGACTTGGCATTAAAAGCGCAAATACCCGTAATTTTGAGTCGGGATTCATTACCACCGATCCCGGGTTTGTTGAGGCCATCATGAACCAGTTCGATGAAGTATGGATGGGCAAACACTGCAAAAGCTGCAGGCGGAAAGACTTCTGCAGCGATCCTATCACAGGTAAGGTCTGCCTGTAATATCGAAGAGGGCACCCGAACGGCGGACACCCTCTTCGACGAAAAAAAACGTGCGGATAAGTAAGAGATTCATTTGTATCAGGCCAGATCAAAGCGATCAAGGTTCATGACCTTGTTCCATGCTGCAACGAAATCCTTTACGAATTTTTCATTGGCATCGGCACTTCCGTATACCTCGGCCAGCGCCCTGAGCTCTGAGTTTGAACCGAAGATCAAATCAACCCGGGTTCCGGTCCATTTTAGTTTACCGGTAGCGCGGTCGTAACCTTCAAAGATTTCATCGGAGGCAGAACCGGGCTTCCAGACGGTGTCCGGGTCCAGCAGGTTCACAAAGAAATCATGGGACAGCACTTCAGGTCGCTGGGTGAATACGCCAAGTTGGGTATTGCCACAGTTGGCATTCAGCACACGCATGCCGCCGATAAGGACCGTCATCTCGGGCGCCGTTAAGGTAAGCAGACGGGCTTTGTCAACCAGCAATTCTTCCGACGATACAGAGAAAGATGCTTTCAAGTAATTACGAAAACCATCTGCTGCCGGCTCCATTACGGTAAAGGACGGGATATCTGTTTTTT
>CAYMJH010000007.1:0-43310 GCA_964390385.1 uncultured Bacteroidales bacterium | reverse complement strand
GAAGTATTTCGTAACTTTGTAAACCTTCTAAAGAAAAAGGAATGAACCGGCAAAGAAACTGGGAGAGCTTGAGGTCTTACGACGATATTTTGTTTGATTTCTTCGATGGAATTGCCAGGATCACCATTAACAGACCCCGTTATCACAATGCTTTTACCCCGGATACGGCAAAGGAGATATCAGATGCGTTGCGGATATGCCGTGAAGAGGAAAAGATTGCCATTGTGGTGATTACCGGTGCAGGCGATAAAGCCTTTTGCAGCGGCGGTGACCAGAACGTAAAAGGTTTGGCGGGCTATATCGGAAAGGATGGTATCCCGCGTTTGAATATCCTGGATGTCCAGCAGCAGATCAGGTCGATCCCAAAACCTGTCATCGCCATGGTGAACGGATATGCCATCGGCGGCGGCCATGTATTGCATGTGGTTTGTGACCTGAGCATTGCCGCTGAAAATGCCGTGTTCGGTCAGACCGGACCCAGGGTGGGTAGCTTTGATGCCGGTTTCGGCTCTTCTTACCTGGCCAGGGTGGTGGGACAGAAAAAGGCCAGGGAGATATGGTTCCTCTGCCGTCAGTATACGGCTGCAGAGGCGCTTGAAATGGGACTGGTAAACGAGGTTGTGCCTGCCGACAGGCTGGAGGACGTAACCGTTGAATGGTGCATGAGGATCATGGAACACAGCCCATTGGCATTGCGTATGATCAAGGCAGGGCTGAATGCGGAAATGGACGGACAGGCAGGCCTTCAGGAATTCGCCGGCAATGCCACCATGCTGTATTATATGACGGAAGAATCACAGGAAGGGAAAAAGGCATTCCTGGAAAAGCGCAAGCCCGACTTCAGGAAATACCCAAGGTTTCCCTGAAGCAAAACGATATGATGAAGAAAGACATCCTGATATGGTTGCAGGCATTCCGGTTGCGGACGCTGCCCCTGGCTTTATCCAGCGCTTTCCTGGGAAGCTTCCTGGCCTATTCCAAAGGTTATTTCCGGATCCCGGTCTTCCTGCTCGCTTCCCTTACCACGCTTTTCCTGCAGATCTTGTCCAACCTGGCCAATGATTATGGCGACGGACTGAAAGGGACCGACAGCGGTAAACGGCTGGGACCTGAGCGCATGACACAATCGGGAAGAATTTCCCGGGGCGCCATGCGCAGTATGATCGTAGTTTTCGTGCTGCTTTCCCTGATAGCCGGCACTGCTCTCATCTTTACGGGATTGAACCATTTCCCTGTCAGGATCATCCTGGTTTTCTTTATAGCAGGCCTGTCGGCTATCATTGCAGCGATCAAGTATACCGTCGGCAAGAGGCCTTATGGCTATGTGGGTTTCGGTGATATTTTTGTCTTTGTCTATTTTGGCATGGTGGGCGTCTGCGGTACCTTTTACCTCCATTCGGGATACTTTGACCCGTGGATCCTGCTGCCGGCATCCACCATCGGGATGTTCAGTTCCAGCGTACTGAACATCAACAATCTCCGGGATATGGAAAGCGATTCGGAATCGGGCAAGCGCACCCTGGTAGTGCGACTCGGGATCAGAACGGCAAAGATCTACCATGGCGTCCTGGTTTCGGCTGCCGTGCTGATGAGCATCGTGTATACCATTGTTTTCTACCGGTCGCCGGTGCAGTTGATTTTCATGGTTACCCTGCCTTTTCTTTTGCTCGATGTAAAGAACGTCATGCAAAACACCGTTCCGGTTGACCTGAATGCAGAGCTTAAGAAAATGGCACTCACAACCTTTGCTTTTTCACTTACTTTCGGCCTCGGACTGGTGTTATAAATATGATGAAGGCCTGGTACCAAAAGAAAACTTTTCACTTTCTTAAACCGGCGGGAACATCCAGGGGCATGCTGCATCAAAAACCTTCCTGGTTTCTGTTCCTGGCTGATGGTGAGCATCCTGATATCAGGGGGATAGGGGAGTGTTCCCTGATTCCCGGGCTGAGCCGGGAAACGGAAGAGGCAGTTGATCAAAAGATAGGGGAGCTTTGCGCGATCCTGCAGCAGGCAGGATTGTCCGCCGTTCCCGACCTTACGGATTATCCCTCTCTTGCCTTCGGGCTGGAGACTGCCCTGTTGGACATAAAAACGGGAGGGAAGCGGGAACTGTTTGAATCGGATTTCACCAAAGGCAGGTCTTACATCCGCATCAACGGCCTGATCTGGATGGGACCGGTGGAATTCCTGCTGGAGCAGGTGGAAGAGAAACTGAACCAGGGATTTCGATGCCTGAAGTTAAAAATCGGTTCCCTGCACACAGCGGATGAAATACGGATACTGCACCAAATCAGAAGCCGGTTCAAAGCCGGTGAACTGGAAATCCGCGTGGATGCAAACGGAGCATTTGAGGCCGGCACGGTGATGGAAGTACTTAAAAGACTGGCGGAACTGGAAATCCATTCCATTGAACAGCCCATCAAGCCCGGTCATTGGGAAGAGATGGAGCGGATATGCCTGCATTCGCCCGTTGCGGTCGCCCTTGACGAAGATCTGCTCGGGAATCCCTCCCGGAAAGATAAGCTGGCACTGATCTCCGCCGTGCATCCCCAATATCTGGTGTTAAAGCCCGGATTACTGGGTGGCTTTCAGCAGGCAGAGGAATATATCAGCCTGGCCGGAAAGGAAAATATCGGCTGGTGGGTAACATCAGCCCTCGAGTCAAATATAGGGCTGAATGCCATAGCCCAGTGGATTTATACGTTCAACAGCCCCCTCGCCCAGGGCCTCGGAACCGGTATGCTGTACAGGGACAATATTCAATGTCCCCTGACACTCGACGGCGAAAAAATGTTCTATCATCCTTCACGGGAATGGAACCTGTCATTCATTGAATCATAGGGCATGAGACCCTTACTGAAAGGAGCCACCCTGTATGGCAGTTTTGTGACGGCCGGCGAAATGCCTGCACTTTGCCGCAAGCAGCTGCACAAAACCGGCCTTCCGGCATGGGAAAGGAAAAACCTGGATTTCATCCTGGACTTCCTGGGTCCCGAAAGTGCCATCGTGCAGAAAAGCAGCGGTACCACGGGGATTTCAAAGGAGATCAGGATTGACAAGGAAGCCATGATCCGTTCGGCCAGCCTTACCGCCTCCGCCCTCGGCCTCCGGAAAGATCAGGTTGCCATGCTCTGCCTGCCGGTCGATTACATTGCAGGTAAGATGATGATCGTCAGAGCCCTGGTCACCGGTATGAAACTACGCTGGACTGAACCCGCTTCTCTGCCGGATGTCCCTGCAGATGAAAATTTTGACTTTTGTGCCATGGTTCCCCTGCAGGTTTATAACCTGCTGGAGAATGGATTTACATTCTCCCGCATCAATACCCTGATCATCGGAGGATCGGCTTTGCCGCCCGGGCTGGAATGCCGACTGAAAGTCCTTCCCTGCCGTTTTTTTGAAACCTTTGGCATGGCCGAAACCTGTTCCCATATCGCTTTGCGCCGGATTAACGGGCAGGGGTCAAAACCCTGGTTTACCGTGCTGCCGGGTATAAAGATCTCGGCTGATGAACGTGGTTGCCTGGTCATCCGGACTCCCTTTCTGCCTGATCCGGTTGTAACCAATGATGTGGTTGAGATCATGGGAAACAAAACATTCCGGTGGAAAGGAAGGGTTGATCATGTCATCAACAGCGGCGGAATTAAGATCAGCCCGGAAGAGCTCGAAACCATGATCCATGCTGTGCTGGGACAGGAATGGGTTGTGGTGGGACTGCCTGACAAAAGGCTGGGTCATAAACTGGTAGCAGCAACCTCGATACCTTACCCCGGTGAGGAAAAATCACGGGCGCTGGCAAAGCTGAAATCCGCGCTGCCGGCTTATCACGTTCCGGCCGATGTAGTCTGCCTGGATTTCATTCCCAGGAACCGGTCATTTAAGATAGACCGCAGGGCGCTTTTAAAAAAGGTGGAAAATATCATAAAAAAAACGGGATAAACTATAACTAATTCATTACCTTAACGTATCAGGAAAGAACTTGATCTACGAACCAAAATTTTTTTTTATTAATTTAAATAATTGATCCTATGAAAATAACAGGAAAGATCTTATTCGTGTTTTTTGCCCTGCTGGCGATGATCGCCTGCAAAAAGGACAAGGATACCGTTGATGACCCCTTCGATGCGAAGTTCAGTAAGCTTACCGTTGAAGAGAATAAGGAAAATGTTGAAAATGCAGGTATTGACATGGTGACGGAACTGGGTGACCTGGAAGATGCCAATGCATTTGAAGTATTGTTTCACATGCAGGAATTGATGGAAGGAAGCGGCTCCGTCATGGCTTCCACTGAAATACTGGAGCCTGCCAGGCTGCTGGCCTCATTTTACCGGCAGGGCGTCAAAACCGGCGCTGTGTATTCAAGCCTTAAATCCACGGCGGCAGATCCCGAAACGCTGTCTGATATGTGGGAACAGGTTAAAGCAAAATACACCTGGAATTTTTCGACAGACCAGTTTGACAGTACCGGTTCAGCCGATGCCCTTGTCATTGAATTTCCCGGTAAGGCTGCCGATGCAACCAATACGGCGACACTTACCATTGATAATATGAAGTTTTCCGAGGTTACCGATCCCCGCGAAGACTGGCCGGCAGAACTGGCCGAAATGCCGAAAGGGGTTGAAATGGAACTGGAATACAATGGCGAATCACTGATGTCGGCTGAATTCTCAGGCTCTTATAAGTCTGACGGCATGCCAACTGAAGTGGGAGCTTCCCTTACCATTGAAGATTTCAGGTTTGGCTTCACCGCCAAGCACACGCCCAGTACCAATGCTTCCGTGACCTTTAACCTGAAGCGGGGCAGCCAACTGCTGACCGAGATCTTTTTCAGTGCCGAAGGCGACTGGAGCGAGGAAAGCATAGAGGATAACACGATCACTTATTATGACACCCACTATGTTGAGGTTTTTGACTATGATCTGTGGATGTGGGTGGAAACGGATGAAATTGATTACATTGACGAATACTCCGAGCCTGAGATTGAGGAAATCATTCAGAATGCCAATGCCCACCTGGTCTTTATGGATATCAAAATAGCCGGGATGGTGGATTTCAAAAAAGTTGGCGATGCCTTGCGCGAACTGGATGAAAATGAAGCTTTGGATGAAGAAGAAGCCAGTGACGAATTTGTTGAAATTCTCAACGAAAATGCTAAACTGGTTGTCGTATACTATGAGGATAACAAGAAGATCGCGGATGCAGAAGCCTATACCTACGATGACGGCGGCGACTACTACCCGATGATCCGCTTTGTGTATGCCGACGGCACCAAGATTGACGCTTCCACCTACGTGCAGGAAGAACTGGGTAACTTTATCGATGAATTGAATGACCTGATCAGCGAGATCAACGCTGATTATGACGTTGAGATCGAGCCCATCAATACGGAAGATATGTAACATCAGCAGGGATTAACTTCCCTTATAAAACCCGGTGCGAATGTTGTTGTTTCCGCCGGGTTTTTTTATCGCATATACCCCCCCGACGGGGTTTTCAACACCCCGTCGGGGGGTATATAAGACCGGAGGATATCATCTTACAATAAAGGTATAGTAGGAAGAGCCATATCCACCCCAAACTCCGTACCCTCCCGTTACATTTGACTGAATTGTTTCGAAGCTTGCCGCATAAGGATTGGATGAGGATATGATCATGGACTGCACGGAGTTCCAAAAGGTATAATGTTCCTGATCCAGGGTGCAGAACTTTATATTCACGGTATCCCCCAGCCGGTAAAGCTGATTTTCACCCAGCTCAAGGATACTTCCCATCCCCCTCAGCAGCCCGAATTTTATAGTCTCCCCGCTGAACATGCGGTCGCTGAAGGCGGCAATCTCACGGGTAGGAATAAAGCGTTTGTCGGTACCCACGGTTTGGGTCAATATCCTGTAATAGTTGTTTGTTGAGGGATCATCGGTGAACTGTATCCAGATTCTTCCCAGGCTGTCATACCCGGGTTCGGGAATATACCATATGCTGTCAAGAAAGGCCGGCTCAGGGATCGTGGTGGAGGCTGCCAGCTTTTCTCCCCGGTATTCTATCTCAAGCCTGTAGCGGGTATTGACAGAGCCCTTTAGAGAAGTGCTGTTGTACACGTAGGGAGGGAAATAGGAAACATTGGGCACCAGTGTCAACACCTCGTGTTCTGTTTCGGTTATGAGGGTGACCCGGGCGCGGGTGATGGGAATTTCCATCAGCTCGGTTGAATCGAGGCTGGAAAAAAAAGGGACACTTTGTGTAAGGAGGATCCTGGCAGGTCTTCCCTGTTCAATCCATCCTTCCACTACAAGTTTTGATCCGGGTTGGGGTATTTGAATATCCAGTTCCTTTGAACAGCCCGCCATGATGAGCCCCGGAACAAGCAATCTCGACAGGAGGCTGAGCCGTATCTTTGCAGGGTGGAAAAAAGGATTCACAGCCATTGCATTAAAATTTAAATGACCAGCTGACCGATGGCAATACCGGAAATACGCAGATCTGTCGGGCTTCCACCGTCAGGTTATATTGTGCCACATTGCCGGTGACCGCATAATAGATGTAAAAAGGATTGGGACGGTTGTATACATTGAAGACCGAAAGGATCAGTTCTGATTCAAACCGTCCTCTCTTCCTCAATGAACGGGTGGCTGCAATATCGAGCCTGTGATAAGCCGGCATGCGGAACGAATTCACACGGCTGAAATGGCTGAGGATATTTCCGTCGATCAGGTACTTTTCATCCGGAACGGTGAGGGCATTCCCGGTGGCATAAACAAACAGCGCAGACAGTGTCCACCGGGCATTTATTCTGGCCATAACCGCCAGCTTGACATCATGGCGCCGGTCATAATTGGCCGGATAAATCTTCCCCTGTTCAATGGCATCAAATTTCCGCGTATGCCTGGAAAGGGAATAACCAACCCATCCGGTCACCGGGCCCGTGTTTTTTTTCAGGAAGAGTTCAGATCCATACGACCGCCCCATGCCAAAAACAATGCTTTGCTCGAAAAGATTGTCAGAAAAATCATTGAGAATGCCCTTTAGCAGTTCGATTTGATTATAGGCCTCCTTGTAATAGCATTCCGCATAAGCGGAATAGGATCCTTCATGAAAATCCCTGTAATATCCCAGGGTAGTCTGAAATCCCCGTTGGGGTTTGAGGTAAAGAGAACTGGGCAGCCAGATGTCGGCCGGAAAGGTGACCGATGAGGCGGAAGCCATGTGGAGGTATTGATTGTTATAGAGGAAGGAAAACTTGACGGAGGAATTCTCATCCAGCATATAGCGGCATGAAAACCGGGGTTCAGGGAAAAAATAAGTCCTGATCCATTCGTTTTTTCCATGGTGCAGGGTGTCATCAATTTCACCGACGGCGTTTTTAAGGTATTGATCGAACGGTCCCAGGTGGGCAAAACCGGTAAGACGGAGTCCCGCATCAATGCGCAGCCTTGAGGTAATATCAGATTCGACGGCAAAGAACAGGGAGCCTTCAAGGCTGTAAATCTTTTGGTTTGCCGTGTTGTTGATACTGGTGTTGTTGATAACGGCCTTTATATTATTGGGCCTGAAGATATGACGCTGGTAATCGAAACCAAAGCGTATGCGTTGCCGGTTTTTGTTTTTTACGATCCGTGATTTCAGTCCGAGGTCTTCAATACCCGAAATAACGCCGAGGATATTATTTTTCTGGTTTACATCAAAGGTGAAATGATAGGAGGTATAATAAGCACTGGTAATGGCATACCAATCCCGGCGAAAGAGGTGGTTCCAGTTCAGGATCCCGAAATGATTACCCCAGAAAAGCTTGTTGTTATAGTTCATTTGCTTGTCTTTCATGCTGAAATAATCCCTTCCGTGATAAAACGAAAGGGAGATCCTGTCGCGGTCCGTAACCTGCGAGATGATCTTTGCATTAAGGTCATAAAAGGAATAAGCTGCATCCTGGTAAAGCCCGGCCATGTTATCGGACAGGTTGGTGATAAAAGGCTTGACGACTTTGTCGATGTAGGAAAGTCTCCCTGACAGGAAAAAGGCAGTTCTATGGCCGACCAGGGGTCCGGTAACCTTGGCTTTTGAGGAGATCAGTCCCAGGTTTCCGCTCCAGGCAAATCGTGACGGCAAGGTATCAGGGCTGTGAACGTCGATCACCGACGACAGGCGATTCCCGTATTCGGCAGGGATTCCCGATTTTATCAACTTAACGTTGTCGACCACATCGTTATTGAAAACCGAAAAGAACCCGAGTACGTGAGCCGGATTGTATACAACGGCATTGTCAAAGAGGATGAGGTTCTGGTCGGGGCTGCCTCCCCTGACGTAGTATCCCATGTCACCATCCGTAACCGTCTGAACACCGGGAATGTATTGCAGCGCCCTTACAGGATCCTTCTCTCCCAGCAGCGCCGGTAGTGCCTGTATTTCCTTGCTGCTGATGGTGGCGATTCCGGCCTGAACGCTCTGAACGTCCTGATCTGCACGGGCGGCACCAACCACCACCTCCCCGAGCTGAAGATCGGATGGCTGCATGAAAATCATCATGGCGGTATCCTTTGAAACATTGATGATATTCACCCTGGGCGAAAAACCAAGGTAAGAAAGGCTGACGGAATAACGGCCGGCCGGTAAATGAAAAACGCATTCCCCGCGGTCATTGCTCACATTGCCTTCAGCAAGTTCCCGTATGTAAACCGATGCACCGACGAGTGATTCCCCCGTAAGGGAGTCCTGCAGGGTGACGGAAAAACGGAATGTTGCCTGTGCCCTTGCCGGAAAACAGGGCAGGAATAACAATACAAAAAATGCAAGGCTGATGGGATATCGATTATTGCTTGGCATGGTTACATTCAGCCTGACGGTGGTGAAAATGTGTCAGCTATTGAATACAAATCTAATCAGTATTTTTTTGAAATATTAAAATAAATTGTATTTTTGCACTCCGCTTTTTGAAGGTGGATGTCAAAGTAGTTGATTATAAAAATTATAAAGGATCCTATATCGTGGACACGCTAAGTTACAAGACGGTTTCAGCCAATAAAGAAACGGCCGGCAAGCAATGGTTTGTGGCAGACGCAACCAACCAGGTTTTGGGAAGATTTTCTTCCCGGATTGCATCTGTCCTGCGGGGCAAACACAAAACAAACTTCACACCGCATGTTGATTGTGGTGATAATGTGATTGTTATCAATGCCGAGAAGATCCGTTTTACGGGAAAGAAATGGACGGACAAGGAATATGTTACCCATTCAGGTTATCCGGGCGGACAAAAGATCAGGTCTCCGAAGGACATAGCCACAAAAAATCCGACCCAAATCATTGAAATGGCTGTCAAAAAAATGCTTCCCCGCAATCGTTTAGGGAATGCGATCATCCATAACCTTCATGTTTATGCCGGATCAACACACCCGCACGAAGCACAACAACCAAAGGAACTTACAATCAATACCAAATAGCAATTATGGAAACTGTTAATGCAATTGGACGCCGGAAAAGCGCAATTGCCCGGGTGTACGTCAGTGAAGGCAAAGGCAAAATAACGGTTAATGAGAAGGCTTTTGAAGAATACTTTCCCCTGCAGCAGACCCAGAATATCATTCAGCAACCTATTGTGCTGGCCGAGGCAAGCAGCAAATTTGACATCGTCGTGAACCTGAAAGGCGGCGGTACAACCGGCCAGGCAGAAGCGCTGAGGCTGGCACTGGCACGCGCCATGGTAAAGATCAGACCGGAAACCAAGGAGATCCTTAAATCGGTAAAACTCATGACCAGGGATTCACGCGAAGTGGAACGCAAAAAACCGGGTCAGCCGGGTGCGCGCAAAAGATTCCAGTTCAGCAAACGGTAAGCTGGTCAACCTATTGTTTAGTATCTAAATTGGTAAGACTCACCCCGTTTTCGGGATGGCTACTTATCAATTGCCCGAATAAGAATGTAAACAACTACCATCATGTCAAAAACAACAGTACAGGAATTATTGGATGCAGGTGTGCATTTCGGTCACCTGAAAAGAAAATGGAATCCCAGTATGGCTCCTTATATATTCATGGAAAAGGACGGGATTCACATCATTGATCTGCAGAAGACCTTGGTTAAGCTTGATGAAGCCACCCTCGCAGTGAAACAGATTGCCAAGTCAGGCCGCAAAATACTCTTTGTTGCCACCAAGAAACAGGCCAAAGACATCGTGGCTGACCGTGTAAAAGCGGTGAACATGCCCTACGTTACCGAACGCTGGCCCGGAGGAATGCTGACCAACTTTCCCACCATCAGAAAGGCGGTTAAAAAAATGACCTCTATCGATAAAATGGCAACCGACGGTACCTTTGATAACCTATCAAAGCGCGAAAAACTTCAGATTTCACGGCAAAGGGCAAAGTTGGAAAAGAACCTCGGGAGCATTGCCGACCTCACCCGGCTGCCGGCTGCCATGTTCATCGTGGACATCACCAAGGAGCATATTGCCGTTCGGGAAGCCAGAAGGCTGAATATTCCCATTTTTGCCATGGTGGACACCAATTCCGATCCGAAACTGGTCGATTTTCCCATCCCCGCCAATGATGATGCCTCGAAATCCATATCCCTGATCGTGGATATTATCGCAAAGTCAATTCAGGAAGGCCTTGATGAAAGAAAGATCGAACGTGAAAAGGAAATGGCCGTCCCTGAAAAGAAAAGCAAGAAAGAACTTACAGAAGAAGAAACCGAAGAGGAAGATACCGATATCACGGAATCAAAAGCTAAATCCTCCGCCTCCAAAAAGCCCATCCCGATGAAATCGGCCGCCAAAAAGGGCGCTAAGATCGAGATCGAGCTTGATGAAGAAGAAGAAAGTGAATAAGAAAAACAATCATTGAATTCCCCCTATTATGGCAGTAACTGCAGCTGATGTCAGCAAATTAAGGAAGATGACCGGGGCCGGTATGATGGATTGCAAACATGCCCTGGAAGAATCAAACGGAGATTATGAAAAGGCCATCGAGATCATCCGCAAAAAGGGACAGCTGGTCGCCAGTAAACGCGCAGACCGGGAAGCCGGTGAAGGCGTGGTATTGGCCCGGTCTACCGCTGACGGGAAAAGAGGAGCCATGATCGTTCTCAACTGCGAAACGGATTTCGTGGCCCGGAATGATAATTTCATCAACTTCGCCCAATCGATACTCAGCATTGCCCTTGAACAGAATCCTGCGGATCTTGATGCCCTGAAGCAGCTGAAAATGGAAGGACGCATCGTGGGAGAACAGGTGATGGAACAGGTGGGCATTATCGGCGAAAAAATAGACCTGTCGTATTACGGCAAGCTTGAAGCTGCCACCCGGGCAATAAACTGGCTACCCTCGTCGGCCTGAACCAGGCGGTCACCCTCCAGGTAGGCAAAGATATTGCCATGCAGGTTGCTGCCATGAGCCCGGTAGCCGTTGACAAGGATTCGGTGCCGGCTGAGATGATCGCGAAGGAAAAGGAGATTGCCCTGGAACAGACTAAAAACGATCCTAAAAACCAGAACAAGCCTGCCAATATTATGGAGAAAATTGCCGAAGGCAAGCTTGATAAGTTTTTTAAGGAAGGTACATTGCTCAACCAGCAGTTTACCAAGGACAGTTCCAAGACCATCAGGCAATATCTCCAGGAAGCGGAGAAAGGACTCACCGTAACCGGGTTTCTGCGGTACTCTTTGAAATAACCGGAAGCATTATTATCCTTTATAAGTCAGACCTGACAGGTGTTCAAGACCTGTCGGGTCTTTTTTTTGTGATACCCTTGTGTTGATGACGACAGGATTTAGTATATTTAGAAGCGGCGAAGGGGACATAGTGACAAGTGACGAGTGACAAGTGACAAGTATGACGGGTAAACAGGAGAAGCTTTTCGCCTGGATATGACCTTTGATTTTCATGGATAACTAAACTCATACCAATGGCTTTAAAGTACAACAGGGTATTGCTCAAACTCAGCGGTGAAGCGCTGATGGGAGAAAAAAACTACGGATTTGACGAACGGCAGCTGGCTGACTATGCTGCTCAGATAAAGGAAATACAGGACCTGGGCGTACAGGTAGGCATTGTGATAGGCGGCGGTAATATATTCAGGGGTCTTTCAGGCGTCGAATCAGGATTTGACCGTGTTTCGGGCGATTACATGGGTATGCTGGCCACCGTGATCAACGGACTGGCCTTGCAGACTTTCATCCGCAATGCGGGAGGAAAAGCCAGGGTGCTTACGGCCATCGAAATGCTTCCGGTTGCGGAACGCTATTCCAAAACCCTGACTTTTAACCTGCTGTCCCAGGGTTATGCGATAATATTCACCTTTGGCACCGGAAATCCTTTTTTCACCACCGACACGGCCGCTGCCCTGAGGGGAGTGGAAATGAACGCCGAGGTCCTGCTGAAGGGAACACGGGTAGATGGCGTTTATACGGCGGATCCCGAAAAGGACAGGAATGCGGTAAGGTTTGATGAGATTTCCTTTGACGAGGCTTACAAACGCGGGCTTAAAATAATGGACCTGACCGCTTTTACCTTGTGCAGGGAAAACAACCTTCCGATCGTTGTGTTTGATATGAACACCAGGGGTAACCTGATGCAGGTGATCAGCGGAGAGAAGGTGGGAACGCTGGTGAAGAAGGGGTAAAGAAGGGACAAGGGACGAGGGACGAGGGACGGGTCTTTAAAGCGGCAGTTGGCAGCGGCAGAAATTTTCGCAAATCGAATCCAGAACGAAGAACAAGGACAATATGATGGCAGGAATTCCGAAATTGCAATACTGGTTCAGGCGCCTGCCTGTTCAGCAGACAGGTCCGCTTGGACCTGCGCTTAAGATCCTTGTTTTTGGTCTGTGGTTGTTTGGATTCAATTTTGCTTATGCGCAGCAAACTGATCCGGGTGACTGCGAATTTCCCTTATCCTGGGATCAAATTTGTATCAGCGGGGATAAAATACCCGGGGGATTAACCAAATTGTTCATTATCACCAACCGTCCTTATATGCCTGAAGCTGAAGATAACGAATGGTTTCCCAACGATATCGCCACCTACCGCAAAGTATCCTATTTTATTGCTGCCTGTGACGGAAATCGCTGGCATTTGTCCTTTGTTCCCGGTTTTGCTGAAGGCATGAAGGAAATCAATGACGGCCGCGATATCCTGCTGTTTGTGGAAGGCCATGGAAAAACACTGCCCATGGCATTGAACCGCGCTTACCAGGTGCAGCGCCGTTATAACCTGGCCATGGTGGTATTTGACTGGCCTTCAAAAAACAATAATTTTAACAATTCCCTGGCCCGGGTAAGGCGTTGCGGAGATAATTTCTACAATTTGCTCTTGCAGATCAAAGCCTACCGCGAACGATCCATGCACGACGGACAACATTTCAGCATGCTGGCCCACAGCCTCGGGAATTACTTCCTCAGCAATCTGATCGTTTGCGGTGATGGTCAATACCTGAGTGAACCCATTTTTGATAATATCATCATGAATGCAGCCGCAATCCGTACAAAGGAACACGGGGAAGTGCTTTCGCAATTGCATATGCAGCGACGGCTTTATATCACATCGAACCATAATGACTGGGTATTGCGCGGAGCCCATTTGCTGACTTCGGGCAAAATGCTGGGAAATTTCCCCCTCCTTCCCCTCGCCGACAATGCACAATATGTGAATTTTACCCGAACTGCCGGGAGAGAGCATTCTTATTATTTTGGTTATCATAGTTTTGAGCATAACAATCCGGCCTATTTTTACTTTTACCATACGGCCCTTCACGGCCTTGAAGTGGATTTTCAACAGGGCGGTTTCTTTTCGCCCCGGAACACCGGGGACGGATATGATATACAAGACCTAAACAAAATACAGGTAACGGGGACGGAATGAAATAACGAACCAAAAACCAATAATCATGAAAAAAAATATGGGAAACACCGACAAGGCCATACGCCTGTTGCTGGCTGCCGTATTTGTAGTACTCTTATTTACCAGGGTGGTAAGCGGAATCCCGGCCATCGTTTTATTTGTCCTGGCCGTTATATTTGTTGTCACGAGCCTGTTAAGCTTTTGTCCTCTGTATGCCTTGTTTGGCATCAGTACGCTGAGGGCTAAGAAATAGGCGGCTACCCTGGCCATCAGGGATTGCAGTGTGACAGGATTTTTTTCGTTACGCGGCAGTGTGATTGCCTTTTGCGAAGGCGTTTAAAGAATGGAAGGAATTGTTCAAGGTATGGGCGTGGATTATATCCGGCGGGAGGAATTGTGATAAGTCCATTGCTTTATAAACTCCTTTTTTTATATTTGTTTTACCTTAACCTGAAATCTTCACGCCCATGGAAGAAGAAGCGAAATTTCATATTGACCTGGCCCGGGAAAAAATGGATAAAGCCATAAGGCACCTGGATGATGAATTGCTGCATATAAGGGCAGGTAAGGCCACTCCGGCCATCCTTGACGGTATTCACGTAGAATACTATGGCGCCAACATGCCATTGGCTCAGGTATCCAGCATCGGGACCCCTGACCCGAAGACCATCGTGATCCAGCCCTGGGATAAGACCATGTTCGAGGTCATTGAAAAGGCCATATTGGCAGCCAATATCGGGCTCACCCCGATCAACAACGGCGAGGTCATTCGCCTTGTCTTTCCGCCGCTTACCGAGGAAAGAAGAAAAAGCCTGGTAAAGCAGATTAAAAATATGGCTGAGAATACCAAGGTAAGCGTGCGCAACGCAAGACGGGAGGTGCTGGAGGATTTCAAGAAACTGCAGAAAGATGGTCTGGCTGAAGACATAGCTAAGGAAGCCGAACACAAAGTGCAGGAAATGACGGATAACTTCATAAAAAAGGTCGACACGCTGGTTACTGCAAAGGAAAAGGAGATAATGACGGTGTAACGGCCATTATTTCAACCGGTCTGCCAGCTTTAGCCTTTGTTCGGCGATCTCTTCCGTAAAAAGCCGCGCTATTTCGCGGGCGCCCCATTCCGAAAAGTGTGTGTTGTCTTCTTTTCCCCCGGGCAGCGATGTGTAGATTCCCGGCTGCACGAAGAGAAACATCTTTTTAGAACCTTCTGGTCCCAGTTCGCGTATCAGTCTCTCGCTTTTCCTGTGCATGTCAACCAGGGGAACCTTCAGTGAATCGGCAACATGCCTGACAACGTCAGGGTAAACTCCGTGCGTATCATAAAATTCGCCGTTTTCATCAAAGCGCCTGCGCATTACAGGGGTGCACAGAATCGGACTTGCTTTGCGGGAGCGCGTTTCATTAACGTATTTCACCAGGTTGGTCTTATATTCCCCGGGAGTGGTGTATCGTTCCTTTTTTTCCTTGCTGCCGTCATTGTGCCCGAACTGGATGATCACCCAGTCACCCTTTTTAAGTTTATCGACAACAGGCTGCCAGCGGTTTTCGTATAAAAATGACCGGGTGCTGCGGCCATTCATGGCATGATTTTCAACGATTACGGAGGCGTCAAAGAATTCCTGCAACATCATGCCCCAGCCCCGCTCAGGGTTATCTTCAACAGGCTTGTCGGCCATGGTGGAGTCACCGATCATAAAAACGGTGACAGGCTTTCTTTCACAGATAAAGGCAGCAAGAATGGCTATCAGCGTTACAAGGGCCGGTATTTTTTTCATAACATCAAATGTTTTGATTTTTTCTGCCCGGATACCCTGCCGGGGAAATCATGCAAGTTCCTTTTTATTCGACCAGCTTGTACAATTCCTCCAGTTTAGGCGATAGAATGATCTCCGTGCGCCGGTTCTTCTGCCGGGCCTCAGCGGTTTTGACCGGATCAACGGGGAAAAATTCACCCCTGCCGGAGGCAGCAAGACGCTTCGGATCGATGGATGAGCCCTGGAGCAGGATCCTCACAATGGAGGTGGCCCGCAATACACTAAGATCCCAGTTGTCTTTAAAGCTTGAACCGGGTATCACCGGCACATCGTCGGTGTGTCCTTCGATCATAATGCTGATATCGGGATTCTTTTCCAGCGCCCCGGCCAGCTTTTTCAAGGCAGTCACACCCCTGGGATCGACCGTTATACTGCCGCTCGGGAACAACAGCTTTTCTTCCAGCGAAACGTAAACCTTGCCGTTCTTCTGGGAAACGGTAAGCCCCTGATTCTCGAAGCCTGTAAGGGCCTCTGAAACGGATTTCTTCAGCAGGCGCATGGCAGTTTCCTGCTCATTCAGCACGCTTTCAAGCTCAGCCAGCCGCATATTACGCTGATTTAACTCCTTTTCAATCTGTTCCATGTTCTTTTTCTTTTCATCCAGGGTTGCAGCGAGCTTGTTCAGTTCCGCCTCCTTGGACTCCAGGTCCTGTTGTGAACCGTGCAGATCTGCCATCAGTCTCCGGATCTCTTCTTCACTGCCTTTCAACAAGGCCTGCTGGGCTTGCTTAAGGTCATCATAATCCTTGCTTACGCGTTGGTGTTGCTGTTGCAAAGCCGCAAGCTCCTCACGGCATGATTTGTGATCGGCCTGGCTTTTCTGCCATTCCTTGCGGGAAGTCTCAAGAGAGGTTTTGATCTCCTGGTTTTCAGCCATTATCTTGTCATTCTCAGTCTTTAGTTTTTCCCTTTCCTGCCGGCAGTCATTATGCTGTTGCTGAAGGGTCTTGAATTTCGTTGGCGGAACGCAGGCTGTTGCCATGGCCAGGGCAAGAACCGGCAATGCCAGGATTATTCTTTTCATTTTCTGATCCTTTACGTTGGTGAAACAATGCAATTGTCCAGCTGTTGAATTTGGAGGTTAAATTACAATGGGACGGTATAATAACCATTAAAGTAAGCAATAAATTATTAACTTTGAGGTTGGCTTTCCGGTTTTACGCTGCTGAGTGACAACTGCCGTAAATCCGCCGTATTTCGCAGAGGGGATCAATGAGCCAGGAGCATAACAGTATATTACAACGGGTTAGTTATCCTTCGGATTTAAAAGGACTGACAATTGAAGAATTGGCGCAACTTTGCAATGAGTTGCGCGAGTTCATCATCGATGAGGTTTGTGCCAACCCGGGGCATCTGGGTGCCAGCCTTGGCGTTGTTGAACTTACCGTTGCGCTGCATCATATATTCAACACTCCCGAAGACAAGCTGATATGGGATGTTGGCCATCAGGCCTACCCGCACAAGATACTGACCGGACGCAAGCAGGTATTCCATACCAACAGGAAGTACAAGGGCATAAGCGGATTTCCGAAGATATCGGAGAGCGAATACGATGCTTTCGGAACAGGGCATTCCTCCACCTCCATATCGGCTGCCCTGGGCATTGCGGTGGCCGATCAGCTGAAAGGCATCTCCCGCAACGTGATCGCCGTGATCGGAGATGGTTCGATGACCGGTGGCATGGCCTTTGAAGGACTGAACAACGCAGGCATGACCAAAACCAACCTGCTGGTGGTGCTGAATGACAACAATATCGCCATCGATCCCAATACGGGGGCGCTGAAGGAGTACCTGGTGGATATCACCACCTCACGTACCTACAACAAAATGAAGAATGAGGTATGGCAGTTGCTGGGAAAAATCAACAAAATTGCACCCCATGCCCGCGACTACGCCCAGAAACTGGAGAACGGACTGAAGTCCATCCTGATCCGGCAAAGCAACTTATTCGAGGCACTGAATTTCAGGTATTTCGGACCGGTTGACGGCCACGATTTGCTGCACCTGGTCAGAGTATTGTCTGACCTGAAAGAAATAAAGGGACCCAAACTGCTTCACGTTCTCACCAAAAAGGGGAAAGGCTTTTTACAGGCTGAACAAAACCAGACAACCTTTCATGCCCCGGGCAAATTTGACAGAAAGACAGGGAAACTGATTGCCCGGCAGTCGGAAAAGCCCGATCCCCCGCTGTATCAGGATGTATTCGGACACACCCTGCTCGAGCTTGCCCGGCAGAATGACCGTATTGTCGGCATAACACCGGCCATGTCCAGCGGATGCTCCATGAAGATCATGATGGAAGTCCTGCCTGACAGGATCTTTGATGTGGGAATAGCGGAACAACATGCCGTTACTTTCTCCGCAGGACTGGCAACCCAGGGATTGATACCGTTCTGCAACGTCTATTCCTCTTTCATGCAACGGGCCTACGACCAGATCATCCATGATGTAGCCATCCAGCGGCTGCCGGTTGTTTTATGCCTTGACCGCGGGGGACTGGTAGGTCCCGATGGTCCCACCCACCAGGGCGTTTTTGATATGGCATACCTTCGCAGTATTCCCGATGTCGTTATTGCCGCTCCCATGGATGAGGTTGAGTTGAGAAACCTTATGTATACGGCTCAGCTGAAACCCACCGGTCCTTTTGCCATCCGTTATCCCAGGGGAAGGGGTATGCATTCCGACTGGAGAAAGCCTTTTGCGGAAATACCGGTCGGGAAGTCCAGGGTTATCAGCCACGGAAAAGACCTGGCCATCTTGTCTGCAGGACATCCGGGCAATTTCGTTGCCGGGGCCGTTGAAAAACTCGCTGCCGAGCATATCTCCGTTGAGCATGTCGACATGCGGTTTGTCAAACCCCTTGATGCGGAATGCCTGCATGCTATATTCAGGTCGTTTGATAAAATCATTACGGTGGAAGACGGCACCATAAACGGCGGATTTGGTTCTGCCGTTCTTGAATTCATGAGCGACAACGGATACCGTGCTACCGTAAAAAGGCTGGGAGTGCCTGACCGGTTCATTGAACAGGGCACCCAACAGGAATTGTACAAGGAATGCGGCTTTGACGCTGACGGCATCTATCAGGCCGTTAAACTGCTCGTAAGACCAAAAATACTGACTAAAGTAGGCTGAGCTGTTTTAGAATTTTCTTCCCATCACCAGGATATCGTCGATCTGTTCCCCGCCTCCGCGCCAGTTTTCGATAGCGGAATCCAGTATCTCACGCTGCGTATCCATATCCTTTTCATGCATGGATACGAGCAAATCCTTGAGCTTTGAGGTTTTGAATTTCTTGCCTTCAGGTCCGCCGAACTGATCGGCGTACCCGTCGGAATACATATAGATGATGTCTCCTTTTTCCATCGCAAGGGAATGATTGGTGAATTCCTTCTCTTTGCCGGTAGCCCTGCCGATGGCAAACCGGTCGGCCTTGGTTTCAATGATTTCCCTGCCCCTTACCAGGATCAGCGGATTGAAGGCTCCGGCGTACTGCAATTCACCGGATGACGGATCATAAGCGACCAGCGCAATATCCATCCCGTCATTGACGATATCCTCTCCCTTCTGGTGGAGCGTATGGGCAACCTCCTCATTCAGCCTGTTGAGAATGGCTGCAGGCTGGTAAATCCCCTGTTCGATCACGATCTTGTTCAACGAGGTGTAACCGATAAAGGACATGAAGGCCCCGGGAACTCCATGACCGGTGCAGTCTACAGCAGCGAGGAACTCCAGTCCTCCGGCTGAGGTAAGCCAGTAAAAATCGCCGCTCACAATATCCTTGGGTTTAAAGAGAATGAAGGTGTGGTCGAACGGTATGTCGGGTGGCAGGATGGACAATTGTATCCGCTTGGCATAGGTGATGCTGTCGAGAATATCCTTGTTCTTCATGGCCAGCTGATCATTGGCTGCTGACAAAGCCAGCGTGCGCTCGCTGACGCGCGTTTCCAGCACACGTTTTTCACGAACCAGGTTGCGTTCCCGTATCTTAATGTAGGTAACGATTCCCGACAGGATCAGAAAGGCCACCATGGTCAAAAACCAGGGACGCTTATAGGGAGGAGGCAGGATCCTGAATTCATACCGGGCTGGAATTGAATTCCAGATACCCTGGGCATTGCGCGCCATTACGTTGAAAGTATAATGACCGGGCGGAAGCTTTTTATAATTAACCGTGCTTTTGTCTTCATTGATCCACTCATCATGCAGCCCGTCGAGCAATATCCTGTATTTTACCGCGTTGGGATCGGAAAGGCATATGCTGAGATAGGAAAAACTTATGTCGTTTTCCCTGCTGCTGAGCCTGAGGTTCTTTTTCATGGGAACAGTTTCCCCGTTCACCTTAAAATCGCTGATCCTGATCATGGGCTCTTCAAGCGATTTCTTGAGGTAGGATGAATGGCACAGGATGGCACCATTCCTTGTTCCGATCCAGATATTCCCCCTGTTGTCCCTGATGCCGGCATTGTTTTTCGTTTCAATGCCGATAAAGCCGCTCCTTTCACCATAGGTGTATATATGGTTGTTCCGTATGTCTATTACGTTGAGCGCGTTGTTGGTCCCGACATACATATGGCCATGATCATCCGGCAGCAGCAAATGGATAAAGTCGGATGATAAACCATCCCGGGACGAATAGGTACGGATAACGGAATCGCTGTAAACGATGATGCCTTTTGAGCTGGTCCCGATCCAGATATTGCCTTCACGGTCTTCTGCAAAGGTAATGGGGGTTACGTTGCCCTGAAGCGGAATGATGCTGACCGTTCCGTTGGTTATCTTGCCGGCCCCTTTTTCTTTTGTGCCAACCCATATCGAGTTCTTTGAGTCACAGAAAAGTGCTGAAATATTGCTTCGGGGCAGGCCTGAATTACCCTGATCATGTGTTTTTACAAACTGATTTCTGGTCAGGTCATATTCCATTAAAGCTTTCTGCGTGCCCACCCAAAGGTGATTGTTTTTATCGATCTCCATGGCCGTTATTTCAAGGTCCTGGCCCAGATTACTGTTGAAGTCCGGCTGACTGACAAATCTTTTTTTCTGAAAATCAAATAATAACAAACCCTCATCCAGGGTCCCTATCCAGATATTGTTCTTCTGGTCCTGCTTTAAAAAGCGAATCTGATCGCTGATGAAATTAACGAGTTGGTTATAATGGACAACGATCTTGGATTGCCCGGAATTGAATACCGAAATCCCTCCGTCGGTGCCAAACCAGATCTGCCCTTCGGCATCCTGAAGGATGGCATAGACCTCTTTGTTCAGGAGTCCGTCAGCCGTGCTGAAAGAAACAAACTGTTCTCCCTTGAAAATTTCCAGCCCATGCTCATTGGTGCCGATCAGTATATTGCCTTCGATATCTTCGAGTATACAACGGATATGGTTGTCATGAAGGCCGTTTTTGGTATTGAAAACGGTAATGGATCCGTCTCCGATCCTGGTCAGGCCGCCTTTGTTTTTATCACTGTCCCAATGGCCAACCCAGATGTTTTGCTGCCGGTCTTCACTGATGGTCGATATCCAGTTTGAGGCAAGTCCGTTCTTGATGTCGAAATACTCGAAATCACCGGTCTTAGGATCATATTTATACAGGCCGCCGTTGTGGGTGCCAAACCAGATGTTATGCCTCGAATCCTCATACATCACCGTGAAATAAAAAAACCGGAAGATGCCTTTCGGTGCGAAACTGTCGAAATCATCCGTTTGCGGATTGTATTTTTTTATATCCAGGCCGATGATGAAATATATGGAGCCGTCGGTTGCCACCAGGCTTTTATAAACCCTGTCGCCCAGTTTTTTCCCTTTCAGGTAATGCTTGAATTTCAGCTTATCGGCAGGATCACCGGGATTGGTGATCAGCAATGCACCGCTGCTTTCGCTGGTTATCCAAAGCCATCCCTGGTGATCCTGCACGATGGAGGTTATGTCGGATCTTATGGCAGAATCGGGGATGGTAATGATTTCAATAGTGTTATTCTTCAACCTTGTAAGGCCGCCTTCTTCATGACCTGCCCAAATGGCCTTATCTTTGTCGCGGAAAAGAACCCGCACCGGCATGGGTGAGAGTCCGTCGTCGGTGGTGTAATTGGTGAAACCATGTCCGTCAAATTTTGAAAGGCCCGACCGGGTCCCTATCCATACATAACGGTCTTCATCCTGGATGATCGAGAAGACCTTGGTATCGACCTGGTAGTTCGTACTGTAATTCTCAAAATAATACGTTTGCGAACCGGCATGCTGAAAGCAGGATGTTAAAATGAAAAGGAATGCCCCCAGTTTTTTTGCGGATTTAAAGTTTTTTTTCATTTCAGGGTTTTAACAGCGTGTCAGGCCTGCCTATTGTTTTGAAATGAAGAAAAACTCTCCGTCTTCATCCGTCAGCCCGACAATCTTTCCGAATTTGGGCTTCTGCTGGTTGTTCTGGGTGACGGCCAGCGTCACTTTTTGCACGATAAGCTGTATGGGGATGCAGGCATCGGGATTGTTGGCCAGGGTATTGGCAAAGGTGCGCGTGAACTGGGAATTGTCAACTGCCAGTTCATAACCGGCCGAGGAAAATACCTGGGATGACTTGAACTTTACGGCTTCCCAGTCGGTGCACGTACGGATCTTGGGCGTTTCGCGCATGGCCTGGTAAAATGTAGGCCCCGATTCACAGGCGTCGGTTATCACCAGGGTGTGTACAACGAAATTGGTATAGGACTGCAATGAAGCCCGCAGGGCATTCAGGTTATAATAGGTGAATTCATCGTCACGCTTGGCATCGACCGGTATCCAGTAGCCGGTTTCATTGATGAATTTCCCGTGGCCGGCAAACCATATCAGCAGCGAGTTGACCCGGTTGCTGCGGATGAGATCCCGGAGTTCGATGGAGAAGAATTTCTCCATGTCCTTTTTTGTCATGTCCTGCTTGTGTATGATTTTCTGAACATCGTACCTGGCCAGGGCCGACCTCATCAGGGTGACATCCTTTGATGGCCCGTCGAGGCTTGGGAAGGTTTCATAATTGGAATTTTCCACAAAGATCACCCAGGTGCGCCCCATGGGATTGGCTTCCAGCAGCGAAACCCCTTCCCGGTTCAGGGTGAAGACCTGGATGGTGTCATTGCCGTAATGGTCTGTGGCCTGAACCGTAAACTTATTTTTGTTGGCAACATTGATGGTAGCCGAGAATTTCGGATTGCGCTCGTTCAGCATAAAGCTGGCCGAAACGCCATCAATGAGAATCGACCTGATCAGGCTTTCGTCCGTAATATTCCCCTCTACATAAAGATTGACATTGTCGGTATCCAGATAAATTTCTCCGTCATCCGACGCATAGGGGGCAATGATGGAAATCCTGGGCGGATTGATCTCGGTTCTTTCAATGCTGTAAGTTACCTGCTGCAGGTTATTATAAGCATCTTCCGCGACAACCGAAAAGATATCCAGGCCGGAAACATCAACTTCAGCCAGGAACTCAAATACATCATTATTCTTAAGGAAGCTTATATCCACATCATTGATTTTCAGTGATATAATTTCACTTTCATCATAGATTTTGCCCCTGACGGAAAGTCTTGACCTGTTTTTGGCCAGTTTGACCGTATATTCATCCGATGGTGCCGGGTCGAGCAGGGTAACCTTAGGCCTGTTGGTTTCGCGGTTCAGTTCGTAAAGTCTTTTTTTGGCATCATCCAGGTGTTTGCGGGCATACATGTCATACTCCGAAAGGCCGGCCAGGGTTGAGTAATCCTTGATGGCGGCCTTAAAATCCCCGATCTGTTCATAGGAATATGCCCTTTTATAAATGGCCTCCGAATTTTTCGGATCAAGCATGATGGCCTTGGTGAAATCATTCAGGGAATTCTGGAATTGCGTAAACTCCTGATAGTAAGTGCCGCGTATGATATATACCGCAGGGTCATCCGGACTGTTGAACACCACTTTTGAAATATCATCGATGGCCTTGGGATATTCAAGCATTTTGACATACACCCGGCTGCGGATCAGAAAAGCATCCTTGTTTTTGGGATCCAGGTTCAGCACGGCATTGCAATGGTCGATGGCCTTGTTGAGCTTATTGAGATGCAGTCTCAGGCTCGCCAGTGACAGGTAAGCCTGAATGAATTTACGCTCTTTGGCAATAGCCTTTTCATAATCGAGCTCAGCCTGGTTGTAGTTTTTCATCGAATCAGAAACAACGCCGTGATAATAGTTATTCTCGGCATTGTCTTTCAACAGCAAGGCTTTGTTCACGGAGACCAGGGCTTCGGAATAATTTCCCATGCCGACCTGGATCCTGCATTGCAGCCTGTAACCTTCATCTGATTTTGAATTCAGATCGATGGCTTCCTTTACCAGTTCCAGCGCCTTGTCATACCGAAGCAGCATAAAATTGGCATCGGAAGCTTCGAGGTAAAGTTTTTCTTTCTTTTTCTCAAAGACCAGGGCGCGGTCAAAATCTTCCGCTGCTTTGGCTGTTTCGTTAACGAGGCGATAAGCCCTGGCCCTTTCTATATAGGCATCGACATAATCAGGATCTATCTGGACAGCCTTTGAGAACTGATCAATGGCATCCATGTAATTCTTTGCCTCGATAAAGGTAAGTCCGGTCTTATAATATTGTTTGGCATTTTGAGCGTTTGCGGAAAAGGAAGCGGACAGGATCAATCCGCTTAATAGTAAACAGCTCAAGTATTTCATAATACGTTTTATTTGGCAGGTTACACAATCGGTAAAACAGGCATTTCAAAATTAATAAAATATGTTCACAAGAAACTAATTCTGAACATCATTCCTTTCATCATCCAGAGGTTCTTCTTACAATACGAAGAAAACACCGGGTGGTTTTCTTTCTCCCGGTTGAATTGCGTAATATCCTGACACTTTTGACAAATGCCAGTTTTCCCACTATGAATATCATCATTTGTTATTTGACCATATACCCTGGCAGGGTCCCCCCACCCCGAAAGGGTCCCCCCACCCCGAAAGGGTCCCCCCACCCCGAAAGGGTGTCCTTCTCAGAGGAGGCTGGAATTGCAGCTTAAATTGTTGTTGAATACGACGGTAAGCAGGTCATTCTCGATGCGGGTTTCCTGTTTTGAGGAGCCTTTGATTTCCGGAGCCTTTACGCCGGCGTTGAAATTCATGGTTCCCGTGAAGATACGGGCTTCATCCCATAATCCCGACGCTATAAAACTTTCGAGCAGTTGTTTCCCGCCTTCAACGATCAGCGACTGGATGTCCCGCCCATGAAGCAGTTTCAGGATCAGGGGAAGCAGGTCTTCGTTGAAAGGGATTTTCCTGTACATACAGTTCCCCGACTCGTCATCTTTTATTGCGTTAATGACAAGGGTTTCATAGGCATGGTCAAAAAGGCGGAGGTTCGGGGGCAGGCTCAGGTTGCGGTCGATGACGATCCTCAGCGGGCTTTTCCCCGGCCATTCGCGCGCGTTGAGGCGAGGATCGTCCAGTAAAGCCGTACGTGTGCCCACCATGATGGCCTGTTCCTCGGTTCTCCATTTGTGCACCAGCATGCGCGACACCTCGCCCGAGATCCAGGTGGGCCGGGAGGGATCGGATGGCTGCCTGATCCCATCGATGAATCCGTCGGCAGATTGTGCCCATTTTAATATAACATAAGGCCTTTTCAGCAAATGAGTGGTAAAAAATCTTTTGTTCAGTGCGATACACTCTTCCCTGCAGATCCCTGTTTTTGTGACAATACCGGCTTTATTCAGCTTTTCTATTCCTCTCCCTGAAACCACTTCGTGGGGATCGCGGGTGCCTATCACCACCTGTGGGATTTTGCATTGAATGATCAGATCGGCACAGGGAGGGGTTCTGCCGGTATGGGAACAGGGCTCAAGATTGACATACAGGGTGCTTTTTGTCAGCCAATCCCTGTTTTTGACCGAACGAATGGCATTGACCTCGGCATGAGGCTCTCCGGCTTTCCGGTGATAGCCTTCGCCGATGATGATGCCTTCAGCTACAATTACGGCGCCTACCATGGGATTGGGGGATGTGCTTCCCAAGCCTCGCCCGGCCAGCTCGAGACAACGGCCCATATATTTTTTATGACCAGCATCACTGTGCATCAGCGGCAGTTTTTTACTTTTGCATTATGAATCGGAACCTTTCCATCGCTGAGGTCCGGAACCATATCAAAACAAGCCTTGAAGGCCTGTATGATGAGAACGAGATCCGGAATTTCACCGATCTTATTTTTCACCACCTGCTAAATTACAGTAAAATTGAACTCCGGCTGAAGGGCAACGAGGTGATTTCACCACATTTTTTTGGCCTGGTGGAAGAAATCATCAACAGGCTGAGGGCCTGTGAGCCCATTCAGTATATTTTGGGAGAGACGGTTTTCTATGAATTGTGCCTGGCGGTCGGCCCCGGGGTGCTGATACCAAGACCGGAAACAGAAGAGCTCGTGGATTGGATCATCCGCGAGAACACCGGACAAAAGCTGAGGATCCTGGACCTGGGCACCGGCAGCGGCTGCATCGCCCTGGCCCTTTCAAAGCATCTGTTGCTGGCAGAGGTAAGCGGTGCTGATATCAGCGAAGAGGCCCTGGAGACCGCCCGGAAAAATGCGTTGCAGCATCATGCCGCTGCAAGATTTTTCAGGTATGACATGTTAAAGCCTTTTCCTGAGCCTGCGGAGAGGTATGAGATCCTGGTCAGCAATCCTCCCTATGTCAGGGAGTCTGAGAAAAGGACCATGCTGCCCAATGTACTGGATTATGAGCCATACCTGGCCTTGTTTGTGCCGGATGAAGATCCCCTGCTGTTTTACCGGGCCATAGCCGACCTGGGCCGGAGAATCCTTACCGATAACGGCCGCATCTATTGTGAGATCAATGAATTCCTGCCGGAGGAGACGGCCGGGATATTCCAAAGCCGGGGCTATCAATCCGTTGAGGTTCGGAAGGATATTAACGGCAGGCCCCGGATGATAAAGGCTATAAGACAATAGCAATCCTTATGGAAGAAGCATCAAGACAAACACTGAAAAAACTGCAGCAACTTTGCAGCCGGCAGGAAAAATGCACCGCTGATATCGTTGATTACCTTTACAGGCATGAAATTCCGGAGGAAGATCACCAGGCGGTCATTCAATCCCTTTCGGCCGAAAAATTCATTGATGAAGAGCGATACGCAAGGGCTGCGGTACAGGATAAACTTAAGCTGAACCGGTGGGGAAGGATCAAGATCCGGTATTTTTTAAAATCCAAACGGATACCCGGGGAAACCATTGAAAAGGCCATGACCCTGATCGATGAAGACCAGTACAGGCAGATCCTGGAGAAGGAACTCGAAAAAAAAGCCGCAAGCCTCACCCGGGAAAACCCGCAGACAAGGAAGATGAAGTTACTGCAGTTTGCAGCTTCCAGGGGATTTGAAGAGGAACTGGCCCGTGAATTCATTTAACCATAAAACTGCCGGGGTTTTTTTATACCTTTACCGCCCCAAAAAACAGGAAAACATGATATACATCGAACAGATCAAGGAGCTTACGGATCGCACGGAAGCTTTGAGGAGGTTTCTTTGAGATCGATAAAAAGCTTAAGCTGATCAGGGAAGGTGAAGAAAAATCACATACGCAGGGGTTCTGGGATGATCCCAAGGCCGCTGAAAAGCACCTCAAAGCAATTTCTTCATTGAAGAAGTGGACAGATAGTTTTTCCAGATTGTCGTCAGAGCTTGACGATCTGAAGGTTGTCTTTGATTTTTACAATGCCGGCGAAGCCACGGAGGAGGAAACGGATCAGCATTACAACAAGGTATTGGGACTGTTGGAAGAGCTGGAATTCAGGAATATGCTCCGGAACGAAGAAGATGAAATGGGGGCCATACTGAAGATCAACTCAGGCGCAGGAGGTACGGAAAGCCAGGACTGGGCACAGATGCTGATGCGCATGTACATCCGCTGGGGAGAGCGAAATGACTATAAAGTTAAGGAGATCAGCTATATGGAAGGTGACGGTGCGGGCATCAAGTCAGTTACTCTCGAGTTTACCGGCGACTATGCCTACGGATATCTGAAGGCTGAAAACGGTGTTCACCGGCTGGTAAGATTATCGCCTTTTGATGCCAATCATAAGCGGCATACTTCATTCGCCTCGGTCTTTGTTTCTCCGGTCATTGACGATGCCATAGAAATAGTGATTAATCCGGCTGACCTTGAGTTTGATTATTTCAGGTCGAGCGGGGCGGGAGGCCAGAACGTGAACAAGGTGGAGACCGGTGTTAGGGTGCGTCATATTCCTACCGGGATCACCGTCGACAATACTGAAACACGCTCCCAGTTGCAGAATAAGGAAAACGCCATGCGAATACTGCGATCGCACCTATACGAAATGGAGCTTCGCAAAAGGATGGAGAAACAGGCTGAGATCGAGAGCACAAAGAAAAAGATCGAATGGGGATCACAGATCAGAAGCTATGTGCTGCATCCCTACAAGCTGGTGAAAGACCTGCGCACCGGACATGAGACCGGTAATACGCAGGCTGTGCTTGACGGCGAGATCAATGATTTCATCAAGGCCTACCTGATGGAATTCGGCGGTAAAGGATAGGTTGCGGACATTATGATCACCATCTATCACAATCCGAAATGCAGAAAATGCCGTGAAGGGCTGGATTACCTGAAAGCCAGGACCGATACCTATGCCATACGGGAATACCTCAGGGATTATCTCACCCCTGATGAACTGGAAGAGATCCTGCTGAAATCGGGACTAAAACCCGTCGACCTGGTGAGGAAGCAGGAGGAACTCTTCAAAAAGGAACTGAAGGGGAAACATTTCGCCCATGAAGAATGGAAACGGATCATCCTGGAAAATCCCAGGCTTCTTGTCCGTCCCGTTGTTGTCGGCAAATACAAGGCCGTTGTTGCGCAACCGGCCGAAAGGATTGATGAGGTTTTAAAGAAGAAGTAATCAAGGAAACGATCCTGGTTGCCGTTGTTATGCCCCGGTTACCGGCCCGGCATAAAGGGCTCGGCTCTTTCTGACACCCTGATGAAAAGCATTGAAATTAAAAGAAAAAATAAGGAAATTGGGGAAACAAAAAATCCTTATCCAATAACCGGTAAAATCAAACACTATGGAATTCAGAACTGAACACGACACCATGGGGGAAGTCCGGGTCCCTGCTGAAAAATACTGGGGTGCCCAGACGGAGCGTTCCAGGAACAATTTTAAAATTGGCCCCGAAGCCAGTATGCCCCGTGAAATCATTTATGCTTTCGCCTACCTGAAAAAGGCTGCAGCCCTGACAAATCTTGACCTGGGTGTGTTGACCGCCGAGAAATGCGCACTGATCGGAAAGGTTTGTGATGAAATCCTGGAGGGTAAGCTGGATGATCAGTTCCCGCTGGTGATCTGGCAAACAGGATCGGGAACCCAATCTAACATGAATGTCAACGAGGTGATTGCCTACCGGGCTCATGTCATGAATGGCGGTAAGCTTACAGATGAAAAGAAGATCCTGCATCCCAATGACGATGTGAATAAATCGCAGTCGTCGAACGATACTTATCCGACTGCCATGCACATTGCAGCTTACAAGCTTGTTTCCGAGGTTACCCTGCCCGGTATGCAGCGGCTTAAGGATGCGTTGCAGGAAAAAGCCGGATCTTTTGCTTCCGTTGTGAAAACGGGCCGAACCCACTTCATGGACGCAACGCCTTTAACGCTGGGACAAGAATTCTCGGGGTATGCCCAGCAGGTGGAAAACTCCGTGAGGGCGATCCGCAATGCCCTGGAGATGGTGCGCGAACTGGCTCTGGGAGGGACCGCGGTAGGAACCGGCCTGAATGCACCCAAAGGCTATGCCGGGAAGGTGGCCTCAAAAATTGCCGGGTTAACCGGCTATCCTTTTATTACAGCTCCGAACAAGTTTGAATCCCTTGCCGCCCATGACGCCATGGTGGAATTAAGCGGCGCACTGAAAAGAGCCGCCGTATCCCTCATGAAAGTTGCCAACGATATCCGTATGCTGAGTTCTGGTCCGCGAAGCGGTATCGGTGAGATCATCATCCCCGATAACGAACCCGGATCTTCCATCATGCCCGGCAAGGTAAATCCCACCCAGCCCGAAGCCCTCTCCATGGTATGTGCCCAGGTGATCGGCAATGATGTTGCCGTTTCCATAGGAGGGATGAACGGGCATTTTGAGCTGAATGTTTTTAAACCGTTAATCGCTGCCAATGTTCTTCAGTCGGCCCGCCTCCTGGGAGATGCATGTGTGTCTTTCACCGAAAAATGCGCCGTGGGAATAATGCCCAATACCGAAATCATCAAAAGGCACCTTAACAATTCCCTCATGCTGGTGACAGCGCTGAATCCTCATATCGGATATGAGAACTCAGCCAAAATAGCCAAAAAGGCCCACAAGGAAAATAAAACCCTGAAAGAAGCTGCGCTGGAACTGGGATTAGTCACTGCCGAGCAGTTTGATCAGTGGGTGGATCCGGGGAAGATGGTGTGAAAGCCTGCCTGGCCGGCGGGCAGGTTTGAAGATATGAAAATTTGAAGGTTTGAAGATTTGAAAGTGAAGAATATGCATTATCTTTCCCCGGCTATTAATCGAATCAATTGGCATGGCAGATAACCCTGATAAGCTGTTCCCTGAATTTCCTCCCGTTTCCACACCGGACTGGGAGGAGAAGATCAGGGAAGATCTGAAGGGAGCGGATTTTGAGAAGAAGCTTATCTGGAAAACCCCGGAAGGTATTCGTATAAAGCCGGTTTACCGGTCAGAAGATGTTCCGGGATTGGATTACAGGCATACCCTGCCGGGCCAATACCCGTTTGTGAGGGGAACAAAAGCAGGTGATAACCGATGGCACATTCGTCAGCCTGTTTTGGTTGAAAATGTTGCGAAAGCCAACCTGAAAGCACTTGTTTTAATTGAAAGGGGCATTACCTCGCTGGAATTTGTTTTTACCAGGAAGCATATCCTTTCACAGGATGAGTTTGAAAGTTTGTTGCAGCATATACCGCTGCATACGACAGCAATTAACTTCTCAGGATACCGTTGTGAACGATCGGCCGGGATGCTGGTGAACTATGCCGTAAAGTTGCAGGCAGCCATGGATCAGCTGAAGGGTTCGGTTAATTTTGATCCGCTGGGCAGGCTGTGCCGGAAAGGTAATTTTTCATATGATTCGGAGGCATTGTCTTCTGAAATGCTGGTAAGGCTTATTGAAGAAACAAAAACGGTTGCAGGTTTACGAACCACCGGTATCAATGCCCGCATTTTCGGAAATGCCGGGGCTTCCATAGTGCAGGAACTGGCTTTTGGCCTTGCCATGGGTGCGGAATACCTTTCCATACTGACGGAAAAAGGCCTGTCTGCAGGGGAGGCAGCGGCAAAAATGGTCTTTCATTTTGCCGTTTCACCTCAATATTTCATGGAAATAGCCAAATACAGGGCGGCCCGGTTATTGTGGGCCGGTATTTTGAAGGCTTTTGATACGGGCTGCCATGAGCCTATGGTTATCCATGCCGAGACAAGCCGTTGGAATCTGACGACTTATGATCCTTATGTGAATATGCTGCGGACCACTACCGAAAGCATGTCGGCCATATTGGCAGGGATCGATGCGTTAACCGTCCTGCCTTTTGATCTTACTTTTGAAAATCCTTCGGAATTTGCGGAAAGGATAGCCCGCAATCAGCAGATCATTTTAAAGGAAGAGTCGTATTTTGACAGGGTCATTGATCCTGCCGCCGGTTCATATTTCATAGAGAGCCTTACCGACTCTGTTGCAGCTGAATCATGGAAACTGTTTCTTGCCGTACAGCAGCACGGAGGTTTTATCGATGCCATGAAAGGCGGATTTATCCGGGAACAGGTAATAAATTCCGCACGACAACATGACCTGGCGCTTGCCACACGACGTGAATTGAGCGTGGGCACCAATCAATATCCCGACTTTGCTGAAAAATATGGCACAAAACCGCAGGATTTTGCAACGGAATGTTGCTGTGCCTGCAAAGGAGAGACATCCTCCTGTGAGGAGGATGGATGCGGACCGTCTGCAAATTATTATTGTGACTGCCGGGAGGGGCATTGTGATTGCAGCTGCTGCAACGAAAATAAAAGGATTACAGAGCCCCTGCGCCAATACAGGGGAACCCGGGAATTTGAAAAACTGCGTTTGAAGACTGACCTGGGAAAACGAAAGCCTAAAGTTTTCATGCTGACCATCGGGAACCTTTCGATGAGGCTGGCCCGATCGCAGTTTGCCTCAAACTTTTTTGCCTGCGCAGGTTACGAGGTCATTGACAACAACGGTTTCACCTCCGCGGAGGAAGGCGTGAGGGCTGCCGTAGAGGCAGGGGCCGATATGGTGGTGTTGTGCAGTTCCGATGAGGAATATGCGGCACTGGCCCCGGAGACCCTTAAACAGTTAAACGGCCGGGCTATCCTTGTCGTGGCGGGATCTCCGCCCTGCACGGAGGAACTAAAAGCACAGGGCGTAGAAAACTTTATTCATATCCGTTCCAACGTATTGGAAACGCTGAAGGAGTATCATATTAAACTGGGCATCGAACCGTGAAACCTGATTTTACCCATATTGATTTCATGGCCTGGACTGCCGCGGGACCTGATGTCTCCGGAAACCAAGGCACGGTCGCGGGGGGTGAATGGATTACCGCCGAGCAGATACCGGTAAAGCCTGTTTTTACAAAGGAGGATCTTGAAGGGATGGAACACCTTGGATATGCGGCAGGCCTTCCGCCTTTCCTGAGGGGTCCGTATTCCGCGATGTACGCCATGCAGCCCTGGACGATACGGCAATATGCCGGATTTTCCACGGCAGAGGAGTCAAACGCCTTTTATCGCCGAAATCTGGCCTCGGGCCAGAAGGGCTTGTCGGTGGCGTTTGACCTGGCGACCCACAGGGGCTATGACTCCGACCATGAACGGGTTGTCGGTGATGTTGGCAAGGCGGGCGTAGCCATTGATTCGGTGATGGATATGAAGATACTTTTCGACCAGATCCCACTGAATAAGATGTCTGTTTCAATGACCATGAACGGGGCCGTGCTGCCTGTCATGGCTTTTTACATCGTGGCTGCGCTGGAGCAGGGAGCCGGACTTGACGAGCTGAGCGGGACCATGCAGAATGACATCCTGAAGGAATTCATGGTGAGGAACACCTATATTTATCCCCCGGAGACCTCCATGCGCATTATTGCCGATATTTTCAAATACACTTCGCGGAACATGCCGAAGTTCAATTCCATCAGCATTTCGGGATATCATATGCAGGAAGCCGGAGCCACCGCCGATATAGAACTGGCCTATACGCTGGCTGACGGACTTGAATACCTGAGGACCGGGGTGGGTGCAGGTCTCGATATCGATGCCTTTGCGCCGAGACTGTCATTTTTCTGGGCGGTGGGAATGAATCATTTCATGGAAATAGCCAAGATGCGGGCTGCCCGGATGCTATGGGCGAAAATTGTGAACCGGTTCAATCCCCAAAATCCCAAATCACTGGCTCTTCGAACTCATTCGCAGACTTCGGGATGGAGCCTTACCGAACAGGATCCTTACAACAACGTTACCCGTACCTGCATTGAGGCCATGGCCGCTGTCCTCGGACACACCCAGTCGCTTCACACCAACGCCCTGGATGAGGCCATTGCCCTGCCGACAGATTTTTCCGCGCGGATTGCCCGCAACACGCAGCTTTATCTGCAGCATGAAACACAGATAACCCGCACGGTCGATCCCTGGGCAGGTTCTTATTATGTGGAATACCTGACCCATGAACTGGCTCACCGGGCCTGGGCATTGATTCAGGAAATTGAAGCCCTGGGAGGCATGGCAAAGGCCATTGAAACCGGGCTTCCAAAAATGAAAATCGAAGAGGCCGCCGCGCGTAAACAGGCCCGCATCGATTCAGGAAAAGATATCATTGTGGGGGTCAATAAGTACAGACTCGAAAAAGAAGATCCCATCAACATCCTTGAGGTGGATAACAGTGCCGTGAGGCAATCCCAGATCACCAGGCTTGAAAAACTTAAAGCTGAGCGGGACAATGTTGCCGTGAGCGGCGCACTCGACCGGCTGACCGATGCCGTAAGAAACGGAACCGGTAACCTGATTGAATTATCCGTTGAGGCGGCAAAACTTAGGGCTACCCTTGGCGAAATATCCTATGCGGTTGAAAAAGTCTGCGGCCGCTATAAAGCAGTGATAAGGTCCATCTCCGGAATATATTCATCCGAATCAATCACCGATCCGGATTTTAAAGTTGCACGTCAGCTTTGCAGCCGGTTTGCCGAACGGGAAGGACGGCAACCCCGCATAATGATCGCTAAAATGGGACAGGACGGGCATGATCGCGGGGCCAAAGTGGTTTCCACAGGATATGCCGACATTGGCTTTGATGTGGATATAGGACCTCTGTTTCAGACTCCCAATGAAGCGGCAAGGCAGGCCGTTGAAAATGACGTGCATGTGCTGGGTGTTTCAAGCCTGGCCGGAGGGCATAAGACCCTGGTTCCCCAGGTCATCGCCGAATTGAAAAAAATGAGCCGTGAAGACATCATGGTCATCGTGGGAGGCGTAATACCACACCAGGATTACGACTATTTATACAGGTCGGGGGTGGTCGGCATCTTTGGACCAGGTTCGTCTGTTTCTGCAGCGGCAAGGAAAATCCTGGAGGTACTGCTCGATTAAGAATCCCTGAAATTTTTCTCAGTACGGGTGATCAAAATACGATTCAATAGTATTAATTTAGTGAGAAATATTTTGCCATGAACGAACAGCAGTCGACCACCGGACAAGGCCTTGGCATAGCCGGCCTGATCCTGGGTGTAATGGCCATACCCCTGGGTATCATCCCCTGCACCTTTTTTATCGCCCTGGTTTTTGGCGCGGTAGGCATCGTTTTAAGTGCCATTGCCCTTACTCAGGCAGGCCGGGGTAATGGTCCCAAAGGCCTGATCATTGCTGCACTGGTTTGCTCGATCCTGGGATTTTCATTCGCTTTCTTCTGGGGGATAGCCATTAACAGGACATCTCCCATCATTAAAAAGGTGTTCCATGAATTAAAAAAGCAAGGGGATCTGGATGAGGTATTGGAAGATTTGGGGCAGGATACCGAAGAAATACTGGAAGACCTTGAAAATGACATTGAGGTGAAAGTGGAGATCACAGACAAAAACCAGCAGGATAAAACAAAAGCTCTGGAGGATACCCTGAAAGCACTTGAAGGAGTCGAATAACCGTGAAAACGCTGATACACCGGTTACAGCGATTTACTTTCCCCCCTTATGTTATCATCAATGTTATTTTTTTTATTATTGCGGGGTGCATCCTGATGTATTCCGCTTTGTTTTCCGCATCGGGAAACCATTATCCCGTTCCCAGCTCCATGGAGATCCTTCATCAAAGGAAAGATATCAGCTCAGGCCTTTCGCGCAGTTTTTCCGAACTTATCAGGGGACGGATCCGTTCGGCAAGGGAATACAATGAGCACGGACCCCGTCTCTTCCTGTTTTTCGTGCTGCAATTGCTGATGAGGCCTGTGTTTGCTTTGTTTTATCTGAGGCATGACCAGGCTGTGCGCTGGGTATATCTGGATGCAGGAATAAGCATGGTTTTGTTTATCACGACCTTCCTGCCGTTCATAAAACGATTGACGGAGGTTATATTCAGTGGCTCAGGATGACAGGAATTCCTGCAGCGAAAGCTTTTTGTCTGCCCTGACACCTTTAGGGGTTTGTTTTAAGGTGCAGCACTCGGTAAGGAGATCATGTTCGAAGAACAAAGTGTAATTCTTTTCACAGGCTTCATTCAAAAAATCCTCCCGTTCTTTCATGGAAACCAGGGGTTGGGTATCATATCCGCATACCCAGGAAACCGGTAGGTGGGCAGTGGTGGGAAACAAATCCGCTGCATATACCAGGGTTTTATCTCTGCCCGGATGAATGACAGGCACGGCCATACCGGCGGTATGGCCGTAAAATAGCCTGATTTCAACCTGGGGAAACAAAAGGGAGGGGTTTTCGATCAAATGCAACCGGTCGTGATCCATCAGCGGCAGGAAGTTTTCTTTCAGAAAGGAGGCCTTCTCCCGCGGATTGGGGCGGAGAGCCCATTCCCACTGATCCCTGCTGACCCGGTAAACGGCATTGGGGAAGGCTGGTTTGTAAGTGCCGGTGTCAGCATCATAATCAACAGCTCCTCCGCAATGGTCAAAGTGCAGATGGGTCAGAATCACATCCGTTATGTCTTCCCTGGTCAGACCGGCAGCCTGCAAAGACCGTTCAAGAGAATCATTGCCGTTGAGGTAATAAAAATTCAGGAATTTTTCATCTTGTTTGGTGCCAAGGCCTGCATCGATCAGTATGGTATGATCACCGGTTTCCGCGACAAGGCATCGGAGGCTCAGGTTACACATATTATTCCCGTCAGCAGGATAAGCTTGCTGCCACAGGCTTTTCGGAACCACGCCAAACATGGCGCCGCCATCGAGCTTGAAGTTGCCGGTATTGATCACATGGAGCTTCATGGGTCAGGGAAATTTAGGGAGTAAGATGGAGGAGGTGAAAGAGTGGAAAGGTGGAAAAGTGGAACAGTGAAAATCTCTTTGTTGTCATCATGGATACGGATGTATGTTTTTGGTAATAACCGTTAAAAAGCGGTTTGGTTCATATAAACACCCTGAAAGATAGCAATATTTTGTTCAAAACATGTATATTAGGCGGGTATGCAGCATTACAGCTTTTAGTATGAAACCGTTACGCATTCATTTCATAGCCATCGGAGGGGCAGCCATGCACGCGCTGGCCATTGCGCTGAAGAATAAAGGGCACAGGGTAACCGGTTCCGACGATGAGATTTTTGAACCCTCACGTTCACGTCTCGCCGGGCATGGACTGTTACCGGAAAATCCGGGCTGGTTCCCGGAAAAGATTACGAATGACATCGATGAAGTGATACTCGGAATGCATGCCCGCAACGATAATCCGGAGCTGTCACGTGCATTGAGATTGGGTATCAGGGTATATTCCTATCCGGAATACCTGTTGGAAAAAACCCTGCATAAAAGGCGGGTTGTCATCGCCGGAAGCCACGGAAAGACAACCATTACCTCAATGATCATGCATGTGCTGCGAACCAACGGTATTCATTTTGATTACCTTGTCGGCTCGCGGATAGAAGGCTTTGACAACATGGTAAGCCTCGACGACGAAGCGGCTGTAGCTGTTTTTGAAGGTGACGAATACCTTGCTTCGGCACTGGACCCGCGACCGAAATTTCACGTTTATAAGCCTCATATTGCACTGATCAGCGGCATTGCATGGGATCACGTAAACGTTTTTCCGACCTATGACCTTTACAAGCAACAATTCAGGATTTTCATCGATCAACTGCCGGCCGACGGGCTGCTTTTCTATTATGCGGATGACGGGGATTTAAAGCAAATCGTGGAAGAATCCTCTTCACCGGCCCGCAAGATACCCTATCAGACCCATGCCTACCGCGTGGAAAAGGAAAAGACCTGGTTGCTTGACGGGAAGAGAAAGCTGCCCCTGGCCATCTTCGGCCATCATAATTTGCAGAATATCAGTGGTGCATTGCTGGTCTGCGAAAACCTGGGCGTTACCCGGGAACAATTTTACCATGCGATCGGAAGTTTCACGGGAGCCGGAAAACGACTTCAGCAGCTGGCGGGCAATGCCGATACTGCCATATACCTTGATTTTGCCCATTCCCCTTCCAAGGTCGGGGCTACCATCAGGGCGGTCAGGGAACAGTACCGCAGCCGGAAACTTGTCGCCTGCCTTGAATTGCACACCTTCAGCAGCCTTACGAAGTCATTCCTCCGGGAATACAGGGGCACCATGGACAGTGCCGATGTGGCCCTGGTTTATTATAACCCTGAAACCGTAACTCATAAAAGACTTGAAGAACTATCGCCTGCCGAAGTGAAGGAGGCGTTTGGCCGCGATAGGTTGATCGTTTTCACTTCAACCGCTGAACTTTCTGAACACTTGCATGCACAGTCGTGGGAGGGAACGGTACTGCTTTTGATGAGCTCGGGAAGTTTTTCAGGCATGGATGTAAAAAAGCTTGCGGATTGGATAATCAGCAAAAATCCTTAATTTTAGTTTATCATCAGGATTTAATGCATTTAATATGGAAATCAAGGGATCTGCAGTCAAAAGCATCCAGGAATATGTAAAGACAGAATTCCCGGATCAATTCAATGAATGGTTATCCAGGCTTCCTTCAAACGCTTCGGCCATCCATAAGACCACCATCAAAACCGCGGACTGGTATCCTTTACATGATGCAGCCGTTTTGCCTACTGAGGTATTGGGCCGGATTGCCTACAACGGGGATGTCAAAAAGGCTTCATGGGCATGCGGCAGATTCGCTGCAGACATAACCCTGAAAGGCATTTACAGGTTTTTTCTCATGGCCACCCCCTCGAGGATGGTGGTTTCCACCGGAAGCCGTATCCTGACAACCTTTTACCGGCCGGTAGGTTTTCAACTGGCGGAGTCGGGACCAGACCGTGCCAAAGTCCATATCAGCCGGATTGAAGATCCGGAAGGAGTCATAGAGAACCGGATCGGGGGATGGATTGAAAGGGCACTTGAAATACAGGGTCTAAGGGCGGCCCGGGTGGAAATCACCCAATCGCTCGCAAAAGGGGATCCGGTTACGGAAATCACCATAACCTGGAACTGACAATGGATCATTTCACTCAATTATTGCAGCCAAACCAAACTTAAAATATTAATATTCAATCTACTAACTTCTAACTTCTAACTTCTAACTACTTCTTCTATGGAAATAAAAGGTTCTGCAGTAAAGTCAATTCCTGAATATGTTAAAAGGAATCATGGCGACAAGTATAGCAACTGGCTTGAATCATTGCCTGATGACTCCAGGAGGATCTTTACGGATCCCGTGCTTCCCTCGAACTGGTATCCGATGAAAGAAGCGGCCATCATTCCTACCGAAAAGCTGGGGGAGATGTTTTATGACGATCCGCTAAAGGGAGCCTGGCAATGCGGGAGGCACAGTGCCGAAGTGGCTCTTACCGGTCTTTATAAATTTTTCATCAAGGCTGCATCTCCCTTCTTTATTATCAGCAAGGCCGGCAAAATTTTTTCAACCTATTACCAGCCTTCCAGCATGGAAGTTGTTGACAAAGGCGACGACTGGGTTGTATTACAGATCTCGCGGTTTGAAGAACCTCATCCTGTGATTGAAAACCGTATTGCCGGCTGGATTGAAAAAGCCATGGAAATCCATGGCGTTCATACCGTTAAGGTTGATTTCAACAAATCCCTGACCCGCGGAGACAAGGTAACCGAAATCCGCGTCAGCTGGAAGTATTCTTAATATAGAGTCAAGAGCCAAGAACCAGGAGCCAGGAACCAAGATTGTTAAAGATTCTGTCAGACAGGGTCAATGGAAAAATTTTTTCGGAATCGTGTTGGCCGGAAGAAAATTTGTTTTATTTTTGCAATCCCAAAATTGAGCAATTACAAATGGCCCGTTCGTCTAGGGGTTAGGACGTCAGGTTTTCATCCTGGTAACAGGGGTTCGATTCCCCTACGGGCTACAGGAACAAAAGACAGCTCTCAGGCAATGGAAGGATTGCGGAGAGCTTTTTTTTTAAGCCAAGAGCCAAGATTTTAGATAAAAGAACAAAGACAAAAGATAAAAGACAACCTGCCTGACGGCAGGCAGGCCGACAACCGACAACCGACAACCCACAACCCACAACCGATACCTGATTACACTATATCCTATCAAATACATGTCAATTTGTCGGTTTTTCAATCTTGGCAGGCAATTTGAGCATACAACGGAACAAATAAAAATCATTTTTTAGATTGTGATCATGACGAGCAAGGAACAAACGGAAAGAAAGCAAACCAAAACAAAACACCCTCCCAGGCCCGAAGGCGAAGAACATCATACCGGGAAGAAACAACCTCATGAAACCGTTCACGGGTCGGACGACCAGCATGAAACCGGCAAAGCACATGAGCATAAGGCGCATGAAAAAGACAAGATTAAGGAAGCCTTAAAGGCCGGAGAAGAAAAATACAATGAACTTCATGACAAGTATCTCAGGCTCGTCGCTGAATTTGACAATTACCGGAAGCGTACCCTGAAGGAAAGGTCGGAGCTGATCAAGACAGCCGGTGATGAGGTGCTTAAAAGGATCCTGCCCGTCATCGACAATTTCGAAAGGGCACTAAAAGCCATGGACCAGTCCAATGATGTAACAGCCCTGAAGGAGGGCGTGGTATTGATATACAATCATTTCAACGATTTCATTCAGCAGCAGGGGATCAGGGAGATTGCCGCCCTGAATGAACCTTTCAATTTCGATCTTCATGAGGCAGTGGCTACTGTGCCGACTCCTACCGAAGATCAGAAAGGGAAGATCATCGATGTGGTTGAAAAGGGATATATCCTGCATGATAAGGTGATACGTTTTTCAAAGGTTGTGGTCGGAGAATGACAGGATCAAAACTCACAATGAAATATGATTCAGGCATTTGTGTTTAACAATCCCGCAGCGAATGGCTAAAAGAGACTATTACGAAATACTTGAAGTTTCCAAAGGAGCATCACAGGAGGAGATCAAGAAGGCTTACCGCAAGCAGGCCCTGAAATATCATCCCGACAGGAATCCCGGAAACAAGGAAGCCGAGGAAAAATTCAAGGAGGCCGCTGAAGCGTATGAGATACTAAGCGATCAGCAGAAACGTGCGCGTTATGACCAGTTTGGGCATGCAGGTGTTGGCGGTGCCAACGGAGGCTTTAGCGGACATGGCATGACCATTGAGGATATTTTCTCCCAGTTTGGCGACATATTCGGGGATTTCGGTTTTGGCGGTTTTGGCGGTTTTGGCGGCAGGACCAGGGAAAGCGGCCGGCGCGTGACCAAAGGCACCAATCTCAGGGTAAAGGTGAAGCTTAACCTTGAAGAAATCAACAAGGGGGTTGAAAAGAAGCTGAAGGTTTCGAAATATGTCGTATGTGATGAGTGTTCCGGCACCGGAGCTTCAGGAAGCAATGCTTTCACCACCTGTACAACCTGTCGTGGCTCAGGTCACGTAACCCGGGTTACCAACACTTTTCTGGGACAGATGTCCACCACCCAGGTATGTCCTTCGTGCGAAGGCCAGGGCAGGATCATCAAATCGAAATGCACCAAATGTGCCGGTGAGGGCGTGGTCAGGGGTCAGGAAGTCATCCCCGTAAAGATACCTGCCGGAGTTGCAGAAGGAATGCAACTCTCTGTCAGCGGCAAGGGCAATGCAGCCAGACGCGGAGGGGTTAATGGCGACCTGCTGGTCATCATAGAGGAAGAAGAACATCCCGATCTTATCAGAGAAGGGAATGACCTGCTGTTTAACCTGAATCTTTCTATAGCTCAGGCTGCATTGGGAGGCCAGATTGAGGTCCCTACCATCGACGGAAGGGTGAAGATAAAAATTGAACCCGGCACACAGCCCGGTAAAATATTAAGACTGAGAGGTAAAGGTTTACCTGAAGTCAACAGTTACGGTCACGGGGATTTGCTGGTTAGCATAAACGTCTATATTCCGGAGAACCTCTCCAGGGAAGAAAGAAAAACGCTGGAAAAACTCGATGAATCCCCCAACTTCAAGCCGGTAAAAGGTAAAGCAGACCATACTTTTTTTGACCGGATGAGGAATTATTTTGAATAAGAAGTAGTTAGAAGTCAGAAGTTAGAATTTAGTAGGAAGAAAAGAAAAAAACAGTTAATTTTTATAACATTGCTTTTTCTATAGATCATAAAGGACCGTAAAACTCAACACTCTCTACTAACTTCTAACTTCTAACTTCTAACTTCTTCTTCATCATCATGCCCCAAAACGAATTCTTTACCGTTCATAACATCGTAAAGCGCTATTCTTCTCAGGTAGCGCTCGACCGTGTCTCAATCAGCATTCCCGAAGGAAGCATTTATGGTTTGCTGGGACCCAACGGCGCCGGAAAGACCACCCTGCTGAGGATCATCAACCAGATTACAGCACCTGATGAAGGAGAGCTGTTTTTCAGGGGGAGGAAGTTTTCCTCTGATGATGTTGTTCATATTGGTTATCTGCCTGAAGAAAGAGGATTGTATAAAAAGATGAAGGTGGGGGAGCAGGCCCTTTACCTTGCTCAGCTCAAGGGAATGAGCAAGCACGATGCCCTCGCAAAGCTGAAATACTGGTTTGAAAAATTTGAAATTCAGGCCTGGTGGAACAAAAAAGTGGAAGAACTTTCCAAGGGCATGCAGCAAAAGGTCCAGTTTATTGTCACCATCCTGCACCAACCTGCATTCCTGATATTTGATGAGCCTTTCAGCGGTTTTGATCCGATCAACACCAACCTGCTGAAAAATGAAATACTGACCCTGAAAAAGCAAGGGGCTACCATCCTCTTCTCTACCCACGACATGGGTTCTGTTGAAGAGTTGTGCGATAACATAACCCTGATCAATAAAGCCAGGACCATCCTTGAAGGTGATGTGCACAACATACGGATGCAGCATAAATCCAACCTGTTTGAAATCGGACTTCAGGGAGATCCCGAAAAAATCATTGCCCTGATAAACGGAGATTTAGAGGTGACGGACCACAGTACGGGAAAATCCGGTAGTGTACTGAAAATCAAGGCAAACAGAGGCATATCACGGAATGAGATATTGCAGCGAATACTCCCGCTGGCTGAGATCACTTCCTTTAATGAAGTTATTCCCAGCATGAATGAAGTGTTTATTCATGTAGTGGAATCACAAAATAACTAATGAACCCTGTCCCATGAAAAAGATACTCCTTATCATCACCAGAGAATATATCACCCGCGTCAGGAAGAAGTCATTCATTGTGATGACCATTCTCGGTCCCCTCCTTTTTGCAGCCCTTATCATAGTGCCGGGACAACTCACTACCCTTGAGGACAATGACGTCAAAACCATTGCCGTGGTGGAATACGATGCCACTGGCCGGCCGGTTCCCGATTCCTTGCAATTTTTCCGGGATGTAATTCCCGATAAGGAAAACATGAAGTTTATTTACCTGAACAATGCACGGTTGCAGGATGTACTGAAAACATACGAGGGAGGATCTTATGACGGAGTGCTTTTTCTGGGCCAGCAAATGATCTCAGCCGGGAGGGAGTCTGCCGTTGATTTTTATTACAGGAAGCCTCCTTCACTGGGCATGGAAATCCATATTTCCAAGGCCATCGAAAAGCATTTGTTCAATAACAAGCTCATCGTCAATAATATTAAAGTTGATGCCATCCAGTCTTTTGAAACCAAGGTGAACCTGAAACGCATTGACTGGAAAAACTGGCAGAAAGGCGGTGAGGATGCAACGGACGTACAGCGCGGTTTGGGTTATGCCGGTGGATTTCTGATTTATCTTTTCATTTTCATGTTCGGTTCCCAGGTAATGAGGGGTGTACTGGAGGAGAAAACGAGCCGTATCATTGAGGTCATCATTTCTTCTGTTACCCCATTCCAGCTGATGATGGGAAAGATCATCGGGATTGGATTGACCGGCCTCACCCAGTTTGTCGCCTGGCTGATCCTGACCTTCGGCATTTCCACTGTGGCACAAACTGTTTTTTTCCAACCTTCAGCAAAA